>NZ_JBKGUA010000035.1:0-76708 GCF_046543485.1 Paraburkholderia sp. EG304 | reverse complement strand
GAACACCTCAAGCTGCTCATCAACGTAAAACGGCCCGGTCGACAATGCGACCGGGCCGTCAAGTCCCGTCCTGCTCGCTATACCGTTCGATATCTTCGGAAAGACCTTAACTGAACGGCATTACCCATATTCGCGGACGATTCTGGCGGCAGAGTGGTTCATGATGACCATCCTAATCACGAAGGGAACGGGGAAGGGAGTAACAAAGCCGTCGCGAATCCAGCGAGCGGCGGCGTCATCCATCGGCGCGCGCGCCCCTCGCCCACCGGCTGCACTTTGCCAGCCGCGGCTAGCGTGTCGAGCGAGCGCTGCACGGTGCGCTGACTCGCGCCGAGCACGAGCGCAAGCGCGGAACTCGACCAGGATTCGCCATCCGAGAGAAACGCGAGCAGCGCCGCATGCTCGCCTTCGACTGGCGGCGCGAGCACGACGACCTCGCGCGCTTGCCGCGGCGCGAGCGCGAAGCCGCGCGTCGTCGCGCTGACGCTCGCGAGCGTGCCGAGCGCCGCACGCAGCCGGCCGATCTCGACGCGCAACCGCGCGCGATGTGATTCGTCGGCGCGTTTGGCGCGAAACGCGCGTGCGACGAGCGCGTCGCGCGGCACGTCGTCGGGCCATGCCTCGCCTAGCATGCGAGCAAGCGCGAACAACACAGGTCGGCTCGCGAGCGCAACCGCCGCGTTGGCGTCGCGGATCGCGTAGCGGCAAGCGTCGACGATGAGCGGACCACCATCCTGGTTCGAGGTCAGCAGCTTTTCGATCTCATCGAGGAGGATCGGTTCTTCTTCGCCCCTCGCGATCATGCGCGCCGCCGGCTTGCTCAGTGCAGCCGAAGCGCTTTCGACTTCCGCGATCAACGCCGGAATGCCGGCCTCGTGTGCCGCGCGTGCTGCCCGCGCCAGCGCGGCACGAGCGGCGCCGCTGCGCAAACGCCGCAGCGCGACTCCCGCGACCACCAGTTCATGCGCGGCACGCAACGCGGGCGGAAACGGCCGGGGATCGAGCGCGGCAAGCTTGCGCTCCGCTTCGTCGAGACGGCCGATCAGCAACAGACGCCGCGCCGCCAGATACCGCGCATGCGCGGCATTCACGCGATCGCCGTGCGCGTCGAGCGTGGCGGTCGCGGCGTCGAGTGTTCTGGCGGGCCATGCGAGATCGCGCGACGCGAACGCGATCTCCGCTTCGGCGACCACGCAGCGGGCACGCGACACCGCATGCTGCGCGCCGAATGCGCGCGCGGCGGCGCGCACCAGCGCCTTTGCGCGCACGAAATCGCCGAGCTGCGCCATCGCGATGCCGCGCAGCGCGAGCGCCGGCGCGTCGTCGCGCAACGCGACGCGGTCGAGCGCGCCGAGCGGATCGCCGGCCGCGAGCGCGCGCGCCGCCGCCGCAATCAGCGCGTCCACGGCGTGCGAGTCCGCGCGTAGCACGTCAATGCATCAAGCGAATCCCGCCACACTTGTCACTCCCACCCGATCGATGCCCGGTCCTAATCTAGCACGACCATCAACCGTCACCGACGCCTTCGGGCAAGAGCTCGCACGGCGCGGCACGACCCACGGAGGAACCCACGATGACCACGCATCCGATCGGAACCCGCGAACAGTGGCTCGACGCGCGACGCGCGCTGCTCGACGCGGAAAAAGCCCACACGCGACACGGCGACGAACTCGCGCGGCAACGTCAGGCGCTGCCGTGGGTGAAGGTCGATAAGGCCTACCGCTTCGATACCGACGAAGGCAGCGCATCGCTCGCCGATCTGTTCAGAGGACGTTCGCAGCTGCTCGTCTACCACTTCATGTTCGGGCCCGACTACAAGGCGGGCTGCCCATCGTGCTCGTCGATCGCGGACGGTTTCGGCGGCTTCGCTGTGCATCTCGCGCATCACGACGTGATGCTGATGGCGGTGTCGCGCGCGCCGCTCGAGAAGTTGCAGGCATACAAGCGACGCATGGGTTGGACGTTTCCCTGGGCATCGTCGGCAAGCGGCGATTTCAATTTCGACTTCAATGTCTCGTTCACCGAGGCACAGCAGCGCGACGGCGATATCGAGTACAACTACGCACGCAACTCTCACGCGATGGACGTGAGTCCCGCGCCCGAACCCGTCGCGCAATTCGCGGCGACCTGCGGCACCGACGCGGCCACCTATTCGCGCGACCGGCCCGGCATGAGCGCGTTCGTGCTCGAAGACGGCGTCGTCTATCACACGTATTCGACCTACGCGCGCGGCGTCGATGCGCTGTGGGGCATGTACCAGTGGCTC
Organism: Paraburkholderia sp. EG304; assembly: GCF_046543485.1. NCBI lineage: Bacteria > Pseudomonadati > Pseudomonadota > Betaproteobacteria > Burkholderiales > Burkholderiaceae > Paraburkholderia > Paraburkholderia sp. EG304. Next base: position 74,442 of record NZ_JBKGUA010000035.1, on the reverse strand, counting down.
GATCGCGCGCCGAAGGGACGCAACGAGACAGGCATCTGGTGGCGCCGTCACGACGAGTACGAGCGGTGATGGGCCCGCTCGTACGCGCTGCCTGCACGAACGGGCAGCACTTCACCACGTGGCGCGCGATGCGCTCATCGCAGCGGGTGTTCGTCGGCGTCTGCGCGTTGGTGTTCATCGCGAGCGTCGCGGCGACACTGGCGCACAACGCGTCGATGTCGGCGATGGGCGCGCTGCCGATGCCAGGCGGCTGGTCGATGTCGACGCTGTGGATGCCGACCTGCGGGCGCACGTGGGCCCGCACCGCGGCATCGTTCATCGGCATGTGGATCGTGATGATGGCCGCGATGATGCTGCCGTCGTTGATGCCGATGCTGCTGCGCTATCGCGACGCGGTCGGCGCGCGGGCGAGCGCGGGGCGACTGGCGCTGCTGACGGTGCTGGTGAGCGGCGCGTACGCGGTCGTATGGACTGCGCTCGGTGTGGCCGTGTTTGCGCTCGGTGCGTCGCTCGCGGCGCTCGAGTTGCGGTGGCTAGCGCTCGCGCGGTCCGTGCCGTTAGCGGCCGGCGTGGTGATCCTGCTCGCCGGCGCATTGCAGTTCAGCACGTGGAAAGCCCGCCGCCTCGCCTGCTGTCGCGCGACACCGAGCCTCGCCGCCGACGCGGCAAGCACCTGGCGCTACGGGCTGCGCATCGGGGCGGACTGTGCCGGTTCCTGCGCGGGATTGACGGCGATTCTGCTGGTCGCCGGCATGACGGATTTGCGCCTGATGGCCGCCGTGACGGCCGCCATCACCGCCGAGCGGGTCGCACCGGACGGCGCGCGCGTCGCACGGACGATCGGCGCCATAGCCATCGGCGTCGCTGGCTGGCTGCTTGTCCAAGCCGTTTCAGGCGGCTAATAGACGCGCTTATCCATCGTCGATCGCTTCGCAAATCGATGATCGACAGCCTTGCTGCCCCAATATTGTTTTAGTTACCGAAACAGTGAGTTCAGGAATTAGGTATTTACCCTAGTTCCGGCTCCCCCTAGACTGTCATCACTGCTGCAAACAAACGGTTTCGCAGCCTAACAAGACAAAACCTGGAGGTAGTAAAAATGAAATCGCTCGTTCAAGCTGTCGTTATCGCCGCTACTCTCGCTGCTCCGGTTGCCGTTTTCGCTCAATCGAACCAGCCGCTGACCCGCGCGCAAGTTCGTGAAGAGCTGGTTCAGATCGAGAAGGCCGGTTACAACCCGGCGCGTTCGAACCCGAACGAATATCCGTCGAACATTCAGGCTGCCGAAGCTCGCGTCGCGGCGCAAAACAGCGCGGTCGGCGGCGTGACCAGCGGTTCGTCGCAACAGGGCCGCGCAGCGCAGTAAGCCGCGTTCCCGGTTGAATAGTTGCTGTTGATGTAGCTGTACCTGCCGGAGCGCTTTGCCATAGCGCTCTTGCAGCTTCCCCTGCTGGCCCGCCATCGCGATTGAATGCGATGGCGGGCCAGTTCCGTTTTAGGGGAGCCCGGCTAGTGTCGCGTCAGACCGCGCCCGGGTTGATATACGCAGTCTTCACCGACGTATAGAACTCGCGGGCGTAGGCGCCCTGCTCGCGCGGACCATAGCTCGATCCCTTCCTGCCGCCGAACGGCACGTGATAATCGACCCCCGCCGTCGCGGTGTTGACCATCACCATGCCCGCCTGCACATGGCGGCGGAAATGACTCGCGTACTTCAGCGAGGTCGTGCAGATGCCGGCCGACAGACCGAACTCGGTGTCGTTAGCGACCGCGAGCGCTTCCTGGTAGTCCTTGACCTTGATCACCGACGCGACCGGCCCGAACACCTCTTCGCGGTTGATGCGCATCGCCGAGGTCGTCTCCGTGACCAGCGCCGGCGCGAGGAAGTTGCCCGGCGTCGCGCCCTTGACGCGCTCGCCGCCGAACACCGTGCCGCCCTCCTCGCGCGCGATCGCCAGATAGCGCTCGTCCTGCTCGAGCTGCTTGTCGTCGACGACCGGGCCGATCTGCGTGCCGTCCGCGAGCGCATCGCCGACCTTCAGCGCGCGCATGCGCGCTTTCATGCCGTCGATGAAGCGGTCATAGATCCCCTCGGTCACGATCAGCCGGCTCGATGCCGTGCAACGCTGGCCCGTCGAGTAGAACGCGCCGTTGATGCAGGCTTCGACCGCGACGTCGAGATCGGCGTCGTCGAGCACGACCATCGGGTTCTTGCCGCCCATTTCGAGCTGGAATTTCTTGCCCGACTCGAAGCACTTCGCGCCGATCGCGCGACCCGTCGAGACGGAACCGGTAAAGCTGATCGCATCCACGTGCGGCGACGACACCAGCGCCTCGCCGACCACCGAGCCGCGGCCCATCACGAGGTTGATCACGCCCGCCGGCGCGCCCGCCTCGGCGATGATCTTGACCAGCTCCCACGTGCTGCCGGGCACCAGATCGGCCGGCTTGATGACGACCGTGTTGCCGTACGCGAGCGCCGGTGCGATTTTCCACGCCGGAATCGCGATCGGAAAATTCCACGGCGTAATCAGGCCCACCACGCCTACCGGTTCGCGCGTCATTTCGACCGTCATGCCCGGCCGCACCGACGGCACGATTTCGCCGCCGACACGCAGCGCTTCGCCTGCGAAGAACTTGAAGATCTGGCCGGCGCGGCCCACTTCGCCGATCGCCTCGGGCAGCGTCTTGCCCTCTTCACGCGCGAGCAGCTTGCCGAGCTCCGCCTTGCGCGCGAGGATCGCGCTGCCCGCCTGGTCGAGCACGTCGAAGCGCTGCTGCGGCGTGGACAGCGACCACGTCGCGAAGGCCTTGCGCGCCGCGCTGATCGCGCGATGCGTCTGCTCGGCGTCGGCTTGCGCGAATTCGCCAATCACGTCGTCCAGATTCGACGGATTGACATTGCGCGACACGCTCGCGCCGTCGACCCACTGTCCGTCGATGTAGTTTGCAAATTGACTCATGTCCTGATTCTCCTTTCGAAAATTGCAGCGACAATCCGGTTATTCAGCAACCAGCAGGCCGCGAACCGCAAGGTTGCGATACAGAGCGCGCACGCCGAACGTCCACGGTTCGATTTCGGTGGACAGACGCACCGTGTTGGTCAGCGCGCCGAGCTGCGGCGTCGAAATCGTCACACGGTCGCCGAGGTGATGCGTGAAACCGGCGCCGGGCGCGTCGCGGTCCTTGATCGGCGAGAACATCGTGCCGAGGAACAGCATGAAGCCGTCCGGGTACTGGTGATGACGGCCACAGGTCTGCGCGACGAGGTCGGCCGGGTCGCGGCTGATCTCGCTCATGTGGCTTACGCCGTCGAGCACGAAGTCGTCGTCGGTGCCTTCGACGCGCAGCGACACGCTCGCGCTGCGCACCGAGTCGAGCGAGAAGGTGTCGTCGAACAGCCGCACGAACGGGCCGATCGCGCACGAGCCGTTGTTGTCCTTGCACTTGCCGAGCAACAGCGCCGAGCGCCCTTCGATGTCGCGCAGGTTCACGTCGTTGCCGAGCGTCGCGCCGACGATACCGCCGCGGCTATTCACCGCGAGCACGATCTCCGGCTCCGGGTTGTTCCACACCGACGCGGCGAGCAGACCGACGTCCGCGCCGAAGCCGACCGCCGACATCGGCTGCGATTTCGAAAATACCTCCGCGTCCGGACCGATGCCGACTTCCATGTATTGCGACCACGCATCGCGGCGCTCGAGCTCGGCCTTCAGCTTCATCGCGGCTTCCGAGCCCGGCTTGATCTTCGACAGGTCGGTGCCGATCGTCGATGCGATCGTCTCGCGCACTTCCTTCGCCTTCGCCGGATCGCCGCCGGCCTGCTCCTCGATCACGCGCTCGATCAGGCTCACCGCGAACGTGACGCCGCAGGCCTTGATCGCCTGCACGTCGCACGGCGCGAGCAGGCGCACGGCGGGGGCGCTCGCGCCCGGCAGGTTTGCGTCGATCAGTTGTGCAACCGGCCCGAGCGGCACGCCCGGTGCGCTGCGCGCAAATTGCGCGGCATCGTCGCGCTCGAACAGATCGGCGGTGGTCGGCACGCTCGCGGTGATGTCGAACACCTCGCCGCCGCGCACGACGACCACGCACGGTCCTTCGTGCTGCTCGGACTTGCGCCACACGCGGCCGATCAGCAGCGCGTCGTTCAGATCGCCGGGAAGAAAGCTGGAAGAGGAAGTTGCGGACATGGGATGGGCTCTTTCGGATAAGTGGAGAAACGGGCAAGGCCGGGCGTCGCGTTGTATGCGAAGCCCGGCCTTGTCACCTGCAGGTCAATGCGAATGCCGTGGATTGCCGCGCTCGGCAATCACCTTCAGATAAAGCGTCGCCGGTTCCAGGCAGCCGCCGGTCGAAAGCTGGCCGACCGTCTTGCGGTACAGCTCCTGCCACGGCGTTTGCGCGGCCGGAATCTCGAACTGCACGGTTTCGCGGCGTCGCGCGAGTTCGGCTTCGTCGACCAGAACGTTGACGCTGCGCGAATTCAGATCGACACGGATGCGGTCATTCGTGCGCAACAGCGCAAGGCCGCCGCCCACCGCCGCTTCCGGCGACATGTTCAGAATCGACGGGCTCGCGGACGTGCCGCTCTGCCGGCCGTCGCCCAGTGTGGGCAGCGACGTGATGCCCTGGCGCACCAGCGCAGCCGGCGGCGCCATGTTGACGACCTCGGCGCTGCCCGGATAGCCGACCGTGCCCGTGCCGCGAATCACGAGGATGCAATGCTCGTCGATTTCGAGGGCCGGGTCGTTGATGCGCGCGTGATAGTCCTCCGGGCCGTCGAACACGATCGCGCGTGCTTCGAAGGTGTTTTCCGCACCTGGCTCGCTCAGATAGGTCTTGCGGAACGCATCGCCGACTACCGACATCTTCATGATCGCGCTGTCGAAGAAGTTGCCCGACAGCACCATGAAGCCCGCGCCGTGCTTCAGCGGATCGTCGGTCGTCTTGATGACCTCGCGATCTGGCGCCGGCGCGGCGGCCGCGATTTCGCCCATCGTGCGGCCCGACACCGTCAGACATTCCTCGTGCACGAGGCCGGCTTTCGCGAGCTCGTGCATCACGGCCGGCACGCCGCCCGCGCGATGGAAGCTCTCGCCGAGATACTCGCCCGCGGGCATGCAGTTGACGATCAGCGGCACCTGCTCGCCGACGCGCTGCCAGTCGTCGAGACTCAGCTCGACGCCCATGTGCCGCGCGATCGCGATCAGATGCGGCGGGCAGTTGGTCGACGCGCCGAGCGCCGATGCGACGACGATCGCGTTTTCGAACGCTTCTTTCGTCATGATCTTCGACGGCCGCACGTCGTCGCGCACGAGATCGACGATGCGCTTGCCGGTCGCGTAGGCCATCTGGCCGCGCTCGCGGTAAGCGGCCGGAATGCTCGCGCAGCCGGGCAGCGACATGCCGAGCGCTTCGGCGAGGCTGTTCATCGACAGCGCGGTGCCCATCGTGTTGCAGTGACCGATCGACGGCGACGATGCGGTGGTCAGCTCCATGAAGCCTTCGTAGTCGATCTCGCCGGCCGCGAGCAGATTGCGCGCATGCCAGATCACGGTGCCCGAGCCGACGCGCTTGCCGTCGTGCCAGCCATCGAGCATCGGGCCGCCGGACAGCACGATCGCCGGCATGTCGACGGTGGCCGCGGCCATCAGGCACGCGGGCGTGGTCTTGTCGCAGCCGGTGGTCAGCACGACGCCGTCGAGCGGAAAGCCGTGCAGGATTTCGACGAGGCCCAGATACGCGAGATTGCGGTCCAGCGCGGCGGTCGGCCGGCGGCTCTGCTCGGCGAGCGGATGCACCGGAAACTCCATCGGAATGCCGCCCGCGTCGCGAATGCCGGCTTTCGTGCGCGCCGCGAGTTCGATGTGATGCCGGTTGCACGGTGCGAGATCGCTGCCCGTCTGCGCGATGCCGATGATCGGCCGGCCCGACTGCAGCTCTTCGCGCGTCAGACCGTAGTTCATGAATCGCTCGACGTACAGTGCCGTCATATCCGCATGCGAGGGATCGTCGAACCATTCCTGGCTGCGCAGCCGGCGCGGGGGGGATGCTGACATGATGCGTATCTCTCTGTCTGGGTGAGGGTTGCTTATCGTGCTTACGCGTGCTCTGCGTGTTTCTGCGCCCGCGCCGTCTCGCGGCCCGGCACGCTGTCTTCATTCGACGTGGCCCGCGTCAGCATCGTGCGCGGCACGAGCAGGATCAGCACGCAGCTGACCAGCAGACACGCACCGAGTGCGTAGGTGCCGTTGTTGATGTCGCCGGTCAGGTTTTTGGCCACGGCGGTGATCATGGAACCGGTAAAGCCGGACAGATTGCCGATCGCGTTGATCATCGCGATGCCGGCCGCCGCCGCGGCGCCCGACAGCAGCTGTCCCGGGAACGTCCAGTAAATCGGCATCAATGCGAGGATGCCGGCGGTCGCGATCGTCAGAAACGTGATCGCCCACACCACATGATGCGCCAAAGCCGCGCTCATGATCAGACCGAGTCCGCCGATCAGCGCCGGAATCGCCGCATGCAGACGCCGCTCGCCGGTTTTCTTCGAATGCGCGGCGTTCGCGAGCGTCGCGATGATCGCCACGCCATACGGGATCGCGGTCAACAGGCCGATGTGCAGCGGGTCCTGCACGCCGGTCGCCTTGATGATCGACGGCAGCCAGAACGCGAGGCCGTAGAAGCCGGTATTGAACGTGAGCAAAATCGCGACCAGCAGCCAGACACGCGGATCGCGCACCGCCGAGCCGAAGCGCGCGGTCTTGTGCGCGCTCTCGCGCTGCAGATTCGCCGCGAGCAGGCTCTTTTCCTGCGGCGTGAGCCAGCGCGCGCGCTCGATGCCGTCGTCGAGCGAAAAGTACACGACGAACGCGGTCAGCAGCGACGGCACGCCCTCGATCAGCAGCATCCATTGCCAGCCCTGATAGCCGAGCAGGCCCGCCGTATGGTCCATCAGCCAGCCCGACACGACGCCGCCGAGCATCAGGCTGACCGGCATCGCGATCAGAAAGCCCGACATCACGCGGCTTTGACGCTGTGCCGGAAACCAGAAGTTCAGGTACAGAATCACGCCGGGGAAGAAGCCGGCCTCGCAGAGCCCGAGCAGGAAGCGCAGGATGTAGAACATCGTCGCGGTTTCGACGTGCGCGAGCTGCGCGAGCGGCTGGACGAAGGCGAGCGCCATCGACACGAGCCCCCACGTGAACATGATCCGCGCGATCCAGAAACGCGCGCCGTAGCGATGCAGGAACACATTGCTGGGCACTTCGAAGATGAAATAGCCCCAAAAAAACACGCTCGCGCCGATCGCGTACATCGTGTCGGACAGGCCGAGATCGTCGAGCATCTGCAGCTTCGCGAAGCCGACGTTTACGCGATCGAGATACGCAACCACATAGCACAGCAACAGTATCGGCAGCAGCCGGCGCACGACCTTGCGATAGGTCCTTTCCTCGAACTCGTCGACGCGCGCGGCAGGCGCGGCGATGGCGGACGGTACAGCGGTCATTCGTTTCTCCATCAGCGTGTTTTTGTGGGGAAATGCCGTTGCCGGTAAAGTTACCGGTAACATTTCTGGCTGTGGATGTTACGCCCGGCTTACCGTCCGGACAACCAAGGGATATCCCTGATCTGTCTGATTAAGGGGTAGTTCGGCGCGTTCGCGTCTTGCGAATTCAGCGACGCGCCCTTTTACGCGCTCTCGCGCGAAATCACCGTGAAATCGATCTTCACCGCCTTCCTGCGATGCACGTCGCCCGCTTCGCGATCGGCGAGCGCCGCGAGCAGCGTCTCGCCGGCGCGCAGGCCGATGCCGTAAGCATCGACCGATACCGTCGTGATGCTCGGCTGACAGCACCACGACACCTCGAAATTGCCGAAGCCGGCAACCGCGATGTCGCCCGGCACCGACAGCCCGCGCCGATGGCACTCCATGATCGCGCCGAACGCCGACATGTCGCTCACGCACATCACGGCTTCGGTATCGGGCCAAGTGTCCAGCAAGGCGCTGATCGCCGGCGCGCCGTGGCTCATCGTGATCGGCGAATCGCCGAGCCGGATCACGCGCGGCTCGCCGAGGCCCAGCGCCTTGACTTCGGCGACGTAGCCGCGCATCCGGTCGTGCCCGCGCCGGTCGCGCTCGCTGGCGCCCGCGATAAAGCCGATCCGGCGATAACCGCGCTCGTGCAGATGCCGAACCATCGCGCGCGCCGCCGCCGAGTTCGAAAAGCCGACGACCGTATCGATCGGATCGCTGGGCAAATCCCACATTTCGACGACCGGAATGCCGGCGCGCTGCAACAGCATGCGCGTCGCGTCGGTGTGCCGGCCGCCCGTCAACGCGACGCAGCGCGGCTGGTGGCGCAGCATCGAGCGCACCAGCAGTTCTTCCTGTTCCAGCAGGTAGTCCGTATCGCCGAGCAGCAGCTGCAGACCATGCGGATTCAGTGCGGCATTCAGGCCGCGCACGGTGTCGGAGAAGTTCGAGCTCGACAGCGACGGCACCAGCACCGCTACGAACTCCGAGCGTCCCGACGACAGCGCGCCCGCCGCCGCATCCGCGACGTAGCCGAGTTCGTCGATGACCTTCTGCACGCGTTCGCGGGTCGCTTGCGACACGTTGCGGCCCGCGAGCACGCGCGACACGGTCATCTTCGAGACGCCCGCGCGTTCGGCAACATCGGACATGCGGGGCGGGACTGGCGGCCTGGACGTCATGATAGGAATCGGGGCGGATGCGCGGAAGTCATGGAACGCACATGATAACGGGCCGCTCCTTGCGGAGCGACCAGGCAACGTCAGGGTTGCGTATTGCGGCTCGTCCTGTCGCTGTGTTTTGTCGCTTTAACGCTCGAATCCCACCGTGCAGCGCGCCTGAACCTGCCCCGCCACCGGTGCGCGGAAAGAGAACAGCCCGCCCGCCTGCGGCTGATGCTGCCGCTCGACGGCAGTCAGCCCCTTCCATGCGGTCGACACATAGACGGTTTGCAGATCCTCGCCACCGAACGCGAGTTTCGTCACGTTCGCGCACGGCAACGGCACCTGATCGACCAGTTCGCCCGCCGGCGAGTAACGCTCGATCCGCCAGCCGCCGAACAGCGCGATCCACACGAAGCCGTCGGCATCGACCGCCATGCCGTCGGGATGACCGTCGCCCGAGATCGCGGCGAAGATGCGCTTGCCCGACAGCGTGCCGTCCGCGGCGACGTCGAACGCATAGACCACGCGCCGCACCGTGTCGTTGTGATACAGCGTGCGGCCGTCCGGGCTCATCGCCGGGCCGTTCGTGATCACGTAGTCGTCGTCCTGCGCGATCGCCGCGCCTCGCTCGTTCACGCGATACAGCGTGCCGCTCGGCGCCTCTTCGGCGTCGTCCATCGAGCCGAACCACAAGCGCCCTTGGGCGTCGGCGAAACCGTCGTTCAGGCGATTGCCCGGCAGATGCGGTTCGACGTCGACGAGCTTGCTGAACTCCCCGCTCGCCGGATCGAAGCGATGCAGGCCGCCCGGCAGCCCGCATACGAACGTGCCGTCAGCGAGCGGCGCCAGAAAACCGGGCTGATCGGGCGCCTGCCACGTTCGCTGCTCGCCGCTCGCGACGCACAGCCGATGAATCCGGCGCCCCTTGATATCGACGAAATACACGGCGTTCTCGGCGGCCTGCCACAGCGGCCCTTCGGCCAGCTCGGCGCCGACCGCCCATACGCACACAGGTACCGGCATGCTCATTCTCCGTACCACCCTGCGTCGACGAAGTAATCGCGGCCGGAGCACCGCGACGCGTCGTCGGACGCGAGGAACAGCGCCATGCGCGCGACGTGCTCGGGCTCGATGCGCAGTTGCAGACACTGACTCGCGACGACCTTCGCTTCGCTCTCCGCCGATTGCCACAGCTGCATTTGCCGGGGAGTCTTCACCGCACCCGGGATGATGCAGTTCACGCGGATGCCCGCGCCGCCGAGATCGCGCGCGAGACCCCGTGTGAGCCCTTCGATGCCGGCTTTCGCGGTCATATAGATCGCGAGGTTCGGCAGCGCGAGATGCCACGACACCGAGCCCAGATTCAGGATCACGCCGCGCCCCGCGCGACGCATGCCGTTCGCGGCGGCCTGCGCGCAGAAGAACTGGTGGCGCAGATTCACCGCGATACGGTCGTCCCAGTAGCTCGCGGTGAGCTCGCCGATTTCGTGCCGGTCGTCATTGCCGGCGTTGTTGACTAGCACGTCGATCGGCCCCGCCTCTTCGACGATTGCCGCAAACGTGCTTTCGATTGCGTCGACATTTTTCAGGTCGCAGCGGCGGAACAGCGGCGGATGCTTCGCGTGGCGAAGCGTTTCCTGCAGCGCGAGCGAATCGTGCTCGGCGACGTCGAGGAAGAACACGCGCGCGCCTTGCTGCGCGAAAGCCTCGACGATCGCGGCGCCGATCCCGCTGCCGCCGCCGGTGACGACGATGGTTTTGTCCGCCAGGCTTGGATAGGTTGCGTACGACATCAGATTTTCCACTTGTAACGAGTAGGACCACACACGGGGCGGCACTCGCCGTCCCGACCCGCCGCTTAGGCCACGATCTCGACTTCGCTCAGCATGCGCCAGTTGCGCTCGAGCGTTCTCGTCGCGGAGCCCGCGACCGCGACCGTGCCGCTCAGATGAATGTCGCGGCTCGAACTGCCGACGAGCAGATCGAAATCACCGGGCTCGACGATACGCTCGCCGCGCGCGTCGGTGAAGTTCAGCATGTCGACCGGCAGCTTCACGCGCACACGCGCCGAGGCACCGGCCGCGAGCGGCACGCGCGCGAACGCCTTCAGTTCGCGCACCGGCCGCGCGACTGACGCGTGGCGGTCCCGCACGTAGATCTGCACGATCTCGGTGCCGTCGCGGGCACCGATGTTGTCGAGCGTGAAGCTCAGCTCGATCGTACCGTCTTCGATCGGCACCTCGCTGTGCGCGAGCGCGAGATCGCCGTAACGGAACTGCGTATATCCGAGACCGAAACCGAATGGATAGCGGCATCCGAAATGGTAGGCAATCGGCGTTCCAGCGCTCTTCAGACGATGGTTATATACGTACGGCACGGCGCCCGCGCTCTTCGGCACCGACAGCGGCAGACGGCCGCTGAAATTGGCGCGGCCCACCAGCAGATCGGCCAGCGCTTCGGCGCCGCGCTCGCCCGGCGCGAACGCCATGATCTGCGCGGCGATGCGCTCTTCAAGGCCGCCGAGATTGTACGGACGGCCGCCCGTCATCACGACGACGGTCGGCGTGCCGCTGTCGACCACCGCCTGCAGCAACGCCTGCTGCACGCCCGGCAGGTCGAGGCTGTCGGTATCGGAGCCTTCGCCGACCGTGCCGGACTGGAACAGGCCCGCCAGATCGCCGACGAACACCAGCGCGACGCCCGCTTGCCGCGCGGCTTCGACCGCCGCCGCGATGCCGTCGGTGTCCTTGCTGATCAGCTCGTCGCAATGCGCGTCGCCGGTCAGATCGAGCGACACGTCGCCCGGGAACACCGGCGCGCCCGCGCGGCGTTCCTTGATGATGTCGCAGCCCTGCGCGTGAATCACGCGCTCGTTGCCGAGCAACGCGCGCAGCGAGCGCAGCGGCGTCGCGATCGAAGCAGTGGACTGCTCGCCGCTGTTGATCAGATGCACCGGGAAGCTGTAGCCGGCGAGCAGCGCGAGCGGATCGTCGGCGGTCGGGCCGATCACCGCGATTTTGTCGGCGCCGTTCGGGTCGAGCGGCAGCACGTCGCCCTGATTGCGCAGCAGCACCGCCGATTCGAGCGCGACCTGATACGCGGTATCGCCCGCGGCCGCGCTCTTCACGTCGACGCGCTCGGGATCGACATACGGATTCTCGAAGAGGCCAAGCTGGAATTTCACGCGCAGCACGCGCGAGACGGCGGTGTCGATCGTCGCTTCGGTGATCTCGTCGCGCTCGAGCGCTTCCTTCAGATGCACCGCGCACTCATGGCCCGGCAGCTCGACGTCGAGGCCGGAGTTGAATGCGAGGGCCGCGGCCGACGCGCTGTCGCGCGCCACCGCATGGTGGCTGTAAAGCAGGTCCACGCCCGCGTAATCCGCGACGACGAGACCGTCGAAGCCCCACTTCTCGCGCAGCGTGTCGTGCAGCAGCGCGCGATCGCCATGGCAGGGCACGCCGTCGACGTCGTGATACGCGGGCATCACCGAGCCCGCGTTCGCGAGCTTCACGGCCATTTCGAACGGCAGCATGAACACGTCGTTGAGCTCACGCGGACCGACATGCACCGGCGCATGATTGCGGCCGCCTTCGCTCGCCGAATGACCGACGAAATGCTTGAGCGTCGCGAGCAGATCGCGCTGTTCGCCTTGCAGGCCCTTCACGTAGTGGCATGCGAGCACGCCGACCAGATACGGGTCTTCGCCGAGCGTCTCCTCGGTGCGGCCCCAGCGCGGATCGCGCGACACGTCGAGCACCGGCGCGAGCCCCTGGTGACAACCGATCGAACGCGCCTGCTCGCCGATGATCGTGCCCACTTCGCCGACCAGCCGCGGATTCCACGTCGCCGCATAGTTCAACGGCGACGGGAACAGCGTCGCGTCCTTGATCATCAGGCCGACGAGGCACTCCTCGTGCGCCATCACCGGAATGCCGAGACGCGTGTCTTCGACCATCTTGCGCTGCAGTTCGTTGAGCGCTCGCACGCCTTCCTTCGGATCGACCGTATGCGTGCCGAGCGGACGCGTGATCTGGCCGAGGCCGTACTGCAAGATCTCGTCGACCGTGATCTGGTTGGCACTCTGCGCGAAATCGATGCTACGCGCCTTGTGATTGCCATCGGCCGACAGCACCAGCCAAGCGGCATGAAGCTGCGCGATCTTTTCATCGAGTGTCATGCGCGCGAGCAGATCGGCCACGCGCTCTTCCACGACTGCGGCGGGATTGCGGTAGAGCGGCACCTCACTTTGGCGAAGCAACATCGAAAACTCCTTTTATTTATCCTGGTGTACGAAGCGCAAGAAGCGCCGACAAATCCGTTGTTTCTGACAAGCGTGCGGCAGGGCGTTGCTTCGGCCGGGAGCCATCCCGTTCCATTTCAGATATCTTTCCGTACTTCGCAGTCCTGCTAATCAATCAAACGCGGCCGCGACTCGAAATTCGCGGTGTTTGATCGGCTGCGGGTCGTTCGGTACGTCTAGCGATGCGGTGCAGTGCGCCCGCGCTCGCCTGCGTCGTGCAAGCAAGCGCGGTCACAAGCGGATCAGTGCAGACGCGGCAGCGCGAAATCGTTGTCGTCGAATACGTGGCATGCATGCGGTGCGAACGCCAGCTCGACGCGTTCGTCGTGATTGACGCCACCGTCGCCGGGCAATTTGGCGATCATCGTGTTGCCCTCGCGCACGCCACCGTCCACGTGCACGTAGCTGTGCTCGCCCATCCGTTCGACCAGACGCACGGCGCAGCGAATCGTCTGCACGCCGGGCTGCGCCGACGGCAAGGCGAGGTGCTCCGGCCGGACGCCGAGCGTGACCTGCGAGCCGACGCGCTGCCTGCGGCCGTCGACCTCGGCGCGCACGCGCTCGCCCGTGGTCAGCTCGACCTGAATGCCCTTTTCGTCGACCGCGAGGACCGTGGCCGGCATGAAGTTCATCTTCGGCGAACCGATGAAGCCCGCGACGAAGCGGCTCTTCGGCCGGTGATACAGATCGAGCGGCGCGCCGATCTGCGCGATGCTGCCGTGTTTTTCCATGTCCGCGCCGGCGTGCAGCAGCACGATCTTGTCGGCGAGCGCCATCGCTTCGATCTGGTCGTGCGTGACATACACCGCGCTCGCGCGGTTGAACTCGCGATGCAAACGGGCGATTTCGGTCCGCGTCTGCACCCGCAGCGCGGCATCGAGATTCGACAGCGGCTCGTCGAACAGGAACACGCCCGGCTCGCGCACGATCGCGCGGCCGATCGCGACGCGCTGGCGCTGACCGCCGGACAGCGCAGCGGGGCGGCGCTCGAGGTAGCTGTCGAGTTGCAGCGCGGCAGCGGCGCTGCGCACCTTCTTGTCGATGATGGCCTTATCGACTTTCGCCTGACGCAGACCGAATGCCATGTTCTCGTACACGCTCATATGCGGATACAGCGCGTAGTTCTGGAACACCATCGCAACCTGGCGCTTCGCGGGTTCGACGTTGTTCATGAGTTCACCGTCGATGCGCAGTTCGCCGTCGGTGATCGATTCGAGGCCGGCAATCATGCGCAGCAGCGTGGACTTGCCGCAGCCCGACGGCCCGAGGAACACGCAGAATTCATCCTTGCCGACTTCGAGGTTGGCGTCGCGGATCACCGAGTTACCGCTCGTATAGGACTTCTGTACGTTAGTGAGAGAGATGCTTGCCATGTCGTCTTTGCGAAGTTCGGTGTGCGAGCCACTGCGGCCCACACGATTCGAGGTTGTGTGCGATGCGGATCAGCCCTTGAGCGAGCCAGCCATCATCCCCTTGATCACGCGCTCCTGACCGAACGCATAGGCAACGATCAGCGGCAGCGAAGTGAGCACGAGGACGGACAACATCGACGGAATGTTCGACGCGTATTGCCCCATGAAGTCCCAAATCGCGAGCGGCAGCGTACGGTGCTCGGCTGTCGAGGTGAGCATGTACGCGAAGATGAACTCGTTCCACAGACCAATGCCGTTGAAGATCGTCACAGTGGCGAGCCCCGGTGCCGAAAGCGGGAAGAAAATCCGCCAGAAGATGCGGAACGGACTGCAGCCGTCGAGCTGCGCCGCTTCTTCGAGCTCGCGCGGAATCTGGCGCATGAACTCGGTCAGAATGAAGATCGACACCGGCAGACTGAGCGCCACATACGGGCCGAGCAGCGCGAACGCGGTGTCGTAGAGACCGAGGTTGCGCGTGAGCAGATAGATCGGCACGAGCGTCGCATGCAGCGGCACGATCATGCCGGCGACCACCAGACCGAACAGCGTCTTGTTCAGTGAGAAGCGCAAGCGCGCAAACACGTAGGCCGCCATCGCACTGATGATGACGATCAGCAGCACCGACACGCCCACAGTGAACACGCTGTTACGGAAATAAGTGAAGAACGGCCCCTGCAGCACAGCCGCGTAATTGCCCCAATACAGGTGGCTCGGCGGCGCCCACACGGACGTCGCGAAAGTCTCCTCCTGGCTCTTCAGGCTCGACGCGACCATGAAGAGAAACGGAATCGTCGTGACGGCCAGCCAGATCAGTGCCAGCAAAGGAATCCCGACGCGGGGGAAGCGTAGTTTCTTGTTCATGGTTCAGACCTCGGTTGCATAACGGCGGGTGAAGTACATCGACACCGCCGCCACCGTGATGACGATAAGGAACATCGCCGAGCCGATGGTGCTGCCGTAGCCGAGTTGGAACGAACTAAACACCGTGCGATACATGTAGGTGGCCATCACCTCGGACGAACCTTCGGGGCCGCCTCCGGTCATGACGAAGACGAGATCGAAGTAACGCAGCGAGCCGAGCACGGACAGCAGCACCGCCGTGCGCACCGTGCCTTGCAGATGCGGCAGCTTGATGCGCCAGAAAATGGTCCACTCGGATGCGCCGTCGAGCAGCGCAGCCTCGTTGACCTCGGCCGGCATCGACGAGAGCCCGGCGAGGAACAGAATCATGTAGAAAGGCGCGTTCTGCCAGATGATCACGGCAATCGTCGCACCCAGCGAAAAATGCGGGTCGCCCAGCCAGTCCTTCGCGAGGCCATCGAGCCCGAATGCCTGCAGCGCGACGTTGACCGGACCGAAATTCGGATCGTAGATCTGCTTGAACAGCACGCCGATCGCCACGCTCGACATCAGCAGCGGCAGGAAATACAGAACCTTCAGCAAGCGCGAGCCGCGCCCGGCCTTTTCCAGCAGCACGGCTAGCGCGAGCGCGATCGGAAGCTGGATGACGATCGAGGCGACAGCAAGAATCACGTTGTTCCGCAGCGATTGCCAGAACACCATGTCGTGCGCGAGCCGCTCCCAGTTCGCGAGGCCGATATAACGGGCAGTGTTGCCGAGGCCGTTCCAGTCGAGCAGCGACAGCCGCAGGCTGGAGACGAGCGGATAAAGCAGGAACACGGCCAGCAGCAGCAGCGACGGCGCAAGAAACACCACCGTGACGAGCGTTTGCGATGAGAATCTCAACCGGCGTTCGGGAGTAGCGGTAATTGCAATATTCACGGGCTTGTATGCCGACCGGCACCTCGCGGTGCCGGCCGGACTTTTCTTTAAGACTGGAGAAGATTAACCGCCCTTCTTCGAAGCGGCTTCCATTTGCTGCGCAGCAGCTTCAGGCGTCAGCGACAGGCCGAACAGTGCCTGCGTCGTGTCCTTGTGCAGCTCACCGAGGGCCGGCGGCAGTGCCTGGTCGTACCAGAGCTGCACGCTCGGAGCCGCGGCAAGCAGTTTCTGCAGACGCTGCGTGAACGGATCGTCGATCTTGACGTTATTGACCGGCGGGAGCTTGTGGTCATCCGACGCGCGAGCCTGCATCGCCTGTTCGTCGGTCAATGCCTGGATCAGCTTGAACGCTGCGTCCGGCGACTTGCACTCGGCTGAGATGCTGAGGAAGCCATCGCCGACCGTGCCGATCAGGTCACGCGGATCGCCCTTGCCACCCGGCACGCTCGGGAACGGGAAGAAGTCGAGATCCTTCGAGAACGCCGGATTTTCGTTGGCGATCGTCGAAGCTTCCCAGGCACCCATCAGCTCCATGGCAGCCTTGCCCGTGTACAGCAGACGGCGCGAAGCGCCCGAGTCGTAATCAAGACCGTTGATGCCCGGTGCGAACGCGCCAGCCTTCACCAGTTCCTGAATGCGCTTGCCGGCTTCGACGAAGGCCGGATCTTCGAAGCCCTTGCCCTTGCCTTCGATCGCGTCCTTCACGACTTGCGGACCGCCGATACGGTCGACGAGGTACATGTAGTACATCGATCCGGTCCACTTGTTCTTGTTCGCGAGCGAGAACGCCGCGACGTTGTGCGACTTCAGCACCTCGACGACGTGCATCAGTTCATCCCACGTCTTCGGCGGCGTGATGCCGTACTTCTTGAAGACTTCCTTGTTGTAGAAGATCACCGCGGCCGCCGCGTTTTCGGCAGCGACACCGTAGGTCTTGCCGTCGAACGTCGTGACATCCCACGACGATTGCATGAAACGGTTGCGATACGACGGATCCTTGCTCAGGTACGGCGTCAGGTCGGCGATCTGGCCGGACTTCACGTACTCGTGCAGGCCGCCGCCGCCCCAGTTCTCGAACACGCACGGCGGCTGATTCGCGCCGAAAGCGACCTTCAGCTTCGTCTTGTACGCTTCGTTCAGCACGTGCGAATTCTCGACCTTGTAGCCCGGAACCGCCTTTTCGAATCGATCCGACGCGTCGCGAATGATCTTGCTCGACGACGCATTGGTCTGCTGGTCCCATACCGTGATCGTCTTGGAGTCCGCCGCTACGGCGTTCGAAACAACTGCAGACAACGAAAACAGCAGCGCCGTCGCGCCGATGATGGACCGCGCTTTAAACAACGCCGGGTACGCCATGTGTGTGTCCCCTCTTCTGGATTTTTAAGAAACCGCCGAAACGTTAACGTTAGCCTTAACGTTAGTGAATGTTAGGTCGATGCGGTAAGTAAGGCTATGCGGGATTTTACCTGGTCTCGGTCGGGCTGCGACGCAAACACCTGTATAAGATTGATTGATTGTGGGAAAGCGGAAATAAAAAGGGTTCTGCTAGAATAGCGACTACATAAACGGTATCGCTAACGCGATTAGCGAGTCGACCCATCCAATGACCTCTCGCACAGCTCCGACCCGCATGGCAAGACAAACCCCCACGCTTGAGCACGTCGCCAAGCTTGCCGGGGTGTCCCAGATGACCGCATCGCGCGCTCTGAACGGCCGTCCTGGCGTATCGCGCGAAACCCGTGACGAAGTACTGAGAATCGCGTCGGACATCGGTTACGTCGTCAACCGCACCGCGCAGAAACTGTCGGGGGGCCGCAATGGCATCATCGGCATCATCACGCCGACGCTCGACACGCAATTCTCCAGCGAACTGATTCTCGGCGCGGGCCGCGCGGCGCGTGGCGCCGGCTGCGAGATGCTGGTCTACACGGTGTTCGACGAAGATCGTCATACGCATCACGACCTGCTCGGGCTGATCCAGCAATTCTCCGACGGCATCCTCGCGATTCTTCCGCGCGAGTCGCTGTGCCTCGAGGCGCTCGCCACCGCGAAGGTGCCGGTCGTCGTCGTCGATCAGCGCGGCACGCTGACGGGCTTCCCGTCGGTGTCGGTCGACAACTACGGCGGCGCGTGTCTCGCGGTCGAACACCTGGCGGAGCTCGGTCACAAGCGCATCGCGTTTCTGGCCGGCGACGAAACGATCGAAGGTGTGCGCGACCGGCAACGCGGCTATCACGACACGCTGGCTCGTCTCGGCCTGCCGCGTGAAGACTCGCTGGTCGCCGCGGGCGACCTGTCGCAAATGATGGCGTTCGACGTCACGTTCGATCTGCTGAACCTCGCCGAGCCCCCCACCGCGATCTTCACGGCCAACGACCAGAGCGCGTTCGGCGTAATCGCCGCAATTCGCGAAGCCGGCCTGCGCGTGCCGGACGACATCTCGGTGATCGGCTTCGACGACATCCCGATGTCCGAGCAGTTTCACCCCGCGCTCACCACGATCCGTCAACCGTTCCAGCAAATGGCGCGCTCGGCGGTCAACACGCTGCTCGCGCAAATCGCCGGGATCGACGCCGCTTCGCAGCGCATCACGCTGCCGGCGGAACTGGTGGTGCGCGATTCCACCGGCCCTGTGCGCACCAAGCAGCGCCGCGGCCGTCACCAGATCGTTTCGACGTAAGTCGAAGCGCGCACCTTCGCATCCGAAGTCACGAGCGCGCCGCCATGCGTGCGCGCGGTCGCGACGATCAGGCGTTGATGCAAGCTGAGCGATGGCGGCAGCGTGGCCGCGCGAAACGCGATTTCCGTGTCGACCGGAATCATCCGCACGCCGTCTAGCGACAGAAACGTCGACATCCAGCTGCGCGCGTCCATCGACAGCCCGAGACTGCCGACCTTCACGAACTCCGCGATTTCGAACGCGCTGATCGCCGAGATCAGGATCTCGCCGCCGGCGAGCTCCCGATCGATCGCATCGTGCGCGGCCTGGCTCAGCGCTTTCTGCCTGCCGAGCCAGCACACGAGCGCAAGCGTGTCGAGCGTGATCATTACTCTTCCTGGTCGGCCGTGACAGGTTGCAACGCGTGCTTCAGATTGAAGTGCGTAATCGACGCGCGCAGCAGCTCGAGCGGATTTTCCTGCTTGCTGCGATACGGCCGAATTTCGATGGTGGGTTGCCCGCGGTCGGTGACGACCACGGTTTCGCCCAAAGCCTCGACCTGGCGGAACAGCTCGCAGGCCCGGGACTTGAAGATGGCTTTAGATACTCGTTTTTCCATGACGCTCTCCACCCAGCAAAATTCCAACGGTTATTTTTTGCGCCGGGCCGGCGCGCCCGCATGCGAACGCGCGCGATGCGTGGCCCGACATTCTTTTTCAACCTTGCTCTCAGGCACTACTTTCCAACCTACTGCCAGGAGCTCCCTCGAACTCCCGTCCAACCTGCGGCGACGATTACCGTGACCGCGGCACCGCCCGCACCGGTCGCGCCAATCCGTGCGCGCAACCGCTGCGCTTTCAGCTAATCAATACGTTTACGCAGACCGTTTCGGCCGCACAAGGGTCGTGCCGGATAGCACTGCGGCGCGTCTCGGGTTTCAATGTCTGCTACGTGTTTTAGCTCTTCGAATAGATGCAAACGTCTTGAACGTTACCCTTAACGTTAGCGGATGTTAATGGCACACATTCGCCGCCGCCATGCGGAGTTAACCTAAGCTCCGAACCACTATCCGGGACCACCCGACCCGACCCTCAAAGCCACGCCCAGCAAGGAGGAAGCTCCGCGCAAGGCATAGACAGCAAATCGTAATATTTGATGCGAACCGACTAACGAGATCCCTGCTTGCGTCTCACTCTTCGTCATCCGATGCCGGGGGCCTCGATGAAGGCTCCGCATCGAAATGTACGATCCACGAATGCAGCGATTCGCGCGGCTTCTTCAACCTTTCTCGCTGCTGCGGTCCTCGTTCGATAGCCGATTGCCCCCGGTCCGCGGCAGCCGCCGTTTCACCGGGCGTCTGCGCATACCGCTGCCCGGACGAGCCGCTAGCCGCGGCCTCGCCATCGTCCTTCGCTACATTTTTCTCCATCGCGCTATCCGCCATCGGTGTGCTAGTGCTCGCTCGCCGGCATCGGCCTGTCAAACGACCGCGCCTACGTCCTCGCCGACTTTGGGTCGCGACAGGCTCACCGCGGCGCCGTTCGCATCGAACAGCGTGACCGACGACGACGCCACCTTGATCCCGACGCGCGCGCCGACCGCATGCTGCGCGTCCTTCTTGTCGAGCTTCAGCGTGATCGCGTGCGCGATGCCATCGAGTCGCGCATGCAGCAGCGATACATCGCCGAGATGCTCGACCAGTTCGACTCGGGCGGCGAGACCTTCGTCGAGCGTGCCGATGCCCAGATGCTCGGCACGCACCCCGAGCGTCAGCTCACCGCTCAGCGACTGCGACGACCGGCCGGGCAGCACGATGCGCTGGCTCGCGCCCGCGAGCGCCACGACGGTTTGGGTATCGCTTTGCGACACCAGCGTCGCGGCCAGCATGTTCATCTGCGGCGAGCCGATGAAGCCGCCGACGAAGCGGTTCGCCGGTCGCTCATACAGTTCGAGCGGCGCGCCGGTCTGCTCGATGTTGCCTTTGTTGAACACGACGATCTGCTGGCCGAGCGTCATCGCCTCGACCTGATCGTGCGTGACGTAAATCATCGTCGTGCCGAGTTCGCGATGCAGCTTCGCGAGTTCGATACGCATCTGCACGCGCAGCGCCGCATCGAGATTCGACAGCGGCTCGTCGAACAGGAACACGCGCGGCTTGCGCACGATCGCCCGCCCGATCGCGACGCGCTGGCGCTGGCCGCCCGACAGTGCCTTCGGTTTGCGTTCGAGCAGATGCGTGATCTGCAGGATCTCGGCGGCACGGCCCACCGCCTCGCGCACTTCATGCTTCGACTTGCCCGACAGCTTCAGCGAAAAGCCCATGTTTTCCGCGACCGTCATGTGCGGGTAGAGCGCGTAGCTCTGGAACACCATCGAGATGCCGCGGTCCGTAGGCTGCAGATCGTTGACGCGTACGCCGTCGATCAGAATGTCGCCGCCCGTTATCGACTCTAACCCCGCGATCATGCGCAGCATCGTCGACTTGCCGCAGCCGGACGGTCCCACGAAAACCGTGAACTGGCCGTCCGGGATGTGCAGATCGATGCCCTGGATCACCTGCGGTCCTTCGCCATACGTCTTCGAGACGTTGCGCAATACGAGTTCGCCCATTTGATGCCTCCTCCTCCTCAGTCCTTGTACTTGCAGACCCCGCGTGACGCTATCCCACTGCCCCACTACTGTCGCGCCACGCGAGGTTCGGTGCGCCCGCCGCCGGGCGTGCGCGTCAGCGCACGGCTGCGACGCCGGCGTGTTGCGCGATCACGTCGCGATACCACAACGCGCTGTCCTTCAGCGTGCGCTCCTGGCTCGCATAGTCGACGTAGACCATGCCGAAGCGCTTGTCGTAACCCGACGCCCATTCGAAGTTGTCCATCAGGCTCCACGCGAAATAGCCGGCCACGTCGACGCCCTTTTTCACCGCGTCCGACAACGCGGCCAGATGCAGGTCGTAGAAGCGCACGCGCTCGGCGTCATGCACGCGGCCATTAGCCAGCACGTCCTTCGCCGCGCAGCCGTTCTCGGTGATGTAGATCGGCGGCAGCTTGTAGTCGGCGTTGATGCGCGTCAGCAATTCGGTGAGGCCTTGCGGATAGACTTCCCAATCCATGTCCGTGAAGCCGAGCACGCCCGGCGGACGCTTCTCGCCCGATGCGCTCGCGAAGATGCGGGTGTAATAGTTGATGCCGAGGAAGTCCATCGGCGTGCCGATCACGTCGAAATCGCCGCTCAGAATTGCCTCTTGCGGACCGTTCGCGCCGTACCATTCCAGCGCCTCGGCCGGATACTCGCCCTTGAACAGCGGGTCCATGTACCAGCGCACGAACTTCGCGTATTCGAGCGACGCGGCGGCCTGGTCTTCAGGCGAATCCGTCGCGCCATGCGCCGGCGACTGGTTCAGCACGATGCCGAGCGGCGCCTTTACGCCATCGGCACGCAACGCCTGCAACGCGAGACCGTGCGACAGCAGCAGATGGTGCGCGACGTGCGCGGCTTTCTTCAGATCGGCGTTGCCCGGCGCGAAATAGCCAGTCGCGTTGCCGAGCCATGCGGTGCACCACGGCTCGTTGTGCGTCGCGATCGATGCAACGCGATCGCCGAGCACGCTGCCGATCATGCGTGCGTAGTCCGCGAAACGATAGGCGGTGTCGCGGCTTTCCCAGCCGTTTTGCGTGTGCTGCAGCGACGACGGCAGGTCCCAGTGATAAAGCGTCGCGAACGGCTGGATATCGCGCTCGAGCAAACCGTCGACGAGGCGCTCGTAGAACGCTAGACCCTTTTCGTTGAATGCGCCGCGGCCAGTCGGCTGCACGCGCGGCCACGCGATCGAAAAGCGGTAAGCATTGACGCCGAGTTCAGCCAGCAGATCGAGGTCTTCCTCGAGAAGGTGATAGTGATCGCATGCGACATCGCCGCTCTCGCCGTTCACGACCTTGCCCGGCACTTTGCAGAACTCGTCCCAGATCGACGGGCCACGGCCGTCCTCATGCGCTGCGCCTTCGATCTGGTAGGAACTGGTGGCCACGCCCCAGACGAAGTCTTCGTTGAATCGATACGTCGGCATAAATGTTGTTGTCCCGAATGGTCATGCCCGCCAGGGCGTGAAGATGAAAGGAAAAATCTCAGGCCTTGACCGCGCCGGTCGTCAGACCGTCGATCAAACGCCGCGAGGTGAACGCGAACAGCACCAGCAACGGCAGCACCGCGACCGCGGAGCCCGCCATCACTGCGCCCCAATCCGAATTGGTCGGGCTTTGCAGAATGCGCAGCGCGAGCGGCAGCGTGTACATCGACGGCGAGCGCAGCACGACTAGCGCCGACAGAAAGTTGTTCCACGCCTGAATGAAGCTGATCAGGCCAAGGGTGCCCAGCGCCGGTCCCAGCAGCGGCATCACGATGCTCCAGTAGATGCGGAATTCGCCGCAGCCGTCGATGCGCGCCGCCTCGATGAGCTCGGACGGAATCGCCGACGCGACGTACTGGCGCATCAGGAACACGCCGAGCGCGGCGGCCGCGCCTGGCACATACAGCGCGCGCGGCTGATCGATCCAGCCGAGCAGGTTCATCGTCATGAAGGTCGGAATCATGCTGAGGAACGGCGGCACCAGCATCGCGGTCAGCGCGATTGCGAACAGCGTCTTCTTGAAGCGAAACTCGTACATCGCGAACGCGTAGCCGGCCATCGACGTGACCAGCAGCGTCAGCACGGTTTGCATCGCGGCCGTATAGAAGCTCCAGCCGAGATTGCGCCAGAACGGAATGTGCCGCATCAGCGAGGCCATGTTGTCGAGAAACGCGCTGCCGAACCACAGCGGGGGCGGCATCGAGAAAATCTCGGAGCTCGTGTGCGTCGCGAACACGAACATGAAGTAGAACGGCGAGAACATCAGCAGCCCGCCGGCAACCACGATCGCATAGCCGATATAGCGGCCCTTGTTGTTCGACGATTTCATCGCTGATTCTCCTCGTTCATGCCGCTGCGGTGAAAGATCCGCGTGTTCAACCACATCAACGCGCCGATCGAGATGAACAGCAGCCATGCGATCGAACTCGCGGTGCCGAAATCGCCGTCGTGGAATGCGGTGCGATACATATAGACGGCCGTCGTCAGGCCGGACTGGCTGGTACCCATGCCTTCGTTCGGCAGCAGGATGAACGGCTCTTCGAACAGTTGCAGGCCGCCGATGATCGACAGCGTGACCGCGAAGAAAATCATCGGCTTGATCAGCGGAATCGTGATGCGGGTGAACTGTTGCCAGCCATTCGCGCCGTCGATGCGTGCGGCCTCGTACAGGTCTTTCGGAATGGTTTGCAGCGCCGACAGATACAGCACCGTGTTCCAGCCGACATAGCGCCAGAAGATCACCACCGACACCGCCGGCTTGACGTTCTTCGGGTTATATAGCCACTCGATCGGATGCGCGGGAACGATCCAGTGCAGGCCGGGCAGTTTGCCGAGCTCGGCGATCGCGAGGTTGATCATGCCGAAGTCGGTCGAATACAGCGACGAGAAAATCAGCGCGATAGCGACGCTGGACGTGATGAACGGCAGGAAGTACAGACCAACCATCAGGTTGCGCCAGCGGCGAAACGCGGTTTGCAGAAAGAACGCCAGCGGCAGCGCCACCAGATGCTGCGGCACGCCGGACATGATCGCCATCGACACAGTGTTGTACAGCGACTTCCAGTACCACGGGTCGGTCAGCGTGAACGTGAAGTTCGACAGACCCACCCACTTCATGCTCGCGAGCCCTGCCGTCGCGTCCCAGCTCTGGAACGACAGGTACAGCGAAAACAGCAGCGGGAACGCCATGAACAGCGCGAACAACAGGAAAAACGGGCCGAGAAACAGGTAGGGTGCGACCTTCACCGGATCGAGCCGCGAAGTTTTTCGCGGCGCGGCGAACGGCGTGGGCGAGCTCAGCACATCGCTCACGCGTGCATCGCGGGCGACCTCTTCGGTCGTGGGCAGCGGAGTGTTCATCAATAGTTCCGTCCAGTCGGGCGTGGGTTGGGTCTTCGATGACCGGCCACGCTGTTTGCAGCAGACTTGCAGCGCACTGCGAGACACTTCGGTCGCGGCATGCAGCGTGCCGCGACCTTGCATCAATACCGCTTAACGGCGGACCCGATGGGCGATCTGGTCCTGCGCTTCCTGCAGCGCGGTATGCACGTCTGCGCCATCGTCGACGACCTTGTCGAGCGCCGAATGCACCGCCTCTTCAGCGACCTGGTCGTACTTGCTGCGCTGGATCGCCGGGATGTGCGAGGCCGCATCACGCCAGATCAGGCGCGCCTTCTCGTCGCCGAGGAATGACACCGGCTCGGCGAAGAACGAATCGGTCTGCGCGGAGAGCAGCGACGGGAATGCGTCGATCGAACGGAACGAAGCGAGCTGCGTGTCCTTGCGCGTCGTCAGGAACTTGATGAATTCCCACGACATCGGCTTTTGCGTCGCTTTCGCCGGAATCGACCAGAACGTGCCGCCGAACGATGCGTACGCGTTGTTCGGCAGATTGGCCGCGCGCCACAGACCCTTCGTGTCCGGTGCGATCCACGACGACAGGTGGCCACCGAGCCATGCGCCCATCATTTGCGTCGCGACGGTGCCGCGCTTGAAGCTCTCGGCCCATTCGTTCGACCACGGCGTGATCTTCGCGTCGAGACCGAGGTCGCGCGCTTTCTTCGCGAGCTCGAACGCCTTCACGAAACGCGGCGACGTGACGATCGGATTACCGGCCTTGTCGAAGTACACCCCATCGCCTTCCTTCAGGTCGGCGCGAATGTAGATGTCCTCGATATCACGCGACGATGCCATCAGGTACGCACCCGTTGCCTTCTTGATTTTCACGCCGGACGCCAGATACGAGTCCCACGACTTGGTCAGATCCGCTTCGGTCACGCCCGCCTTTTCGAGAATGTCCTTGCGATAGAACAGCGTGCCCGGACCGATATCGGCCGGCATGCCGACGATCGCGCCGTCCTGCGTGGTCGCCTGCGCGAACGTGTAGTTGATGAACTGGCTCTTGTACTGGCCCGCGCTATACGGAGCCTTCGACAGATCTTCGAGACCGCCGCCCGCCGCAAAGCGGCCGATGAAGCCGACCTCGACCGCCATCACGTCGGGCAGATTCGAGCTCGTCGCGAGCGCGGTGGTCATTGCGTTGTGGTGATCGGCGATCTGGAGCGACGACACCTTAACGTCGACGTCCGGATGCAGCTTCTTCCACGCCGGCAGCGCGTCCTTGATTTCCTGATCCAGCTTCGGAAAGACCGCGACGTTCAACGTGGTGTTGGCGTGCGCGCCGACTGCTGCCAGGCTGAGCAGAACGGCGGCGGCAGAGCCTGAAAAGCGGAATTTCATTACTCGTCTCCTAAAGAACCCTGTTTGAACTGCATTTGATGAATACCCGGTTGCTGCGACCTACTTCCCCTGTTGTCTTTGTTGCTGCTTTGCTTGGTGCTGCTTTGCTTGGTGCTGCTTTGCTTGGTGCTGAATGTGCTGCGAATCTCTGCTTGACTGCCGATATCTGAAAGCGCTTTCACGTCTCGACGAAAAAAAGCCGCTACGCATGCGTATCCCCCTGCTCTACCGGCGGCGTGATTCGACGCGTGGTTTCACGCGTCACGAGCGTGAGCGGAATCGGGCTGAGCGCGATCGACTGCTTGCGGATCATCTGCACGATGCCCTGCGCGGCGAGTCGGCCGATTTCATAAGTCGGCTGGCGAACCGTCGTCAACGGCGGCGTCATGTACGACGAAGTCGGCAGGTCGTCGAAGCCGACCAGCGACACGTCGTCCGGCACCCGCACGCCGCGGCGGAACATCGCGAGGCGCGCGCCGTAGGCGGTCTGATCGTTTGCGCAGAATACGGCGCTGAACGATGGATGGCGCGCCATCAGCCGCTCCATCGCGGCGACGCCGCCCGTTTCGAGGTAATCGCCCTGCTCGACGAGGTCGGCATCGAAGCCGATGCCCGCTTCCTCGAGCGCGGTCCGGTAGCCGACGAGACGCTCGATCGCATCCTCGTGACTGGCCGGCCCGGCGATGAAGGCGATCTCGCGATGGCCTTGCTCGATCAGATGGTGGGTCGCGTCGCGAGCGCCCTGCATGTTGTCGATCGGCAGGCCCGCGAGCGTCGCGCTGTTCTGCACCGAGCGGCCCAATACGAGCATCGGTGCGTGCCGCGAGTAGTCGGTCAACGTCGACTCATCGAGTTGCGCGTGCAGCAGGATGATTCCGTCGACACGCCGGGCGATGAACTGCTCGAGGCGCGCCTTTTCGTCGGCGATGTTCCATCGGCTGCTCACGAAGATCGGCGTAAAGCCCGGCTCGGACAGCGACTCTTCGATACCTCGTAGCCACTCGGCGTAAAACGGACTCGACACCGCCTGTGTCAATACGCCGATCGTTTCGGTCCGGCCGCTCGCGAGACTGCGCGCGAGCACGTTCGGCCGATAGTTGAAACGCGCGATTGCCTCCTCCACCGCCTGCTGCTTGGCGGGAAGCACGCGCGCAGAACCGTTCAGGATCCGCGATACGGTGCTCGGAGAAACACCGGCCGCGCGCGCGATGGCCTCGAGCGTCACGTTGGGTACCTTGGGCGCGCCGGGGTTGTCGTTCGAGCCGTCGTGGGTCATGAGTTCTGCCTGAATCCTGTGATGAAAGCGCTTTCAGATAGGAAGAAACGCAGTCCGTCCGATGATGAAATCGAATAAAGAGAAAAAGCAGCCGATGCGACGAGGGTGGAGGAGGCGTCGCACCGGCCTCTCTATGAAAGAGAAATAAACAGTCCTTGAAACAAAGAGATCACTACGATTGCTGGTCAGGCAACCTCAACTCAGAACGAATGCATGATCCCGGCGAAGACGCCAGTCTGGCTATGACCATAGTTCGGGTTGCTGTTCGACGACGTGCCCGTCACCGGATTGAAGTTGTTGTTGCCGTACGGCCCGTTGCCGAGGTTCAGGTTCGACGTCGAGCTGTTGTGCACATAGCCGGCTTCCGTGTACAGGAACGTGCGCTTCGACAACGCGTAGGTGCCGGCGAGCGTGAACAGCGTCGCGTTGCCGTTGCCGTTGTTCGCGTTCGCGTGGTAGACCGCTGCCGTCAAGAGCGTGGGTGCCGTGACCTGCCATGCGGCGCCGAACCATTCGTGGTTCACGCTGGTCGGTGCGCTCACGCCGAGCGGCTGCGACGCATCGGTCACGCCGACGCTCGCGTTGGTTGCGTCAGGCGCGCTCAGGTGCTGATAGCCCGCGTACAGCTTGACCGGACCGATCACGTAGCTACCGCCGACGAGAATGTCGCGCGAAGCGGAGTACACGTTGTTGAACGAGCCGTTGGCGCCGCGCACTTCGTCGTAGATCACCCGGAAGTCGCCCGAGCCCCACGTATAGACGCCCTCAACCGCGTTCGTACGCCCCTGGCCGGTCGGCACACCCGCCGCGTTGACCGGTGCCGAGTTCCAGCTCGTGTTGTTGGTCAGCGAATACTGGCCCTTCAGCACGAGGCCGCCGAACAGCACCGGCGAGTTGTACTCCGCGCCGTTGCTGGTGCTCGTCCAGTTACGGCCGCGGACCAGGGTCGAGATCGCGTAGCGCTGCATCACCTGCGGGTCGGTGCCCCAGCTGTCTTGCGCCAGTTCGCCGGCGCCGAGGTTACCGATCTTGAACAGACCCCAGCTGTCGTTCGTAAAGCCCACCGTTGCGTGGCGGCCGAACAGATTGCCCGCCGATGCACCAGTCATCGTATTGAGTTGCCCCTCCAACTGAAAGATCGTCTTCGTGCCACCGCCGAGATCTTCGGAGCCGATGAGGCCGAACCACGAGCAACCCCAGTCACCGCTTTGGGCTGACCATGCGTGGCCGCCCGGAAGGCCGGTTTCAAACTGGATGCCGTTGTCGATACGGCCATACAGGGTGACGCTGCTCTGCGCATGAGCCACCGTCGTCGCGGCTGCCATCACAGCCACAGCAATAAGCTTCTTCTTCATTTAGATATCCTATATATATTTTGGCGTCTCCAAGCCGCACAGGACGCACGCGTTCTCACACGTTTCCCCTCTTGCCGAAATGTTCGCTTCGTATTCGCATCACATTTCGAGGCGATTATAGGGATGACCTTGCGCCGCGCATCGAACTAACGGCTCAGGGAAAACGCTGTTATCGATAACAGTTGCGCGCCGCCCGATCCCGAAGTAGCACCCTGCTTTGTGACCATTAGGTGATGGTCACAAGCGTCGGAAATCCGTTTGAATTCACGAACCGTAACGATGCGTGAATCCGTCTCGCGCGTCGCTCAGCGCTCGCTTAACAAGGAGAACGCGCTCGAATGCAAGAAGAATCTCGCGTTCGTTGTTGCGAAGATGCAACGACCCGGCGCGCTTGCATTGACGGTTTGCGCTTGACGAACTTGCCTTGGAGCAGTCAGCAGCGGCGGACATTACCGACTATCATCAATGCATACGATGCCGGGCAACGAGCCGGGCTCAGCCGCATAGCAGGCTGAGTGCGGGATTGTCAGCGCATCCGTCTGGCTCTCGCGCTCCGTCACGAACGCTCCAACCAGCTCCCATCCCTCGGCTCTCGCTGTTCCCCGCCACGCCGCCCCTGCGACGTCGCGCTCGAACACGCTGCCCTTGCGAACTTTTCTGCGGGCGACGGCTTGACCGCCCAACGCCCCGACTGGCCAAACCTCGACGCGCAACCGCGATAACCGCGACGCAAGCAGTGAAAGAGGGGGTTTTGTCCAATGCACTTCCGAGGCCTCGCATGGAGTCGGACCGGAAGATTTGCCGGCGGATTTTGCCGGCACACCTTGGCATTTAATAAGGAGGTATCGTGAAAACAACCCTTGTTTCTACTCTCGCGTTGCTGATTTCAGGCGCAATCGCGCCGATCGCCCATGCTCAGGATTCGCAAGCCACCGACCAACAACTCGCTCATAGCGTGCGGGTTGCGGAGGCGCACAGCGGCGTCGGGATGTCACATGTGTTTGTCTTTGCCCACTCGGGGCAAATCATGCTGCTCGGATTTGTGCCCGAGCGGGAGCATGTCGCGCGTGCCGAACGGGCTGCGATGTCGGTGCCCGGTGTCACCTCGGTGGACAACCGGCTCACGCCCGACGGTGGCTCGTTGAACGGGCATTGAGATCGAACTGAATCGCGGCGCGCGGACGTCGATTGAAGCAGACCCCGCGCGTTAGGGGATTCCGTTTTCCTGTTCCGCCAGTCGGATTGAGTGACTGGCGTCCTGTTTCGCACGGTCAGGCGCGCGGGCGGTTCGTGCACCCCTATCTGAAAGCGCTTTCATCGGCCGCCGGGTCGAACCGGTCGACTCCACGCTTGTCCACCCTCCGTCATTTCGTTGATCTGTCGGGTAAATCCCTCATAGCGGGGACGCGGGACGCTGCTTAACATCGTCATTGTTACCGATAACGTTATAAGTGGTTAGAAAAGCAGCCGAACCGGCATTTCCTCACAGGAGACCAGGAGTGCGTCGTTTACGGACCTCGATGCGCATGCTGTGCGCAGCCGTCAGCATTTGTACGCTCGCATGCACCGCAGGCTGCGCGCTCAACCAGGCGGCCGTCGCTCATGATGGCCCGCCGCTCGCCGCGGCGCCCGCTGAAGCGCTGCCGCCGCTGCGCAGTGTGATGGCCGCCCACTTCAAGGTCGGCGCGGCGATCGAACCCGATTCGATCGACAGTCCGGCCGACGCGACGCTGATCGCCGCTCAGTTCTCGAGCCTGACCGCCGAGAACAAGATGAAGCCGGGCACGATCGGCGTCGCGCAAGGCAAGTACAACTTCGTGCCGGCCGACAGAATCGTCGCGTTCGCTGAGGCGCACGGCATTGCAGTGCGCGGCCATACGCTCGTGTGGCACTTCAAGGCCGGCGACTGGACCGAGGCGCCGGACTGGTTCTTCGCCGGCGATCCGAAAGATCCGCACTACCACGACATCGTCGCGAAGCGGCTCGATCGATATATAACCGACGTCGTCACACACTTCCGAGGCAAGGTCTATGCGTGGGACGTGGTCAACGAAGTGATCAGCGACGATCCACATCAGGTGTATCGCGAAGACAGTCCGTGGTATCGCGCTCTCGGCAAGGACTACATCGCAATCGCGTTCCGCGCGGCGCGCGCGGCGGACCCGGACGTGAAGCTCTATATCAACGAGTACACCACCGACGATCCGCGCAAGCGCGCAAAGCTGCTCGCCGTGATCCGCGATTTGCGCGCGCAGGGCGTGCCGATCGACGGTGTCGGGCATCAGATGCACATCAGCGTGAACTGGCCGCCGCTGCCGAACATCAAGCAGGCATTCGACGACGTCGCCGCGCTAGGCCTAGAAAACCAGGTGACCGAACTCGACGTGAGCCTCTATACCGATCCGGGAGAATGCTGGAGCAATCCGCACGCATGTCTGCCGGACCTCGGCCATCCGGTTCCGAACGACATCATGCGTGCGCAGGCCGAGCGTTATCGCGCGGTGTTCGCTCTATTCCAGCAGGAGCCAAGCATCAAGGCGGTGACGTTCTGGGGCTACTCCGACAAGCACACGTGGCTGACGTCGACGCCGGTGCCCCGCAACAACCTGCCGCTGCCGTTCGATGCGAACCTGAAGCCAAAAGCGGCGCTGTGGACGATCGTCGATTCGTCGTATCAGCCGTAACGTCGCTCTTCGCGCGAAAAAGCAGACGGCGATCCACACCTCAAGGTTCGTCCGAGTCTACCTCCCCCAGCGCGTTCAGGTCCGCCGCGAAATCGTCGGGTGGACCGCCCGCCGTTTCGTGCGTGCGCGGCGGTGACTTGACCACCGGCGGCGGCATCTTGCCGATGCCTTCGTCGATCCGCTGCAGCAGATACGGGAAGAACGGATTCGACGCGATGCGGAACATCGAATCGAGCGTCAGAATCAGCGTGCCGCGTTCGCCGCGCGGCGCGAGCGTGCCGAGGTTCTCGTTGAAGTTCTCCGAATCGTCCGGCGCGATGCCGTACAGCGCGTCGGTGATCGGGAAAGGAATCGCGACGTGCGACAACGAGAAAATATCCTGCGGATAATCGATGTCCAGCGGCTTGACGCGCGTTTGCACTTCTCCCGCATAAACGCTGCGCTCGACAGTATGCGCCGAATCCGGCGACACGTTGGCGATCACCGTGGTGCGATAGTTCTGCGGACCGATGCGCAACAGTCGCGAGAGCGCCGTGTACGACGCGTTGCGTAGGAAGGTCCTGAAGCGCACGCTGCGGTTAACGTCGAACAGCACGACTTCGCTGCCGTTCTCAGGCAGCTTGTCGTAGAGCAACGACATCACCGCGGGCGTGCTGACCGTGAAATCCGTCACCGACTGGAACGTCAGAATTGGCGGCAACGAATCGAGCCGGTTCTCGCGCTCGAGCCGCGCAATCTGTTCCTGAATCACGCTCGTGAGGAGATAGGACTGCCGCGCGCCATTCACTGGAAACGAGTTGTACTTGAACGGGTTGAACTCCGGCACGATACCGAGCCACGCGGCGCGCGCAAAGGCCGGCAGCACCGCGGGCAATCCGGCGAGACCGGCAAAGCGCGCGTAGCGTGTAACGCCGATCATCGGCGAGATCAGCACGACGCGCGTCGGACGCGCGAGCGCGGGATTCTCGATCGCGTCGAGCGCATATTGCAGCGCAAGCGCGCCGCCGTTCGAAAACCCGACCAGCTCGATCGGCTTGTCCGGCCCCACGCGACGTCGCGCTTCGCGTACCGCGAGCCGCGTGGCCGCGGTCCAGTCCTTCCAGTGCACGTCGGTGAGCCCCGCCGGCACCGTGCCATGTCCCGGCAAGCGGATGCCGATCGCGACGAAACCGCGATCGCGATATCGACGCGCGATATGCCGCATGCTGTACGGCGCATCCGTCATGCCGTGCAGCAGCACGACAGCGCCGACGGGTGGCCCCGACGGTTCGAGAATGTACGAGCGATTCCAGTTTTCGGCGAAATGCCACGGAAAAATCGGCGAGCCCTCGTAATAACGGTTCGCCGAAATGCGCTCCGACGGCCGGATCTTATCGACGACATTGGCGCGCACGTCCTCGAAAATCCGGTTTTCCGCCTTGACGTACGCGTTCCAGTCGGCGGTGTCCATTTCCTCGACGGTCATTTCGCGCGGCACATAGGTGTGCCATACCGACAGCTCCGGCCCGCGCTGCGAATACCACGCGCGTAGCCCCAATGCGAGCACCGCCAGCAGCACCAGAACCCATGCACTTATCTTTATTACCTTCAGCGACGTGCGCAGCATTCGTGTTCTCTTGATGAGATGAAGGTTGCACCGCGCGCAGGCTGCTCTCTGCGTGGTGTGCGCATGCCGTCATCGGGACGGCTTCGGTGTGGATATCCTAAGGGCTTTTAATCAGCGGTTCAAACTTTGTCGTCCGAGCGCGCGGCGCGGCATCGACGAAGCGGCGTGCTGGGGAGGCAAGGTATGCCAGACGCGGGTGATCGCAAGAAGAGTCCTTCAGCGACGCTTCCGAAGTCGCTTCGCCCGACGCCTACGGGCTGCCCATCACGGCCAAATCATCGGGCCGTTCGCTTCAATAACGAAAAGCCGGGACGCGACCCGCGTCGCGCCCCGGCCCTGCCTGCTCGCTGGCAATGACTAACGGCCGCGGATATTGCCGGCCACGCCGCCCGCCGCACCGCCGATGATCGCGCCGGTCCACGCGTCGCCGCCGGAGATCGCCGCGATACCCGCACCGGCGCCCGCGCCGAGTGCCGCGCCGCCTATCGTTCCCTGCGTCCGCGGGCTCATGTCCGTGCAACCGATCATCGCAGCCAGCGCGCCAATACTAACGATCCACCCAAGTCGTTTCATGATCGTTCTCCTTATTGATTTTTCTTCAGGCCGGGCACGACCATCTGGAACCAGAGAGTCTCGATCACCGGGTGCTGGATCATCGTGGGATTGGCCGCGTAGTAGCTATCGAGGCCTTGACGCACGCTGTCGAGCGTCTGGCCTTGCATGCCCTTGCCGAAGCGCTGCGCGATGTCATTGCTGTTCGCCGTGTTGCCAGCATAGGCCCGCTCGATGTCAATCACATTCGAGATACCGACCAGATACGCTTTCTTCTGCTCATCGGTCGACTGCATCCATTGCTGGCCCGTGACGATTGGAATGTTTTCCGCACGCGCGACGTTGCCCATCATTGCCAGCGACAGAAAAGTCACAGATAACAGCGTTCGCCATTGTGGTTTGCTTGCCATCACATACTCCAGGGAAGTTATGTTCTCCAGCGGCCGGCCAGCGACCGCATCCGGCGGTGTCGATCGCGTTATTTGAAAGAGTGATCTGTGGGTATCGTCGATTCTCCTTTCAGGTTCATCGGTCGGCGTGGTTCGCCGGTTCAGGGTCTATTAGCGTTGAGTCTTATCAGCGAATAGACACCTTGATGGCAGAAAATCTCGTGACGGATTGGAGTGATTTGCACACATGCTGTGTGCGCGCAACGATTGAAACGGCGTTGACATCGCCGCGTAACACACGCTATAGAGTCTACAGCCTTTTCTGCAATTTCCAAGCTCATTTCCGCTCGATGCACGCCGCGTGAAAGTTGTGTCAAATCTCATTCTACGAGCGAAGGGCGCGATGCAATTCGCGTCAACATTCATCGGTTATCCTTCCCTCGATCGAGCGCGGTGATATTGCTGGCGATTTTTTATCGATGTCCATTCAGTGTTCTTTCCACGCAATCCGAACACAGTTTCTTCTTCCTGTCGTGAATATTCGGCTTCCTGATTAGATCGCGTTAATTGAAAACGATGTGAATCTGTCGATTTACGTTCGAGACGCTTGTTCTGGCATTACGTTCGTTTTTTATTGATGCGTTTGTCCATCATCTTATCGGTGACCCAGCGGATTTCACGCCGTCGTCTGTCGGCTAACGGGTTCCGGTCGATCACACTTTCCTTGCGGCGGTTGGCTGCGCAGCAGCGAAGTGGGTGGTGGTGCGCGGTTGACCGTTAGTTGCGTGATGACCAGCGAGAGAGGACAGCGTTTCAAATATCTCCGTGCCCCACCATTAACAGTCTTTAGCTTGTATTTACGAAATACAGGGTATAGACTGTATCCGCAATTTACAGGTTTTGGCCTGTTACGCCGCCGCAGCCGAACCGGAGATCCACCGTGGACTACGCCATCAAGACACTGAGCCAGCTCAGACCGATCCTGCAGGGCTTCAGGAAGGCCGCCGGGCTCACTCAAACCGCGATGGCCGCCCATCTCGGCGTCACGCAACAGACCTACGCGCAACTCGAAGCAAATCCGGCGGCCGTCAGCGTCGAACGGCTCTTCAGGGTGTTACGGGTCTTGCAGGTCGATCTGAAGCTCACGCAGAGCGGATCGACGCAAAAGGTGGCCGTGGAAGACGCCGCGCCGGCCGCGGCAAAAGGCAACGCCAAACGCGCCACACGCGCGCAAGGTGCGGCGCACCGCGCGGCGACGACATCGGCCGGTGATGCCAGCGACCGCGCCGCAGCCCAGGCATCGAGCAGCGGCGCCAAAGCGGCCAAACCCGCCAGCACCTCCCAAAAGCCCAAAGCGGTCAAGCCTGCCAAGGCAACCAAAGCTGCCGGCGCCAGCAAGAAACGGGAGGACTGGTAAGCATGGCGCGCAACACACCGAACCGTCTGAACCTATGGATGAACGGCCTGCGGGTCGGCACATGGGAAACGACACGCAGCGGCGAACGCCTGACCTATGCCGACAAATGGATCGACGATCCGCAAGGACGCCCGCTATCGCTGTCGCTGCCGTTCACCCCGGGCAATCAGCCGTATCGCGGCCAGATCGTCGCCGACTATTTCGACAACCTGCTGCCCGACAGCGAACCGATCCGGCGCCGCATCGCCGCGCGCTACCGGACCGGCAGCACCGCGCCGTTTGCGTTGCTCACCACGCTCGGGCGCGACTGCGTCGGTGCCTTGCAACTGCTGCCGCCGGACGAAGAGCCGAGCGACCTGACGAGCATCCACGGCCGCGAACTCAGCGACAGCGACATCGCGGCGCTGCTACGCGGCACGACGTCGGCGGCGCCGCTCGGGCAGCACGATCCGCTCGAAGACCTGCGTCTGTCGATCGCCGGTGCGCAGGAAAAAACCGCGCTGCTCCGTTATCGCAACCGCTGGCTGCTGCCCGAAGGCAGCACGCCGACCACGCATATATTCAAGCTGCCGCTCGGGCTCGTCGGCAACATGCGCGCCGATATGCGCACGTCGGTGGAAAACGAATGGCTGTGCTCGCGGATCGTCGCGGCCTACGGGCTCCCGGTCGCGCGTTGTGAAATCGCGCGATTCGACGAGCAGAAGGTATTGATCGTCGAGCGCTTCGATCGGCGTCTGTCGAGCGACGCCACGTGGATCGTGCGTCTGCCGCAAGAGGACATGTGTCAGGCCACTGGCACGTCGGCGCTGCACAAGTACGAGTCCGACGGCGGACCGGGCATCGAGGCGATCATGGAGATACTGGCGGGCTCCGCACGTGCAACGACGGACCGCCGCAACTTCTTCGCGACGCAGCTGGTTTTCTGGCTGCTCGCCGCGACCGATGGCCACGCGAAGAATTTCAGCATCGCGCATCTGCCCGGCAATCGCTACGAAGCCACGCCGCTTTACGACGTGCTGTCCGCGCATCCGATCATCGGAAGCGGTGCGGGACGTCTCGCGGCGCAAAAAGTGAAACTGGCGATGGCGGTCCGCGGCAAGAACGTCCACTACCTGCTCAATCAGATCCAGCGCCGGCATTGGGTGGCCGAAGGACAACGCGTGGGCTTTTCCGCCACCGATGTCGAGGCGCTGATCGATCAGTTGAGCGCGCAAACGGAGACGGTGATCGACACCGTCTCGTCGCAACTGCCCGCCGACTTTCCACTGGACGTGGCCGATGCGGTTTTCGACGGCATGCGCCGGTTGAACCGGAAGCTTGCGCAGTAAGCTCCGTCATCGCATGACCGACGCGCGGCACCACGGCAAGCTCACGCACGCCGCACCGCCGCTGCATCGGTCTTCGCCGACGCACGCCACTGCACGCTCAGCAGATGCTCGCGCATGCATTGCGCGGCCGCGTCCGAATCGCGCGCTTTCAGCGCATTGACGATCGCCTGATGCTGTTGCGCGAAAAACTGCCGCGTCTCCTGCGCGGAAGTTTTCTCACGAACCTCCGGCTTCACCCGCATGCCGTTGATCACCTCCATCAAAGCGATCAACGCGGGATTACGCGTGGCATGTCCGATCAGCAAATGAAAGCGATGATCCCATTGCTGCCACTCTTCGTCGTTTTTCGCGGCGGCATTTTTGCGTGCGCACTTCTCCAGCTCCTGCAGATCGTCACCACTCGCTTTCGTAGCGGCCAGCGCCGCCAACGCCGGCTCGAACAGCAGCCGCATTTCGGCGATATCCGCGGGACTGGTACCTGCGCGCAAGCCGCGCAGCGTCGGCGCAAACTTCAGCGGCCGCGCGCCCAGATAGGTACCGCGTCCGACGCCGCGCCACACGCGCCCCGACGCCTCGAGTGAAGCGAGCGCCGCGCGCAACTCGCGGCGGCTCACGTCCAGTTCTTCGGCGAGCTTTCGTTCGGGCGGCAGCGCGTCACCGTCCTTCAACTGATGGCCGGCGATGTAGTCGAGCAGCGCAGCCAGTACCGTTTGTTCCATGTCATTCAATGAACCAATGTGTATTGGTCTCAACGATACCAAAATAGCAACGACTTGACACGGCAGCACCCAGTGATTTTTGATCCGCTATACTGGCTCGCAGCTCGAGGGTTAACACCGGGTGCAACCCGGCTTCGTTAGACTTACGCTTTCATTTTCTCCAGTCGAACCATTAAGCATTGGTTCACTCATTCGGACCCGTCGTCGCCAAGGAGTTGCGCATGTCGTTTACAACCCGTCCAGAACTGATCGGCACGTTCGGCATGGTGGCCTCGACGCACTGGCTCGCGAGCGCATCGGCGATGGCGGTCCTCGAAAAAGGCGGCAATGCGTTCGACGCCGCCGCCGCCGCCGGCTTCGTCCTGCAGATCGTCGAGCCGCATCTGAACGGTCCGGGTGGCGAACTGCCGGTGGTGTTCTACAGTGCGCGCGAAGAACGCGTGCGCGTGCTGTGCGGACAGGGCGTGACGCCCGCGCGCATGACCATCGAGCGGATGCGCAAGATGGGGCTCGACGTGGTGCCGGGCACGGGCCTGCTGCCCGCGGTCGTGCCGGGCGCGTTCGGCGCGTGGATGGCGCTGCTGCGCGACTATGGCCAGTTGCCGCTCGAAGACGTGCTGAGCTATGCGATCGGCTACGCGGAAAACGGCTATCCAGTGCTGCCGCGCATGGCATCGTCGATTCTCGCGATTCAGGACTTCTTTCGCACCGAATGGACGACCTCCGCCGAGCAATGGCTGCGCAACGGCGAGGCGCCGATGCCGAACCAGTTGTTCGCGAATCCGGCGATCGCCGAAACCTACAAGCGCATCCTGCGTGAGGCGAACACGCGCAGCGATCGCGCCGAGCAGTGCGAACGCGCGCGCGATGCCTTCTATCGCGGCTTCGTCGCCGACGCGATCGACCAGTACTTCCGTTCGACCGCCGTACTCGATACCTCGGGCCTGCGCAACAGCGGCCTGCTCGATGCAGGCGATCTCGCGCGCTGGGAGCCGACCTACGAAGACCCGGTGTCGTACGACTACGCGGGCCTGCGCGTGCACAAAACCGGCCCGTGGGGCCAGGGCCCGATGTTCCTGCAACAGCTCGCGCTGCTGAAGGGCTTCGATCTCGGCGCGATGAACCCCCTCGGACCCGATTTCGTGCACACGGTGATCGAGTGCTCGAAACTCGCATTCGCCGATCGCGAAGTGTTCTACGGCGACCCGGCGTTTTCCCATGTGCCGATGGACATGCTGCTCAGCGACGCATACAACGACGAGCGGCGCCGCCTCATCGATCCGCGCCGCGCGTCGCTCGAATTCCGCCCCGGGCTGCTCGGCGACAGCGAGCAACGCGCCGCGCGCATCGTCGCGAACGCCGGGCGCGAGCAGGCCGGCGGCTTCGGTCAGGGTGAGCCGACCTTCGCGCCGCTGCCCGAATTGCGCGGCGACACCGTGCATCTCGACGTGGTCGACCGCTGGGGCAACATGGTGTCGGCTACGCCGTCGGGCGGCTGGCTGCAGGCATCGCCGGCGGTGCCGGGTCTCGGCTTCAACGTGACCACGCGCGCGCAGATGTTCTGGATGGAAGAGGGCCTGCCTTCGTCACTCGGCCCGGGCCGCCGCCCGCGCACCACGCTGTCGCCGACGCTCGTCACGCGCGACGGCAAGCCGTACGCAGCCTTCGGCACGCCGGGCGGCGACCAGCAGGATCAGTGGTCGCTGCAACTGTTCCTCAAGCACGTCCATGGCGGCATGAACTTCCAGGCCGCCGCCGATGCGCCGTCGTTCCAGACCGCGCACTTCCCCGGCTCGTTCTATCCCCGCGCGATGCCGCTCGGCAAGATATCCGCCGAGTCGCGCTTTCCGGACAGTACGCTCGCCGAACTGCGCGCGCGCGGCCACGATCTCACCGTTGCGGAGCCGTGGGCGCTCGGCCGGGTCTGCGCGGTCGCGATCCGCAACGGTTTGATGCGAGGCGCGGCCACGCCGCGTCAGATGCAGGCCTACGCGATCGGCCGATAAGCGGCCCGAAGCAGCCCTCAGCACAGAACGCGCGGCCTCGTCGCGCCATTTCCTCAGGAGAAGTTGCCGTGTCCGCCGTCGCCGCCCGTCTGGAAAGACTTCCCATATCGAGCTTTCACCGCAGACTGCTGCTGATCGGCGGGCTCGGGTACATGTTCGACGGACTCGATTCGTCGTCGCTCGCGTTTCTGCTGCCGGTCGTCAGCAAGCTGTGGCAATTGACGAGCGCGCAGACCGGGCTGGTCGCGAGCAGCACCTATATCGGCTACTTCTTCGGCGCATTCCTGTCGGGTGTGCTCGCCGACGTGATCGGCCGACGCCGCATCATGATGAGCGCGCTCGCCATCTATTGCGTCGCGTCGCTCGCGAGCGCGACCGCGCAAGACTGGCACACGTTCTTCGCCTTGCGCGTCGTCGCGGGCTTCGGTTCGGGCGCGGAGACCGTGGTGATCGCGCCGTTTCTCGCCGAGTTCGTGCCGCGCCGCTATCGCGGCATTTTCTGCGGCGCGCTGGTCGGGTTCATGTCGTTCGGCTATCTAACCTCGTCGATTCTCGGTTTCGCGGTGGTGCGCAACTTCGCCGACGGCTGGCGCTATCTGGCGGTGATCACGTCGCTGCCAGTCGTGATGCTGTTGTGGTGGCGCCGGACGCTGCCCGAATCGCCGCGCTGGCTCGAAAGCCAGGGTCGTGCGGACGAGGCGAACGGCATTGTCGGCCGCATCGAAGCAGCGTTTGTCGAGCGCGGCATCGCGCTTGCTCCGGTGAGCGCAAGCAACGCGCTTCACGCGGTGCCCACGCCGGTCTCGACGCCGGCGCGCGGCAACGCATGGCGCAACGTGGTGACGCTGTGGTCGCCGCGACTCGCGCGCACGACCGCGGTCAGCTGGCTGATGTGGTTCTCGGTTGCGTTCGCGTACTACTCGTTCTTCTCGTGGATCCCGAGCCTGCTCGTCAAGGAAGGACTGACGATGACGAAGAGCTTCGGCTATTCGATCGCGATCTATGGCGCGCAGATTCCCGGCTACTTCTCGGCCGCTTGGCTCAACGAGAAGATCGGGCGCAAGGCGGTGGTCGCTTCCTACATGCTGCTCGGCGGTATCGCCGCGATCACGCTAGCGTTTTCTCACACCGGCATACAGATCATGACCGCGGGCATTGCGCTGTCGTTCTTCATGAACGGCGCATTCGCCGGCGTCTACGCTTATACGCCGGAGGTGTTTCCGACCGTGGTGCGCACCACGGGCACGGGTTCGTCGTCATCGTTCGGCCGCATCGGCTCGGTCAGCGCGCCGATTCTCGTCGGCCTCGTTTATCCGCTGTTCGGCTTCCTCGGTGTGTTCGCGATGACCACGACAGTGCTCGTGATCGGCGCATGCGTGGTGTTCTTCCTCGGCATCGAAACGCGCAATCGCTCGCTCGAAGATATCGAAGCGAGCGAACTCGAACCGGCCCGCGACGCGCGAGGCCAGCTGAACTCCACCCGCATGCACGGCTGAACCGCACTGCGACTTTTCACATTTCCCGATCCAAACGCGATGCAAACGATGCAAGGCAACCTGACCGGATCAGCACCGCACGATACCCAGATGCTGGATATCGCGGACCTCGAACGCCTCGCGCTGGCGATGCGCGCGAAAGACCAACCGCTCGAGCTGTTCCGCGCGGTTCACGCCGTGGCGGCAAAGGCGATAGGCCTGAGCCTGATCACGATCATGTCCTACGACGCGCGGCGTCACGAGGTCGAACGGGTCTACACGAACATGCCGGACGTCTATCCACTGGGCGGCCGCAAGCGGAAGCAAGGCACCGCGTGGGCGCGGCAGATACTCCAGGAACTGAAGCCGTTTCGCGCCGCAACGTCGCAAGGCATTCGCGAGGCCTTCGACGATCATGCAGTGATGACAGGGATGGGCCTCGGCTCGATCCTGAACATCCCGATCGCCTATGACGGCGTGTGCATCGGTACGATGAACCTGACGCACGAGGAAGGCTGGTACACCGGCCGTCATGAAAGCATGGGCCTGCTGATCGGCGCCTTCCTTGCCCCCGCTCTCATCAAACACAGTACGCAATCCCCCGCTTGCGCCGCGCATTCATGAAAACACCATCCGATCTGCAACGCTATCGAGCCGTGCCCCATCCGGCCGTCTCGCAAGGCCGCTGGGTGCTGGTCTTCGTGCTCGGCTACCTCGCGCTGATCGCCGATGGCGCCGACGTGATGATGTACGGCCTGACCCTGTCGCGCATCAAGGACGACTTCGGGTTGACCAACGTCGAAGCGGGCGCGCTCGGTAGTCTGACCTTGCTCGGCATGGCGATCGGCGGCATTGCCGGCGGTTGGGCGAGCGATCGTCTGGGGCGCGTGCGCGTCATCGCTTGGGCGCTCGCGCTGTTCTCGCTCGGCGCGGGGATGCTCGGGTTCACGCACAGCTTCGTCGAATTCGCGGCGGTGCGCTTCATCAGTTCGCTCGGCATTGGCTGCATGGTGCTAGTCACCACCCTGGTCGCCGAATACGTGCCGACCGAGCGGCGCTCGCTGGTACTCGGTATGCTGCAAACCGGCATTTCGGCCGGCTATATCGTCGTGATCGCGCTCAGCAACTGGATCCTGCCGCAATACGGCTGGCGCACGCTGTACTACGTGTCGGCCGTGCCGGTGCTGCTCGCGTTCGCGATCAAGTTCGCGGTTCCCGAACCGGCCGCATGGCTCGCGAGCCGTGCCGCCGACCGTGCAAGCAAGACGCGGCTCGTCGACAATCGCTACGCGCAGATTTTCCGCGACCGCCAGGCACGCACGATGTTCATCCTGTGGACCTTCGCGTCGATCTTCGTGCTGTCCGGCTTTTACGGTCTGAACAACTGGCTGCCGACATACCTCGAGAAAGAACTGCACATCAAGTTCAGTTCGCTGACCGGCTATATGATCGGCACGTACGTGGTCGCCTTCATCGGTAAGATCTTCGCGGGCTGGCTCGGTGATCGCTGGAGCCGGCGCGGCGTGTACGTGCTCGGCTGCATCGGTGCGGCGCTGTTTCTGCCCGTGATCATTTTCTGGCATACGCGCGACAACATTTCCACGCTGATGCTTTTCTTCGGCTTTCTGTACGGCGTGCCGCTCGGCACGATCGGCACGTTCATGTCGGAGAGTTTCGCGACGTCGGTGCGCGGCACCGCGGTGGGCGGCTCGTATAACCTCGGGCGCTTCTGTTCGGGGGCGGCGCCGATCGTCATTGGTTTTATCGCGACGCAGTTCTCGATCGGACTCGGCTTTCTCGTGGTCGGCGCGGTGTTCTTTTTGAGCGGCGTGACTGCATTGTTCGTTCCTGACCGTCTATACGATACGCAGCAGTAAACCTTATAGCGACCATGACAAGATCATGTCGTGTCAAAGTAATGCCCAGGTCCCGGCGCTAGATTCTGGTCGCCGGATTACCTGGGCACCACGATGAAGCATTACTCGTTTCCGGCGACGATGTTGGAAATGGTCCAGTTGTTCGTCGATACGAGCACATAATCGCCATTGACGCCCAGCCATTTATGGCCGCGCGGCGGCGCATTGAGGCCGTGTCCGCGCCAGTCGTCCATTATGAAATTGTAATTACGGTATTCGGTCGGCACACGTTGGCCTTTGTGCCAGTCACGATGCGGAATCGACGGCATCACCTGCTGACGGCCAGTACCGGCCATCTGGCCGCCCTCGTCTTGCGGCTGCGGTCCAGCCGCAATCGCGAACGCCGACACACCGGCAAACGACAACGCGACGAGTTGCGCAACAAAGCGATTATTCATGTTCGAACCTCCGTGCGGTGGAAGAAAGCTCCGGGCATTCACGTGATTGACGTGAAAAATAATCGTCCAGCTACTCGCAGATTCATTAACTCGAACTTCATTGCAGCGATCGCTGGTCTATCGAATGTAATCTTTGCAAATTGCGAGATGTCAAATTCGATATTTCAGGCCTGACTGTAAGTCGTTAAAAAGTATAGTAGAAGGAAGTTCGACTTCAAGCCGGACCGCCTGGCGACGGCACACGCGCGCGCGGCACTTCGCCACTCATCCGTCAGATCGGTCCGCCTGGCTGATCAATAGTCGACCGCATCGCGAATGATCGGGCAGGTCATGCAGTGACCGCCGCCTCGTCCACGGCCCAACTCGGCACCGACGATCGTAATCACCTCGATGCCCTGCTTACGCAAAAGCGTGTTCGTGTACGTGTTGCGGTCGTATGCATAGACGACGCCCGGCGCCGCGCACACAAGGTTCGCACCGCTATCCCACTGCGTGCGCTCGCGCTGATAGTCGCTGCCGCCCGCCTCGACCACGCGTAAATGCTTCAGCCCCAACGCCTCGGCAACGACATCGGTGAACGGCTTGTTCTCCGCGTGCAATTCGACGCCGCTCGGATGGCTGCTCGGCCGATACGAATAGGTGCGCGTCTTCGCCATGAAGTCCGGGGCCACCAGCACGCAATCGCGATCGGCGAACGTGAATACGGTATCGAGGTGCATCGCCGCGCGAATCTTCGGCATCGCCGCGACGATCACGCGCTCGGCCGCGCCCTTCTTGAACAGCGTTGCCGCCAGTTGACTGATGGCCTGGCGCGAGGTGCGCTCGCTCATGCCGATCAGCACGACGCCCTTGCCGATCGGCATCACGTCGCCGCCTTCCAGCGTGGCGAGACCGTGATCCTGGGTCGGATCGCCCCACCACACGTTGACCTTGCCGGCGAAGTCGGGGTGGAACTTGTAGATCGCCGTGGTCAAGATCGTCTCTTCGTGGCGGGCCGGCCAGTACAGCGCATTCAGCGTGACGCCGCCATAGATCCAGCAGGTCGTGTCGCGCGTGTACAGCGTGTTCGGCAACGGCGGCAGCAGATATTCGGTGCCGCCCGCCGCTTCCTTCGCAACCTCCAGCGCCTTGCCGCCGTGCGCTTCCGGGAAGTCGTGCGTGGATAGCCCGCCAATCAGCGTTTCGGCCAGCTTGCGATTGTCGAGCCCTTCCAGATAGCTTCTCAATTCATCGATAAAGCCGAGGCCGACCTGGTTCGGCACCACCTGGTTGTCCAGAATCCACTTCTTGCCTTCTTGCACCGCGACCGTTTCGGAGAGCAGATTGTGCATCTCCACCACTTCGACGCCGCGGTCGCGCATCTTCGTGACGAAGTCGAAGTGGTCGCGCTTCGCGTTCTCGACCCACAGTACGTCGTCGAACAGCAGTTCATCGCAGTTGCTCGGGGTAAGACGCTGATGCGCGAGCCCCGGTGCGCAGACCATCACTTTGCGCAGCTGCCCGACTTCCGAGTAGACACCCAACTCACCCGCTTTCGCGTCCGTGTTCGCCATGATGACCTCCTGAATATCAGTGGTGACCCGCTCTGTTCAATCTGCTGTCGTTAGATTGTGATCCTTCCGGTTA
This sequence comes from Paraburkholderia sp. EG304, assembly GCF_046543485.1. Lineage (NCBI taxonomy): Bacteria > Pseudomonadati > Pseudomonadota > Betaproteobacteria > Burkholderiales > Burkholderiaceae > Paraburkholderia > Paraburkholderia sp. EG304. The sequence continues at coordinate 29,476 of NZ_JBKGUA010000035.1, read as the reverse complement.
CGAGGGCGTAGACGCCGATGATCGCGCCAATGACGATGACGGTAAAGATGAACCAATCGGACGTGATGAAAACGTTCTTGCTCTGCTCTCGCCGCGCCCAAAGGTAGAGCGCTGTGCCGGGCGCGTACAGCACCGCGGCAAGCAGAATGAATTTCAGGCCGCCCGCGAAGATCATGAATGCGGTATAGATCACGGCGATTGCGGCCATGATCAGGTCGCGCCGGCGCTCGTCGGCGCGCAGGTCGTAACCGTCGCCGCGATTCGCGTTCATGCATCCGAACACCGCGACGAACAGGTACGGAATCAACGACATCGCGCTCGTCAGGTTCAACATCAGCGCGAATGCATCGCGCGAGAAGTACGTGCTGATGACGAGCAACTGCACCACGATGTTGGTCAACCACAATGCATTGGCCGGCGTCTTGTTGACGTTTTCCTTGCCGAAGATCGCGGGCATGTCTTCGGTCCTCGCCGCCGAGAACAACACTTCGGCGCAGATCAACGACCAGGCCAGATAAGCGCCGAGCACCGAAATCAGCAGACCTATGCTGACGAAGACCGCGCCCCAGTGACCGACCACCGCTTCGAGAACCGCAGCCATCGACGGCTGCCGCATCCCCGCGATGTCCGCGCGCTCGAGCACCGCGTAGGGCAGCATCGTCACAAGCACCATCAGAGAGGTGACGACGACGAAGCCGAGTATCGTCGAATGCCCGACGTCGGAGCGCTTCTTTGCATAGCGGGAATAAACGCTCGCCCCTTCGATGCCGATGAACACGAACACCGTGACCAGCATCGTGGCCCGCACCTGCTCGAAAATATTGCCTTCGAGACCGCCGCCGTAGAGGTTGGCCTGGAACAGGTCCATTCGAAAGCCGAACAACAGGATCAGGATGAACACCAGAATCGGGATGATCTTGGCGACCGTGACGATACTGTTGATGAAGGCCGCCTGCTGCACGCCCTTCAGGATCATGTAATGAAAAAGCCAGATGCCGATCGAAGCAACGACGATCGCGACGACCGTATTACCGTCGCCGAACACCGGAAAAAATGCGCCGAGTGTCGACTTGATCAGCACCCAGTAAGAAACATTGCCGATACAACTGCTGATCCAGTAGCCAAATGCGGAAAGAAAGCCCGGATAGTCGCCAAAGCCCGCTTTCGCATACGCAAACACGCCGGCGTCCAATTCGGGCTTTCGTTCGGCAAGCGTTTGAAATACGCGCGCCAGCATATACATGCCCGTGCCCGCAATCAGCCACGCAATCAGGGCGCCCAGCGGACCGGTGGCATCGGCGAATGTACGCGGTAGGGAAAATATTCCGGCTCCGACCATGCCGCCCACGACCATCCCGGTGAGTTGCATTTTTGACAGCTTTTGTGGAGTGGACGCCATTCGGATTCCTTTTTAGTGACCTTTTTAACAAGGATCTGTAATCAGATTCGAACGAAACGTGTCTCTCGGCCAATCTTGCTGTCGATCAGCCGCGTTACTCTGCAACCACCACACGAAAAGAATGGTCTGTCCGTTGACGTTTGTCAATTTATCGCCGCGAGCATCGATAAGTCGCATTGAATATCGATGATTTAACAATGATGCGACGTATCGCATCATCAACGCGGTTTTCTCAAATGATGGGGAATCGCTGAAGCGAGCTGAAAATATGGTCGCTCAGAACTACTGATAAGCAGCTGAGCGACAGCTCGAGATGACGCGCGAAAGTCATCGATGGTCCAAGCCTGACGATGATTTCGTAGTGGCGGGCTGTGGGTCCAACTATGACTCGCGCAACTTCCTCAACGTCAGCCGCGCTTCGAGACCGCCGCCAACCCGGTTGTGCAGCGTGAGCGTCGCGTCCATCGCGAGCGCGAGTTGCCGCGCGATCGCGAGCCCCAGCCCGGTGCCGCCCGTTTGACGATTGCGCGAACCTTCGAGTCGCACGAACGGCTCGAACACCGTCTCGAGCGACTCGGCCGGAATGCCGGGACCACGATCGAGCACCGACACGGTCGCCTCGCCATCGTGCAACGCGCCGATATCGATCTGCGCGGCGCCGGCGTACCTCAGCGCGTTATCGACCAGATTGCCGACGATGCGCTTCAACGCCTGCGGACGCAACGTCAGCGACTGGCCGAACTGGCCGTGCAGCGACACTTGCTGACCGGCGTCCACGTAATCGCAGACGAGGCTATCGAACAGCGCATCGGGATCGATGCGGCGCGGCACCTCGGTCGTGCCGTGCATCGTACGCGCATACGTGACCCCTTCCTTGACCAGCGCCTCCATTTCCTTCAGATCCTGGCGCAGCTTCGCGGCCTCGCTGTCGTCGTCCATCGTGTCGACGCGTAGACGCATGCGCGTGATCGGCGTCTGCAGATCGTGCGAAATCGCCGCGAGAATCTGCATGCGCTCGGTCATGTACGTGGCGATCCGATCCTGCATCGCGTTGAACGCGCGCGCGGCGCGCGCCACTTCGGACGGACCGGCTTCGGGCAGACGCTCGGCCTTCAGGTCGGGGCCGAGCGTGTCGGCCGCGACTGCGAGCTGATTGAGCGGGCGCGTCGCGAGGCGCACCGCCAGCCAGCAGCAGGCGCCGAGCACGAGCAGCTGCAGCGTCAGCACGAGCGGCAGCCAGCGCGACAACGGAGCGCCGGACATCGGCCGCAGGTCGATGGTGAGCGGCGTGCCGTCGCTCAGTTTCAGGTGCACCTGCAGACGCTCGCGATCGCCGGGCACCGCGTTGACGGTCAACGGATAACGCGTGCCGATGCCGTCGCCGATCGATTGCGCGACGCGCGCCGACAGGCTTGCGTCGACCGGTGCGCCGGGCACGCCTGGGCCGAGCACGAACTCGTAGCTGCGCCGCGCAAGGCGCGGCAGCCACTGGGCGCGCTCGTCGGGCGGCAGATGGTCGAGCAGCGCGACCGAGCTCGCCACCTCGCGCTCGATGTAGCCCATCATGATGCCGGTCATCGTCTGGTCTCGCTCGGTCATCGTGAGCCAGAACGACAGCGCCTGCGCGAGCGCGAGCCCGACGAACAGAATCACCGCGAGCCGCGCGAACAGGGTGCGCGGCCAATGAGGCCAGCGCAGCGACGACGGTGATGCAGAAACGTTCATTGCGGATCTCCGATCGCAGTCACCGCCGCCGAAAACACGTAGCCCTCGCTGCGCAGCGTCTTGATGTAGCGCGGCTCGCGCGCGCCGTCGCGCAGGCGTTGGCGCAGGCGGCTCACCATTAGATCGATCGAGCGGTCGAACGGATCGGCCTGGCGTCCCTGGGTCAGGTTCAGCAGCTGGTCGCGCGTGAGCACGCGCTGCGGGTGATCGAGAAACACGCGCAACAGACGGTACTCCGCCCCGCTCAACGCCACTTCGGTGCCGTCCGCATCGAGCAGATGGCGCGCGGTCGTGTCGAGCCGCCAGTCGCCGAAGCACAGCATCGGCGCCGACTCCGTCACCTCCATGCCGGGCGGCAGCATGCGCGCGCGGCGCAGCACCGAGCGAATTCGCGCGAGCAGCTCGCGTGCGGCGAACGGTTTGGTCAGGTAATCGTCGGCGCCCATTTCGAGGCCGACGATCCGGTCCGCTTCCTCGCTGCGCGCCGTCAGCATCAGGATCGGCACCGTGCGGAACTTGCCCGCGCGCAGCTCGCGGCACAGCACGAGGCCGTCTTCGCCGGGCAGCATCAGGTCGAGCACGATCAGGTCGGGTGCGCCGTTCTCGAGCGCGGCGCGCATCTGGCGGCCATTGGCCGCGAGCGAGACGCGCACGCCGTTTTTCTCGAGGTAACCCGCGAGCAGTTCGCGGATTCCGCGATCGTCGTCGACGATCAATACGTGGTCGGAGGTTTCCATCGACGGATTATCTGCCGCGGCGTTTGAGTTGCACGCCGCTCGATTGGATCAATGAACACTGCAACGGATGCGCGAGCTCGGCCGCGAAGCCGCCCACGACGAACACCGCGATGGCAAACAGGCGTTTCATGCGTCCTCCAGCACGGAAAGACTCGCGCCGTCGGCCACGCTGGCTTCGAGCGCATAAGGGTCGACCCCGTCGAGGCAGCCGATATTGACGCGCCATTGCTGCGGGTCCTTGCGCGTCTGATGAAAAGGATAGATGCCGCAATGCTTGCAGAAGTAGTGTTTCGCGACCTTCGTGTTGAACTGGTACAGCGTCAGCGAATCCTCGCCGCTCAGAATCTTCAGTTGACTGGCGGGAAAGAGCGGCGTCATCAGCGCGCCCTTGCGGCGGCACAGGCTGCAGTTACAGCGGCCGGCCGGAACGATTTCGGTGCGAACTTCGAACTTGACGGCCCCGCAGTGACAAGACCCTTGCAGCAACTCGGCGCTCATGGTGATCTCCGTGATTTGACGATGCCTGCTTTATAGCCTGGTTCATCAGTCGAATTATGTCGTAATGTATCCGGTCGCCGAGACGATACATTACATTGCAATAAGCTATGGCAATTAGCGCAGGGCGAAACAACGAAGATTAAGCGCGTGAATTGGCATTCAAGCGGCATGCGCAAACGGATGACACGGGTTGCTTCCTTGCCGCCGCAATGTCGTGCTCGCCGGTGCAAAGATACGCCGCTTATCCATGATTATGTCAGCGGCGCGGCGGGGCGCGCCAGCCGGCTTGCTTACACGCTGTTTTTGAGCTCGGCATGACCAACCGGCTCTCTATGTTCCGCTTGACTGGCCGGTATTGCCAGGCACAATCGCGCGAGGCCTTGAATACGCTTGACTTTTAATCAGTAGCCACTTCCAATACCAATGGTGCAGTGCGATGCTTCACCTCTGAAACACGCCTCACGTCATTCGGTAATTCAAAGCATTGGCCAGCAGTTCATTCGTCCGCCGCGCATGCGGCGTCAGCTCGAAATGGAGCACTCCTCATCACGGGAGTCGTCTTGGCTGCAAGAAAAAACCAACCCGCTCGCAGCGAACCCGCCCTTATCGATCTCGCATTGCAGGGTGGCGGTTCGCACGGTGCTTTTACATGGGGTGTCCTCGACCGTTTGCTCGAAGAGTCGTGGCTGCAGATCGAAGGGATATCGGGTACGTCGGCTGGCGCGATGAACGCCGCGGTGCTGGTGAGCGGCTATCAGGTGGGCGGCGCGGCCGGCGCGCGCGCCGCGCTCGAAGCGTTCTGGCGGCGAGTATTCGAAGCATCGGTGTACAGCCCGTTTCGCCGCAGCCCGTTCGACGTGTTGATGGGCCGCTGGACGCTCGACTACTCGCCGCTCTTCATCGCGATGGACCTCGCGGCGCGCGTGTTTTCTCCATACGACCTGAACCCGCGCGGCGTACATCCGCTGGCGAAGATTCTGCAGGACTCGATCGATTTCGAGCATCTGCGCGACGCGCCGATCAAGCTGTTCATCACTGCGACGCGCGTGCGCACGGGCCAGGCGCGCGTGTTTCGCAATGGCGACCTGACGCCCGACGTGCTGCTCGCCTCCGGCTGCCTGCCCACGCTGTTCCAGGCCGTGCAGATCGACGGTGAAGACTACTGGGACGGCGGCTACGCCGGGAATCCCACCATCACGCCGCTGGTGCGCGAATGCACGTCGAGCGATACGCTGCTGATCCAGGTCAATCCCGTCGAGCGGGATGAAACACCGCGCACCGCGCGCGACATCATCAGCCGCCTGAACGAAGTCGCCTTCAATGCGCCGCTGCTGAAAGAGCTGCGCATGATCGCGCTGCTGCGACGCGCCGCGGACGCCGGTAGCGACGAAGGCCGCCATTGGGCGGCGATGCGCATCCATCGGATTTCGAGCGAACTGATGACCGAACTCGGCTACTCGTCGAAGCTGAACGCCGAGTGGAGCTTTCTGACGATGCTGCGCGACGAAGGCCGGCGTGCCGGGGACGCGTTCCTCACCGGGCATGCCGATTCGATAGGCGTGCGCTCCTCGCTGGATCTCGACGCGTTGCTCGACGGAGTCTGACCATGGAAGTCATCACCCTGTCCCCGCTCGCGATCGGTCTCGGACTCTTCGGGATGCTCGCGAGTCTCGCGCTGCTGATCGCCTTCGCGTACCGCGGCTGGACCGTGCTGTTGCTCGCGCCGTTCGCCGCGATGCTGGCGGCCGCGATTTCGGGCGAACCGATTCTCGCGCACTGGACCCAGACTTTCATGCTCAGCGCCGCGCGCTTTCTCGCGCAGTTCTTTCCGTTGTTTCTGCTCGGCGCGCTGTTCGGCAAGCTGATGGAAGACAGCGGCTCCGTCAAGGCGATCGCCAGTTACATGACGGAGAAGCTTGGCGCGCATCGGGCGATTCTCGCGGTCGTGATCGGTGGCGCGCTCGTTACCTATGGCGGCGTCAGCCTGTTCGTCGCGTTCTTCGTGCTCGCGCCGATGGCCACCGCCCTGTTCCAGGCCGCCAATATCCCGCGCCGTCTGATGCCGGCCGCGATCGCGCTCGGCACGCAGACGTTCACGATGTCCGCGCTGCCCGGCACACCGGCGATCCAGAACGCGATCCCGATGCCGTTCTTTGGTACGACGCCGTTTGCGGCGCCCGGGCTCGGCATCGTCGCGAGTATCGTGATGGTGGCGTTCGGGCTGTGGTGGTTGTCCTTGCAGCAATCGCGCGCGAAGGCGGCCAACGAAGGATTCGACGGACTCAACGCGGCGATGAAATCCACCACGGCGCCGGCCAGCGACAACCTCGTGCGCGAACGCGCGAGCGTCTCGCAGAGTTTCGATCCTGAGGAAGCGAAGCGCGGGCACGTCAGCGAGGATCTGCCGTCGTTCGGCGTCGCGCTCGCGCCGCTCGTGCTCGTGGTGCTAACGAATTTCGTGATGAACGTGATCGTGCTGCCGCGCATCGACGCGGACTATCTGGCCGAGGTCCGTTGGGGTGAGACGTCGCTTTCGGCAGTCGCCGGAGTGTGGGGCGTGTGCGTGGCCCTCGTCGTCGCGATCGTGGTGCTCCTGCTGCTCAATCGGCGCCGCCTTCCGGCGCTGCGCGAGACGATCGACGCGGGCGCGAATGCATCGGTGCTGCCTGTGCTCAACGTCGGCAGTCTGGTCGGCTATGGCGCGGTGATTGCCGCGCTGCCCGCGTTCGCGCTCGTGCGCGAATGGGTGCTCGGCGTCGGCGGTGGTCCGCTCGTATCGCTCGCGGTCGCGACCAATCTGCTCGCGGGCTTGACCGGCTCGGCTTCAGGCGGTCTCACCATCGCGCTCGACGCGCTCGGCGGGACCTATCTACAACTGGCCGCGCAACACGGCATCGACCCGGCGTTGCTGCATCGGGTCGCCGTGATGTCCTCCGGGACACTCGACAGCCTGCCGCATAACGGCGCGGTCGTGACGCTGCTCGCGGTGTGCGGCTCGAACCATCGCGAAAGCTATCGCGACATCGTGATGGTCGCGATTCTCGGCGCGTTGCTCGCGCTGGTCGTGGTGATCGTGCTGGGCTCGCTGGTCGGTACCTTCTGAGAGTTTTGTGCCGGCTAAAGTATCAAGGGGTCTCGCTCTGACGTCGCTGTCCGTCAGTGCGAGACCCCTTTCCTGTTGCTGTTCGGCCGAGTCCGGATTGCTTGCCTGCTGATTACCGGCTCACTTCACGCGGCCGCGCGCGCCGCATTCATCCGGCCGAACACGAACTGCCCCAGATACCAGACCAGCTCCGTATTCGCGAGGATCGCATCTTCGGTGACCGTCGACGGTTCGAGCTTCATCCTGCGCAGCATCAGCTTGCCTTCGCGCGAGGTTGTCCACGCATGCATCAGTTCCTTGCGCGTCTTCGGATCGGCGGCATTGAAATGATCGCGGCCCTTGCGCGAATCCTCGTTCATGCGCGCGCGCACTTCTTCTTCACGCGTCGCGATGCTGGTCGCCAGGGTCTTTCTCGTTTCGGTCTTGGCCGCCTGTTCCTGCGCTTCGTCGGCGAGCAGTTTGGCTTGCACGTCGACCATCGTGCGCTCGGCGTCGGAGATCTTCCAGTTGTCGCGTAGCGCGCGCATCAGATAGCCCGCGGGACTCTTCTTGACCTGGCCGCGCTTGATTCTGAAGCGCGTGTATTCGACGGCCTGCTGAATACGCTCGTCGGTCCACAGTTCGCGGTTCTCCGAAATCTCGCTGAACTGCTTGGTCGACAGCCCGAATTCGTCGGTAAGAATCTTGTAGAGATGGCTCGCGTCGGCGAGGCTCGCGAGTACCGCGTCGGCTGTGTCCTTGCGCTTGAGGAGGAAGCGGATGCGGTCGATTTTCTTCGACGTCGTGGATGCAGTGCGCGTCTCGTAAGAGATCTCGACGTCCGACACTTCGTTGATCTCGCGCACCGCCGGCTCGAGCCAATCGCGCTTGAAGTATTTGAAGATGGCGGCGTTCGCGCCCATTTTGCCGGGCCAGTTACGCATTTCCTCGAGCTGGATCCAGTCGGTGCGTCCTGCGGGCACGTTGGGCAAAACCTTGTCGTAGATAGCGCGCGCGAGACTGCGCGTGAACGCGGTGGAAATGCGCAAGCTCAGCCAGTGCGATTTCTGCGGATCGCGGATATGCGGCACGAGCCGTGGATGGACGTCGAAACGCATACGTCCGCGATGAAAGCCGACCATACCGATCAGTTGGACCTGCACCCACAGGTCGTCTTCACTGGGATCGCGGTCCGCAGGCGTATTCGTTACGCGGACTTTCGCGTTCTGAGCTTCGTCGGCGATCGTGCGCAAATGCTTCAGGTTGCGGCTGTCGTAACGCATCAGCCACTTGAAGTAGTTGAGTTCGACGTCGTACTGATCGCGTTGCTCGGGCTCCTGCGCGACGATGAAGTAAGCGGCATCGAGAAACCGCCGCGCCGGCAGTCCCATGTTGACGATCTCGGTGAAGAAATCGTTGCGCTGATAACCGATCTCGCGATTGGCCTCGTTGATGCGCAATCCTTGATCGAACATGTCTTCGAACAGCGCGAGCGCCATCTGGCGTGATGTCGCTTTCGACTTGCCCTCTTCCGGATTGTCCGCAGCCATGTTCTTCATCCACTTTTTAGCTCCCGGGGACTGTAAGCATGCGGTGGTGAGCTGTCAACACACAGAACCTCACCATCAGAACGGCCGAGGCGGCGGCCGCTTCGTCGTTCATTCCGCGATCTGGCACACAGAACCTCACCATCTACACAAGGAACCTCACCTTGCCAGACGGCTTTCGCACGGCGAAGCCTTACGGGACGGCCCATCCGAGCTTCATTTCCTGCAGATGCACAACCCACCTCACCTTCCAGATTCGACGCACAGGCAAACACATGGAACCGCACCTTGGCGGGGAATTGGTCTCACCTTGCTGCACAACCAACCGCACCTCTCAGCACAGCGAACCTCACCTTCGACACAACGTACCTCACCTTTTGGAACCTAAGTAGCTGAATGAATTGAATATCGTCTGGCTGCGTGGGTTTGTCGGTTTGTTCTCGGTTTAAAAAAACCTACCGACTTGGGTCACACAGTAAGTTGACGTGAAGATTGCGCAATGCAGCATGGTGAGGTTGATTGTGCGATGCCTGGAGCTGATGAACGGCTGCGTAGCGAAGGTGAGGTTGGTTGTGCTCCCACGGTGACCAGCCAGGATTGGTGACACTGGGGCCCGCGCTGGACCGCCTGCCGCCGGCGGAAATCAACGGCGGTAGGTGAGGTTGATTGTGCATTTGCGCTCCAAGCGGCCGGAGCGGTCGCCGGAAGGGGCGAAAACGCGATTATGGTGAGGTCCGTTGTGCTGGAGATCGCCGGATCGCACGTCGTAGAAGTGAGGAAGTGCACAAATGACCTCACCTTCCTTCGTGACAGGGCCAGCGTAACCGGCACACTCGCCTAAAACTTAGGCATTTGGTGAGGTCATTTGTGCACTCACATAGGCGGGGTTTCGGGACTCGTTTCGTTTCCACGACAGTTCCGCCACCGAAAACGCTGTGAAAATATAGAAATTTTCAGAAAATCCGCATTAAAACAGTAATTTAAAAAGCTATTTTCAAGTATTTGCTGTATTCTGAGGTTTCTGGAATTTTATGGATAAACCTCAGAATGGTCAGAACGAGCCAACTTCCTGCCGTAGACCGAACCGTTCACTTTGAGCAGATCAGTGAGTTCGCAGAAAAGGTCACCATTTTCACTAATGAGCTGCGTGACACGATTCTGGCTCCACGTCCTCGAAAAACGGCTCCCGTCTTCAAGACCGGCGAGATTGCCGAGATGTGCAACATCTCTCACTCGCAGGTTCAGTATCTCGCGACAAAAGGCGACGGAGAACTGCCTTCGGGCACGGCAGCCGGCACGGGCCGCACCCGGACCTTCACGCTAGAAGAAGCGCGGATCTGGGTGCAAAAGATTTCCGACATTTACCAGACTCCACTGGTCACTCGTCTGAAGGAACCGGACGGGAAGATCATTATCACCGCGCAGCTCAAAGGTGGTTCCGCCAAGACGACTACGACGATGTGCCTTGCCCAAGGGCTGTCGCTACGGGGACGCAAAGTGCTGGTGGTCGATCTCGATCCGCAGGCATCACTCTCGGAACTGTGCGGACTGTACGCGGAAAAAGACGTGTCGCCTGAGGATACGGTGTTGCCGTATGTCTACGACCAAGACATCGAGGGCGGCCTCGAGGGACGGATTCAGTCGACGTACTGGGATGGCATCGACGTGATTCCTGCGCATACGGAATTGATCGGTGCAGAGTTCCATCTGCCGGCGATGCAAAAGATTCGGCCAGGTTTTCGTTTCTGGACCGTGCTTCGTCAAGGGCTCGAGCCGCTGCGCAAGAAGTACGACTACATTCTGATGGATACGTCGCCGTCTCTGTCGTACCTCAATCTGAACGCGCTGATGGCCGCGGACGCCATGGTGATGCCGATGGTGCCGGAAAACCTGGACTTCATCAGCTCACTCTCGTTCTGGCGACTCTTCTCTGACGTGTCCAAAAGCTTCATCAAATTCGAGAAGGAAAAGAAATACGACTTTGTATCGCTGGTGTTATCGCGGGTCGATTATGGGCGGAACTCGTCGGCGCCGATCGTGCGTGCGTGGGCGCAAAGCGCATACGAAAACTGGCTGCATTCGATCGAGGTGCCGGCGAGTTCGGTAATGAGCACAGGGGCGTTGGCATTCTCGACCGTCTTCGACATCAGCAGCAATCACAGCGCGGCCAAGTCGCTGCAACGCGTGCGGCAGCCTCTCGTCGATTACTGTCGTTGGATCGACGAGATCTATTCGGAAAAATGGAGGAACGCGCAATGAGCAATATGCGAGAACAGTTGCTGGCCAAGACGTCCGGCATTCGCAAAACTTCGTCGATTAATGAAGACGAGGTTAAGCGCAGCAACCGCACGCAAACGGCGCCCGGCCTTGCCGGCGCGCTGGCCGTTGCGCAGCTTCGCGTGCAGGAATTGGAATCGACCGGAGTCGCATCGCAACTGCCGGTTGCGGGGATCTTGCCGAACCCGTGGCAGCCGCGCCGCGTGTTCAACGAAGCAAAGTTGGCCGAGCTTGCAGAGTCGATCCGGGAAGTTGGGCTGATGCAGCCGATCGTCGTCCGGCGTGTCGCCGACGACTATCAGATCGTCGCTGGTGAACGGCGCTGGCGTGCGCACAAGATGCTGGGGCATGACACGATCAAGGCAGTCGTCGCGGATTGCTCCGACTCGGATATGGCCGTCCTGGCGATGGTCGAGAACATCAGCCGCGACGACCTTGCTGACTATGAAATCGGCGTTGCGATCCGTCGATCGGAAGCGGAGTTTCCGAATCGCAAGCGACTGGCGGAAGCGATGGGATTGTCGAGGGCGGGTCTGTACCAGTTCTTGTCGTTCGATAATTTGCCGGACTTCATCAAAAAAGATCTCGATATTCAACCGCGACTATTGGGCGGAACTGCGGCGCAAGCAATCGGGGCGGCTATCAAAAAGCACGGCGAGGATGGGGTTAAAGCGGCTCGCGAAATTTGGCCGCTGTTGGTGAGAGGCGAAATGGATCAAGGCAAGGTCGCGGCGGCAATCACTGCGTTGGCGACCCGGCAGACGACGTCGGCTGGTACCGGCGGACGCAGCATCGAGAAGTTTTTTGCAGGACGAGAGCACGCCGGAAGCATCACGAAGGATGTCAGCAACTTCACGATCAAGATCAAGACCGGGGTGATTACCGAGGCGCAAGAAGTCCAGATACGACAGTTGATCGGACAGATGTTCCAATCGCAGCCGAAAACGAGCTGATTCGATGTTTGGTTTTTTAGTGTAGAGAGAGGCCCGCCAAGTGCGGGCTTTTTTTCGGCCAGCCAAAATGGTTTGGGCTCAGAGAGTGTCTAGAGTCTAGACAGTCTCAGTAGATGCCCTCAGTGTTCGTCGCAGTGTCTAGACTCTAGACACTCTTTCCGACGAAAGCCAACGTCGATAGAAGAGTCCCCTGTCGTGCGGACGCAGATTCTTTGCGTCTTGTCCGGTTCGCGGGGAGATCGCGTAGCAGTAGGTTCGCCGGACCACTCTTGCAGGTGCAGGACATAATCGAGACCGCCACCCGCTCGGAATTTGTGAGGAAGTCTGTGAACTGGCTTCCGCCAACTCGCCGACCGGTAATATCGTCGAGGGCGCCGCCGAGCGCGTTCGATGATCACATGACGGCAGAAATGGCTGGCCGGTTGCTGTCCTTTGAGACGGAATGTCCTCCGGCAGGCCATCGCCGGTCATTCTCGACCCTCGCCACGTCGGGTTATTCGTCCTCGTACCTCGGCGCGGCACTCGACGGCCGACTCTCGCAATGAGAAAAATCGTTGCTCCTGACGTCGAGGCGTCCCGCACCAAATGAATGTCAGGTAAAAAATCGCGGGAAGGGTTGACGATGATTTTCCATCAAGCCCTGAGTTCATGACGGCGCTGTCGGGTGCAGCAGTTTAGTGAATATGGTCAACGTCATTCACGGTTGCTCCAACTCAGGAAGTACCTGAGGCCAGATGGGCGCGGTGCGCATGCCTATGCTCATTGACCATACAGTCAGCGGTTTTCTGCCAGAAATCCGTCCCATACGATTAACGATGGAAACCGGATCGACGGAACGACGCGCGCGGGAAGGCCTTGAATTTGGTTTGTCTCAGCGAACAGACCACATACGTAAAGGTGTGGCGGGAGCCCGCCATTAGGCGAGTGTCGCGTTAAGCGATGCCGACCTTGATAGCGCGATCCCTCTCGACCGATCCAGACCAGGCCCATCGCAAGCGGTGCATCCTTGCTTTCGAGAGTCGCAAGCATGCCTTCGAATCACATCCCGTTGCACGGTGCAGATTCGACCTCTGGGCCGGCAGCCAGAAAGTGAAGAAGGAACCCCTACCGACCGCTGCCCATTTGGCGGTACGTGTGTCGACCCCCCACCGTGGTCAGCAAGAAAATACTCTCGGTTAGTTAGCCACGCTCGAAAGGTCGTCCGGTCGACTTGCCCGCATCATGAGATGCGCGGGTCCTCGTATTCGAAGGCATGCATCGTGACCGCTACAATCATCGCTTGGGCAGCTCGCGAGTCATGAACTTCCACCTGCTCGCTACCGGATGAGTTTGCACTTGACCATCTGGTCAGCGCGACATCAACATCGCTACTCCCGCCGCATCGGCAATTTACGCGCTCGGCGATCATTGCTAGGGGGGAAGGCCAAACGCGCAGATCACCGCCGACAATGCGTCGTCGTCCGGCTCGCTCTCGTTGCATCAATTAGCGAGACGATCGTCCACCGCTTCATCCGCAACGCGAGCCACTGTCAATCGCCGAGCGCGTCGCAAGGTGGAGCTTCGGCTATACAGTAGTCGGCCATCGGCAGTTTTCCGAACTAAATATCGAAAAACCAGCGGGTATTAGCCGATCCGAGCGCGAACCCCCGATTCTTCGGTTGATCTCGCTAACCGCAGCCGCGTGAAACATTGAGGAATGTCTCTGTAATCGGATAACTTTTTGTTTTTAAAGACCTTTTTCACTTTTCCGACGCATTGTTTCACGCGGCTCAGCCAAATTGGTGCACGATACCCCGGCACACCCATCACGAGAGGAGCACACGCAGGATTGCGCAAACACGCTCCAGCGATACGTAGCATTTAATACGTAATTTGTAGCGAATCATTTTAAAGGACGGACATGGCTGCAAAGCCTACGCTGTCGCGAAAAACGCCTGGCCCCCCCGCCGTCACGTCTCCATTTCAGCCTCCTCGCAAACCAGCCCACGCCGATCGATCTGCCCGATATCCTGATTCGAAATCCGTCGGATCTCGAAGATCGCCTCCGCGTCTCCCGCACGCTGTCCCGGCAACAATCACATTCTCCGATAGCGCGCCCGCGAGATGCGCGCTGCGATAAGAGACGACCCCATCATCGGAATCTTCGAGCGGCCCGCTTTCGCGCCGAGGTTGACCGCCCAGCGAGACAGCCGTTGCTCGCGAACCGAGTGCCTTGATGGGGGGCGCCATAAACATGGCGCGCTCGCGTTTCGGCATCGGCGTGAAGTTCAGCAGCCGATTGAGCGCTCGTCATCACGAGCGACGTCGGAGCCTTCGGGCACGTATTTATCCTCGAACGTTGCCCAAAGCGCGTCGCCGGAAGCCGGCACCCGCAGCCGTGCGTGAATTGCCGCCCATGCTGTGAGCGATCAGACCATCACCATGCGACGCGGGCGCCGTGCGGTCCGGATCGAACTACGCGAGCGTCTGTTGCGTGGCGTGCCGCATGCGCACGAGGTTGACCAGCATCGGCACGTTGGTCGGGTAGTAGCCCTGCCACACCTGAAAATATTGGCGAAGCACTTCATCGCCCGGAATATCGTTGTCGACATTGATCTATGCCTCCGGGCCCGTCGCGAGGGCCATGCAACATCAGAATGATCCGTCGACTGCGATCGAACAGTTGCTTATGCGCGGCGCATCGATACCGCGTGCGTCTAAACAGCGTGCGCAACGTTGGCACGGCTTGGCCATCTCACTCGACACTGGCTTCGCGATACGGATCTTAGACGGACAGCACGACATCACATGAGGCAAGCAGTTGCCCGAGCTTGCCCCGGCTGAACCGGATCAACGTGATAACGGTTGTGGACGGCATCTCACTGAAATAGCGCGACGCCGAACTCGTCAGTCCCGCGGCCCATGACGACACGCCGGTGTCAGCGCCGCATTGCTGCTCCCATCGCCATCGGTATCGCCACTCGCATCGGCATCGTCTTCGACTGGCCGCCGCAATTTCACCCCCGCAACGATCGCGACGCCCAAGTCATCGCGCCGATAAATGTTAAGTATCCCGGCGAACGCCAGCCGGGCCATCTGCAACGACAGTTCAACGAGGCTCGACAATCGCCAGTCGGTATTGATTCCGCCGACGGCCGATATCGCATCGATGCAATCCAGCGGCTCGCGTTGGCAGGTGCAATCGCGAACCGCGCAACGTTGAGCGCCTCGGGCGAACGGCGCATACGCGCATTCGCCGATGCGCGTATGGCCGCCGCCACTGC
Source organism: Paraburkholderia sp. EG304 (assembly GCF_046543485.1). NCBI lineage: Bacteria > Pseudomonadati > Pseudomonadota > Betaproteobacteria > Burkholderiales > Burkholderiaceae > Paraburkholderia > Paraburkholderia sp. EG304. Next base: position 13,995 of record NZ_JBKGUA010000035.1, on the reverse strand, counting down.
GAGGCTTTCATTCGAGCACTGCCGCAACACGCGATGCACCTAATGGCATTGAGCGGTCCGAATGGCAGAAACGAACGGCTGGACTCTACCGCCCAGCAAATCACTGGTACAACCCATGCCGTCCGCCATGATGCGCATTGGCTTCAATGAGAAAGAACCCCCGATTCAACAATCGCGGCTGTTCCATCGGCGAAAGCATTCCCTGATATCTATAGCAGTCTTTCCCATCGCCCTTCATCACTAGTACGACAGCATAGCCATGCTTATCTTTCGTCAACGGACGTCGAAGAAACCATGGAATAAATCCGTATGCCCGCAGTAAGTCGCGAATCGATTGACGGCTGGCGCATTGATCGGCCATGATGCCTCTCACGAACTGTGAAAGGGGACAATGGCGCACGCATGACACGGGCAGACCACCAGTTCCTTAGCCTTTCTTCGGCATGGCGAAGCAGATTGGCATTTAGGCAACATGCCCGACAAACGAAGCCTGAATGACGACGCATAACGTTGCCGGTCCGACCGACGCGATGCCACCGTTCATCGAGTCTGGCTTGGCCGTGAAAATCGCAGCGAAAATGCACTGATCGGTCCACTGCTATGGACCCCTATGAATTCATGAGCAACCCGTAGAGCACCGTATTCGCCGGTCCGCGAACAAGGTTGCCGCAGGGTGTACGACATGGGTTGCGCCAGCAGTCAGCCGAGGACGTCATGACCGCAAACCGTTCCGATGCACCGCGGCCTCACCGATCAGCCAGCGTCGCACTGACCGGCGTATTGTCGTGCGTGTTGGCCAGTGCGCTCGTCGTTTCACTGTCGGGCTGCCAACGGCCAACCGAAACACCGAGCGGCGATACGAGGCCAGCCGTGCAGCTCACCAGGGTCGAAGCGGCCGACGCGTCCGCCATTCGCATCTTTACCGGGCGGGTCGAGCAGACCAGCATCTCGCCGCTCGCCTTCGAAGTATCGGGCCGCGTCGTGCAGATCGCGGTGCTCGAAGGTGCATCCGTGAAACGCGGGCAGCTGATCGCGCGTATCGATGAAGAACCCTACAAGCTGCAACTGCAACGCGCGAACGCGCAGTATCAGCAGCTGAGCGACAACCTGAAGCGCCAGGCGGTGCTGCGCAAGGACGGAATTCTGTCACAGGCTGCTTATGAGCAGCTGTCGGCTGCCACGGACGCCGCACGCGCGGCACGCGACATGGCGAGCCGCGACCTGCGCAATACCCGGCTAGTCGCGCCATTCGACGGCCGGATCGCTCGCCGCAACATCGAGATTCAGCAGGTCGTGCAGGCTGGCGCACCCGCGTTCAATCTGGAAAACATCGGCCGTGTCGATGTCGGCGTCGATCTGCCTCAGAGCATTGCCGAACGTCTATTCGTCGACAAGACGCTGCGAGCCGAAGCGTGGCTGCCCGAGCGGCCGCAGAACCGCTTCCCGCTAGTGTTCCGCGAACGGACCACGCAGACCTCGCCGACTTCGGCGGCCTACCGGCTCGTGTTCTCGATCGAAGGACCGCAAAGCGCCATGCTGTTACCCGGCATGGCGCTGCGGGTACAGATTTCCGACACGGCCAAGCAAGTCGCGCAAAACGACAATCAAGGCTACTTCGCGATTCCGATCGCGGCGGTGTCGATCGGCGCGGACGGTCAGCGCAGTCTGTGGCGCTACGATGCGGCGTCCGGCCGTGTGCATGCGGTGCCGGTCAGCGTGCGCGAAATTCGCAATGACGATGCGGTCGTCGCGGGTGCGGTGGCGGAAGGCGACCGCGTGGTGGCGGGCGGCTCGCAGTTCATGAAAGAGGGAATGGCGGTCCGTCCAATGGATGCTCCTCGATGAACCTCGCGCGCCCCCTGATCGAAAAGCCGCTGATCGCATGGGTCCTGACGCTGATCTCGCTGTTTGGCGGCCTGTTTGCGTACTACAACATCGGGCGGCTCGAAGACCCGAAGTTCACGATCAAGACTTCGGTCGTGGTGACGCTGTATCCGGGCGCGAGTGCGCACGAGGTCGAGCAGGAGGTGACGGACCGGCTCGAAAGCGCGATCCAGCAGATGCCGCAGGTCGAGAAGCTGACCTCGCGTTCGATGCCGGGCTACTCCGAAATCCGCGTCCAGATTCGCGACCAGTACACGTCGGCGCAATTGCCGCAAGTGTGGGACGAATTGCGCAATTCCGTGTCGGATGCACAGGTACGGCTGCCGCCCGGTGCGGGCCCGACACTCGTGCTCGACCGTTTCGGCGACGTCTACGGCATGTTCTACGCGCTGACTGGCGAGGGCTACACGCAGGCGCAACTGTATGCGTACGCGCGTGAACTGCGCCGCCAACTGCTGACGCTCGACGACGTGTCCGACATCGTGATCGCTGGTCAGCAGCAGGAGCAGGTCTCGGTCGACGTCGACCAGTCGCAACTGATCGCCAACAATCTGTCCACCGACGATCTCGCGCAGACACTGTTCCTGCAAAACGAGGTTCGGCCCGCGGGCCGTGAACGCGTCGGCGATCTGTCGTTGCGGATTGCGCCGACCGGCTCGCTCGACTCGCTGCAGGCCATCCGATCGCTGCCTGTCAACAATACGCCCGGCCCGCTTCTGCTCGGCGACATCGCTCGCGTGAGCCATGGCTACGCGACGATTCCGAACCAGGTCATTCACTACAACGCTCAGCCCGCGATCACGATCGGTATCAGCGCGCGACCGCGCGTCAACGTCGTGAGGGTCGGCGAGCGGATCAAGGCGAAGCTCGCCGAACTCGAGCGCGACCGCCCGATCGGCATCAAGCTGTACTCGCTTTACGATCAGCCGCGGGTCGTCGATGAGAGCGTGCGCGGTTTCATCTTCGACGTGTTCCTGTCCGTGTCGATCGTCGGTGTCGCGCTCGGCATCGGGCTTGGCTGGCGTGCGGGTGTGGTGCTCGGCGTCGAGCTGTTCCTGTCGATTCTCGGCACGCTGCTCGTCATGTACGCGGCGGGGATCGAGCTGCAGCGCATTTCCCTGGGCGCGCTGATCATCGTGATGGGCATGCTGACCGATAACAGCATCGTGGTGGTCGAGGGCATGCTCGTGAGGGTGCAACGAGGCAAGTCGCATCTCGAGGCGGCGACCGAAATTCTCAAACAAAGCCAATGGATTCTGCTCGCGTCGACCATCGTGGGGATTCTGGCTTTTTCGGGCATCGGCCTGTCGCCGGATGCGGTCGGCGAATTCTGCGCGTCCCTGTTCGCCGTCGCTGCGATTTCGCTGCTGTTTAGCTGGGTGATCGCCATCGCGCTGACGCCGCTGTTCGGCACATATCTTTTCAAGCCCGCGGACATCATCGATGAAGATCCGTTCAAGGCAAAGCTGTACAAGCGTTACGGCGAGTTGTTGTCATGGGTCACCCGACGGCGCGTGCTCGTGGTCATCGGCCTCGTCGCGCTGACGGTACTCGCCGGCTGGGCGTTCCGTTTCGTCGAGCAGAGTTTCTTCCCCGCGTCGACCACGCCGATCTTCTATGTCGATATGCGTTTGCCGCGCGGCGCCGACATTCGCGCGGTCGTCGAAAAGAGTCGCGAAGTCGAGAAGGTGCTGCTCGAGCATGCGGATGTCAGCAACGTGCAGACCTATATCGGCTCGGGCGCGACGCGCTTCTTCCTCGTCTACGATCCGGAGACGCGCGATCCGTCGTATGCGCAGTTCATCGTCGGTGCGAAGGACCAGCGCCTGATCGACGTGATGCTTCCGGACATCGAAGCGGATCTGAAGAAGCGCTTCCCCGAACAGCACTGGACTGTGACACGGCCTAATTTCGGCCCGGGCGGAGGCGCGGCGATTCAGGCGCGCTTCTCCGGTCCCGATCCAGCCGTGCTGCGTCGCTTGTCGCAGGAAGCGCAGAACGTGCTGAAGGGCGACGGCCGCATCATCGCGATCCGCGACGACTGGGAAAATCCGATCAGCATCGTGCGGCCGGAATTCGACGAGTCGCGCGCGCGCTCGCTCGGTGTGACGCGCCGGCAGGTCACCGACACGATGGCCTATGCAACCGAGGGCCTGCGCGCGGGCATCTATCGCGAAGGCGATCAGTTGCTGCCGATCGTGCTGCGCTCGCCCGACTACACGCGCGGCGTCGCGGGCCTGCAGGACCTGCAGGTGTTCAGCGCCGGTCTGCGCCGCTACGTGCCGCTCGGCGACGTGGTCAACGGCTTTACGGTCGGGACCGAGGAAGGTCAGATCGCGCGCGAGGACCGGATTCGCACGATCACCGTGTCGGCGAACCCCATCTACGGGCAGAACAGTGTCGACGCCTTCAACCGCATTCGCTCGGGCATCGAGAACATCGAGCTGCCTTCGGGTTACCGCTTCGAATGGGGCGGCGAGCACGAATCGTCGACGCGCGCGCAGCAGAGCCTGTTTCGGCAACTGCCGCTCGGCTTCATCGCGATGGCGCTGCTGGTGCTGATGATGTTCGGACGCCTGAAGCCCGCGCTCGTCGTGCTGCTCGTCGTGCCGATGTCGATCTGCGGCGTGACGATCGGTCTGCTGCTGTTCCGCGGCGCGTTCGGCTTCATGGCGTTGCTCGGTCTATTGAGCCTGATCGGCATGCTGATCAAGAACGGCGTCGTGCTCGTCGAAGAGATGGATGCGCAGGTCGCCGCCGGCGTGCCGCGCATGCAGGCGGTGACCCACGGTGCGATGAGCCGCTTGCGTCCGGTGATGCTGTCGGCCGGCACGACGGCGCTCGGCATGGCGCCCCTGCTGTGGGACCCGTTCTTCAAGGACATGGCGATCACGATCATGTCGGGCCTTGCTTTCGCCACCGTACTGACGATGGTCGCCGTGCCGGCGCTGTACTCGATGCTGTTCTCGATCAAGCAGGCGGAATGGGAGCCGGGCCGACACCCGGAAGCAAAATGATCCGCGCGCGCCACTTTCTTCTCACCATCGCGGCGCTGCTGCTCGAAGCAGGTTGTGCGGGTTCATTGCAACTGCAAAAGCCCGCCGCGTTTCCGCCGCAGTATTCGGAGGCGCAACAGGGCGCGGCCACCCCGATGTCCGCGCAGGATCTCGCGGCGTGGTGGACCCAGTACGACGATCCGACGCTGAACAAACTGATCGAAGTCGCGCTCGCGCACAACTTCGACATCGCCACCGCTTACGCACGCGTCGATCAGGTGCAGGCCGGAATCCGGCTGGCTCGCTCGCAACTGCTGCCGTCGGTCGGTGCGGGCGTGAGCGGCGCAAAGTTTCACGGCGGCGAGACGCAACTCGAGTTCGCGCAGTTCCTCGGCATCACCAATACCGATGCGCAGTTCTGGCGAGTCGGTCTGCAGGCGCAATGGGAGATCGATCTGTTCGGCCAGGGACGCTCGCGGCTCTCGGCGGCACGTGAGCAGGTACGCGCGGCCGCGGGCGATGCGGAAGCGGTGCGCCTGAGCGTAGTGTCGGGTGTCGCGGATCTGTACGTCACGTATCGCGGGCTGCTGCGTCAGCGCACGATCCTGCTGCAAAGCCGCGCGATCGCGGACGACTTCGTCGACATCGCCGAAAAGAGCTTTACCGCGGGCCTCGTGATGAGTACGGACATCGAAGCGGCGCGCGCTGGCCGCGCGCAGGTCGATGCGCGTTTGCAGGATGTGGAGAACGGCGTCGCTCAGGCGCGGCTGAATTTGCAGAATCTGTGCGGCGTGCAGCCAGCGGACTTCGCCGGAATCCTCGATGAAAGCGACACGCTGATGACCGCACTGCCGCATATCGCGCCCGGCCAACCCGTCGACCTGCTGATGCGGCGCCCGGATCTGATCGCGGCGCAGGCCCGCGTGAATGCGGCGGTCAGACAGTCGGATGTCGCGCGGCTCAACTACTGGCCGACCCTATCGCTAAGCGGGATGCTCGCGCGCAATGGTTGGGAGTTCGCGGGTCAAAACCTCGGGGCCAGCACGTTCTGGCTGTTCGGCGCGGCGATGGCGATGCCGCTGATCGACTTTGGCGCGCGGCGCTCGCAGGTGGAGTCGTCGGATGCGCAGGCGCAACAGGCGATGTTCAATTACGAAAAGACCGCGCTCGGCGCGTTCTATGACGTCGACCGTGCGCTGGCGCGTTTGAACCGGCAGGACGAGTTGTTCAACGCGCGCAATGAAGAAGTCGCGCGTCGTACCACGCAGCTGAACCAGGTGCGACGTCGCTACGAACTCGGCGATACCGGCCGCGTCGATATCGATCAGGTGCGGGTTGCGCTGCTCGAAAGCCAGTCGTCGCAGGCGAGGGAAGAGGTCGGCAAACTGCAGGCACAGTTCGCGCTGTTCAGGGCGATGGGGGGCGGCTGGTTGGCCAATCCGCCCGTGGCTGCGAATCCACAAGCGCCGACGGGACCCGCGCCCGCCGCCGGGAACGCACCGGCGCCGGCTTCACAGTAAGCGAAGGATCGGGTAAAAGCCGTTGGCTTCGGTCGGGAGGACTAACAGGAGATGCGCAACGTACGCGTACCTGCTCCGCGTAAGTCCCTTTCTGGAAGAAATCAGCTTCTCTGAAGGGTGAACGATGACAACCCAGGTCGAGACGAAACTGTCGTTACCCGCACTGACCGCGATGGTCGTCGGTTCGATGGTGGGCGCAGGGATTTTCTCGCTGCCGCGCAATTTCGCGCGCGCGACCGGACCGTTCGGCGCCGTCATTGCATGGTGCGTGGCGGGCATCGGCATGTATGCGCTGGCGCGCGTGTTCCAGGCGCTCGCACAGCGCCGGCCCGAGCTCGATGCCGGCGTGTTCGCCTATGCGCGAGCGGGCTTCGGCGATTATGCGGGCTTTCTGTCCGCATTCGGCTACTGGATGGCCGGCTGCTTCGGCAACGTGTCGTACTGGGTGCTGATCAAATCGACGCTCGGCGCTTTCTTTCCCGTCTTCGGCGAGGGCAATACGGCGACGGCGATCATCGTGTCGTCGGTAGGCATCTGGCTGTTTCATCTGGTGATGCTGCGCGGCGTCCAGCAGGCCACGATGATCAACACGATCGTGACCGTCGCGAAGGTGATTCCGATCGTGCTGTTCATCGTGATCCTCATCGCGCTGTTTCGCGCCGACATGTTTCACGCAAATCTGCGGGAAGGCAACGATCAGCTCGGCAACGGCCTGTTCTCGCAGGTTCGCGCGACGATGCTCGTCACCGTCTTCGTGTTCGTCGGTATCGAAGGTGCAAGCGTGTACTCGCGCTACGCGAAAAAGCGCTCGGACGTGGGCGCCGCGACGATCACCGGCTTCGTCGCAGTGCTGTGTCTGCTAGTACTGGTGACGCTGCTGCCTTACGCGAGCTTGCCGCGCGCCGATCTCGCGGTGATGCGCCAGCCGTCGATGGCCGCGGTACTCGGCGCGTTGCTCGGCCCATTCGGCGTCGTGTTTATCAGCGCCGGTCTGATCATTTCGATCCTCGGCGCGTACCTCGCGTGGTCGCTGATCTGTGCCGAGGTGCTGTTCGCCGCCGCGCGCCTCGAAACGATGCCGCGTATCTTCGCGCGACAAAACGAGCGCAAGCTGCCGGTCGCCGCGATCTGGCTCACGAGTACCGTGGTGCAGTGTTTCGTCATCAGCACGTACTGGTCGACCGATGCGTTTGCGCTGATGCTCAATCTGACGAGCTCGATGGCGCTGATTCCTTATTTCCTCGTGGCCGCATACGGCATCAAGGCCGCGCGTTACGATAGTCGCCACAATGGCGGCACCTTGAGCGGCGTGTTGCGCACCGAGTATTTCGTCGCGATGTTCGCGACGTTCTATACGGCCTTTCTGCTGTTCGCGGGCGGCCTGAAGTTCCTGATGCTATCGGCGCTGCTTTATGCGCCCGGTACGGTGCTGTATGTGTTGGCCAAACGCGAGCGCGGCATGGGGGTGTTTTCGAAACTCGAATGGATCATCTTTGCCGTCGCAGTCTGCGGCGCGATTGCCGCGCTGATCGGCCTCGCGAGCGGCACGATCGTCATCTGAGCGGTCGATCATCGTAGTCGCGCGAGCGCGGCTCGATCGGAACGTGTTTGCGGGAGAGCGATCGCAGCATGGACAAGCGCGTCAGACTGTCAGCGCCGGGCCTGATGGCGATGGTGATCGGCTCGATGGTCGGGGTGGGCGTCTTTTCGTTGCCGCAGGCGCTCGGCAAATATACCGGCGTCGTCGGTTCGCTGATCAGCTGGACCATCACCGGCTCCGGCATGCTGATACTCGCGCTGATCTTTCAACGGCTCGCATGGCGCAAGCCGGAACTTGATGTCGGCGTCTACACGTATGCGCGCGTCGGGTTCGGACGCTATACGGGATTTCTGTCGGCGTTCGGCTACTGGTGCGCCAGCTGTCTCGGCAACGTGGCCTATCTCGTGCTGATCAAGTCCGCGCTCGCGATCGTCGTGCCCTCGTTCGGCGCCGGCAATACGTTCAGCGCGATCGTCAGTTCCTCGCTGATGATCTGGGTGTTTCACTTTCTGATTCTGCGCGGCGTGAAGGGCTCGTCGATTGCGAATGCGTCGATGACGGTCGCCAAGTTGCTCGCGCTCGGACTGTTCGCGGTGCTTGTGCTATCGAGCGTCGAGTGGCGGGTGTTCGTCGCGAATCTGTGGACCCGTGCCGAGCCGTCGGCGACCGGTCTTTTCGATGAGGTGCGCAAGACGATGTTGGGGACGGTCTTCGTGTTTCTCGGCGTGGAAGGCGCGAGCGTTTATTCACGGCATGCGCGCGAACGGCGCGACGTCGGCGTCGCGACCGTGCTCGGCTTTCTATGCGTGCTTGCGTTGATGGTCATGGTCACGTTGTTGTCGTATGGCGTGTTGCCGCTCGAGCAGTTGGGTACGTTAAAAAATCCGTCGATGGCTGGCGTGCTGAGCGCCGCGGTCGGCGCGTGGGGCGCGGTCGTGGTCAAGCTCGGCCTGCTGATATCGGTACTCGGTTCCTATCTCGCATGGACGCTGCTCGCCGTCGAAATTCTGCACGCGGCGGGCAAGAGCCGTACGATGCCCGCGTTTCTCGGCCGAGAAAACCGCAACCACGTACCGGTCGCTGCGCTATGGATGACGAGCCTCGTGATCCAGGCGTTTCTGATCGTGACGCTGTTTTCGAAAGAGGCGTTCACGCTGGCCAAGGAGTTCACGACGTCGATGAGCCTGATCCCGTATCTGTTCGTCGTCGGCTATGGGTTGAAGCTCGCGGCGAGCGGCGAATCGTATGCGGGGCAGCCGTGGTCACGGCGCGTCGATTTCATGCTCGCGCTGATGGGCTGCGTCTATGCGCTCTCTCTCGTGTACGCGGGCGGCCTGCATTATCTGTTGATGTCCACCGTGCTCTATACGGCGGCGACCGCGTGGTTCTACATCGCCGAGCGCCGCAAGGGGAAACGGCCTGTGTTTACGCTGCTGGAACGCTGGCTGTTCATCGTGGTTCTGCTTACCGCGCTGGTCGCGTTCGCCGATCTCGTGCGCAATCATTTCGGGGCTTGAGGTTCCGTTAGAGGCACACGGGGCAGCAACTAGCGAGGTATTGCCATCGGTCCGGCTGGGCAAGATGTTGCGTCGAAGCACGACGCTGCAATACTCTGTGACGCTCTGCTCCCGTCTATGCAGCCGTGACGCTAGCGATTGACGCTCCATGTGGAATGGTCGACGTGCTGCTCGTAAGCGTGCGTTGAGAGCACCATGACGAAAGCACTCCTTGTACCTATGACGCATATAGGAATCTGCTGACTTTTTTCTTGTTGGTGCCAAGTACAATCCGCGTAAGTGCAAGGCGGGAATCTATTAATTCATCGCCGCTGAGTGAGTGCGTCGCGCTTCCCGTCTTCATGATGGTCCATGCCTGGTTGCATGCGAGAAATTGCTTTGTCTCTGCCAAAAAGCGCACCGACCTGCTCAGCGATTTCAACTGACTTAAATAAATAGTGGTTCAAGAACTTTCGACGAGTGGCATGGGCGAGATGTCCTGTGCTTTTCTTGTCATGTAACGGCGTGAAATGACATCGTACTTTGGCAACAAAGCATGCAGGTGTGTCGGCGCGAGAAAAGTATTCACCAGCGTGGTATGGAGTGCGAGTGAACAAAATCAGAGTGGCTATTGCCGACGATCATCCATTCATTCTTCTCGGCGTCGAGCATCTTCTTCAGCGTCGTCCGGACGTCAAGGTCTGCTTCAAAAGCGAAACAATTGGCCAGCTTCTCCAACTGTTGGGTGAAGTGCCGGTCGACGTGCTCGTGTGCGACTACGAATTCGAAGGCGATCCGTATGCGGACGGTCTCAATCTTCTTGACCGCATCCGGCGCGTCGCTCCAGCCGTGCGCGTAGTTTTCCTGAGCGCGCACTCTTCCACGCACATCATTTCGGCTGCGCTCAATGCGGGGGCGGCCGGCTTTGTCGGGAAGGGGCCGGAGGGCTTTGCCAGCCTAACCGCCGCCATTCGTGCCGCCAAAAACAAAAGCGTGTTTCTGCCTGATTCCATTGCGAACAAGATGTTGCGCGCAACGGCGCGCGCAGCGGAGGGCGGATCCTCTCTCAATTTGCTATCTAAAAATGAATCGACGGTCGTGCGAATGATCTGCGACGGCATGTCGATCGGCACCATTGCCGAGCGGCTCAATCGCAGTCCCAAGACCGTCAGCAATCAGAAGAACGCTGGCATGAAGAAGCTGGGTGCCAGAAACGACGTAGAACTCGTCACGATCGTGCGCGAGTGGTCTTGCTCATAGCTATTGCCGCGATTCTCAGCCGGATTCTGTAGTTCTCGTAGCGCCTTTCCCTATCGTATGGCGGACCTGGCATCGATTGAATTCGAGGAATCGACACGCCGGTTGTCGGCTGTCCTATGTGGTATTTCATTTTGGGTATCGGCCCATTAACACCGATCTTCTTCAATGACATCATTGCTCTGCCTTGACGATCGCTGGGAGCTCCGGCTTCACAAGGGTTTGTAGTTTCGAAATAGCAACAAAGAGGAATCTCATGAAAAAACAAGTGACGCAACTCATGATCGCGGTGGCCGGCCTGTCCGTCGCGCCGATGGTTTTCGCTCAAGCCGTACCGGGCACAGGTCAGGTAACGTTCAACGGCGAACTGATCGACGACACCTGCCTGATTAACGCCGGTGACGAGGACAAGACGGTCACGCTGCCTACCCTGTCCACCCAGTCGTTGGTTGCAGCCGGCCAAACCGCCGGCTCCAGGATGTTCGAAATTTCGGTGTCACAGTGCCCAGCAACGCTGACCAATGTCGCGGCGCATTTCGAGACCACGAACATGGACCCGGCTACGCGTAATGCCATCAATCAGGCAAGCACTTCGCCGGCTACGAATGTCGAAGTGCAACTGCTTGACCGCGATGGCAAGACGCCAATTCTGCTGGGTAGCACGGGTTCGTTCGTTCCTGTCGCAAGCGACGGCACCGCAACGATGAGCTACGGCGGCCAGTACTACGCAACGAACAAAACCACGGCCGGTTACGTGACGGCCGTTGTTCGCTACACGTTGGCATATCAGTAAGCCAGTCCAAGCCGAATGGCATCGGGTTGCGCTTCCTCTCTGAAGGCAACCCGAAGTGACATTCCGCCTATCTGTCGCGTGGAGGAGCGAATGTCTTCAATGAAATTCTCTAGATATCTGGCTGCGGCCATAGCCTGTAGTGTGGTGTCGTTTGGTGCACAAGCGGCTATCACCATCACCGGTACACGAGTTATTTATCCGGCGCAAAACCGCGAAGTCAACGTTCGTTTGAACAATGTTGAGAGCCGCCCGGTCCTGGTTCAGGCATGGCTGGACGACGGAGATGCAGCAGCCGCGCCGAATGAAATCAAGGTGCCATTCACGCTGCTGCCAGCCGTATTTCGAGTCGAGCCTCATCGAGGTCAGGCTTTGCGCATCATGTTCGCAGGCGGCGACATGCCAATGGACCGTGAGTCCGTCTATTGGCTAAACGTTCTGGAAATTCCCCCCAAGCCTAAGGACGCTGATGACCGAAACATGATTCAGCTCGCGTTCCGTACGCGGATCAAGATGTTCTACCGGCCCACATCGTTGCTCGACGACCCAACGGCGGGGCGAGCTGAACTGAAGTGGCATGTCGAGTCAGATGACAAAGGTCAGAGGGTCGTTCGTCTCGACAACCCGTCGCCCTACTTCGTTTCCGTCGGCATGGCAGAAATAGAAACGGCAGGCAGGAAGGTTGCACTTTTGCCCGACATGGCACCGCCGTTCGGACACGTCGATCTCCGTCCACGGGATGGAAAGCTGGATATCAAAGCTCCTGCCACGATTTCCTACACGGTTCTGAACGATTTCGGTACAGCGATCAAGGACTCGGCGGAAGTGGCAAGTGCGCAAAGCGCGGAAGCGCAAAAGAATCAATAATTGGAATACGGGATGTCGGGCGTGCGGAATAGTAAGACAGCAGTTGAAAAAGTATTCGGTAATGTCCCATTCCGGTTTCACCCACTGGCGTGGGCGGCAATCGTAGCGTCGGGCTGGGTGTTTTCCGCGAATTCCGCGGTCGCCGCATGTGCGCCGGATTCGGGCGGGGCGACGCCGCCCAGTGACTGCTCGGCGTCCGAGCTGCCGGAGCAAGCAGTCGGTGCCAACAGGGAAGATGCGCATACAGATGCGTCTTCTGACGCGCCGACATCGAATGCGCCGTCTGTGGAAGCTCCGCAAGAAGTCGAGTTCAATCCCGCGTTCTTCACGGGCAACGTCGCCGACCTGTCGCGCTATACGCGAGGTAACCCTGTTGCTCCGGGCGTTTATCCGGTCGAACTGCTCGTCAATGGTAAGAAGCGTGGACGCTTCGATGTCGTTTTTCAGGCGGTGCCGGATTCGGATATCGCCAGGCCCTGCTTCACGATATCCAGCATGGACCGGGCTGGCGTAGATACCGAACGCGTGATCCAACGGCTAACGGAAGCGGGAAAGGCCGACGTCGACGATACGGATGCGTCATCGCAATGCGTGCCGCTGGCGGAAGCCGTACCCGGATCGCTGGCATCGTTGAACACCGCCGATCTGCAACTCGATCTGTCGATCCCACAGATCGAACTGCGCAAGGAGGCTGCCGGCTATGTCGATCCGTCCCGTTGGGACAACGGGATCAACGCAGGCTTCGTGCAATACAGTCTCGCCAGCTATACGACTCACCAGAACAATGGGAGGGGAGACTTCAGCAGTGCCTACCTCGGTCTGCAAAGCGGATTCAACGTGAACGGCTGGCGTATCCGGCAGTGGGCCACGGCAAGCTTGCAGAACCGGAGTCCCGACGCGCATTGGCAAAGTGTCGCGTTGTTCGCGCAGCACGATGTCACGGCGCTCAAGAGTCAATTGACGATCGGCGACAGCTCGACGAGCGGTGACGTCTTCGACTCGTTCAACGTGCGTGGCGTCCAGCTTTCGAGCGACGACCGCATGTTGCCGGATTCCATGCGCTCCTATGCACCGGTTGTGCGTGGCGTGGCCGATACCAATGCACGCATCATCGTCCGTCAGAACAACATCATCGTGGCCGAGACCAGCGTGCCTCCGGGACCGTTCGAACTGAGCGACCTGCCGGCTACCGGTTATGGCGGCGACCTTCAGGTCACTATTGCAGAATCCGACGGCCGCCAGCGGACTTTTCTGGTTCCGTTCGCGTCAGTCCCGCAGTTGTTGCGGCCAGGTGTTTCACGTTTCAATCTGACGACCGGTGTGTATCGCGATACCGTGCTGGATAGCCATCCGTGGGTCGCGCAGGCGGTTTATCAGCGCGGCCTGACAAACCTGTGGACCGGCTATACCGGTGCACAGTTTGCGGAAGGTTACTGGGCTGGGCTGGTCGGTGTCGCGCTCAACACGCCGCTCGGCGCATTCGCGTTTGACATAACCGCGGCGGGAACGAATATTCCCTGTCAAAGCCATTTTGAAATGTCCGCTTACTGGCCAAGTTCAAATGTCCGCTTTTAGGGGGTGGGAATCGGTCTCTCACCCGGTTTTTATTCACGCAGTGTCGAAGGATAGCGTTTGAACTGGCAGG
>NZ_JBKGUA010000034.1:0-77806 GCF_046543485.1 Paraburkholderia sp. EG304 | reverse complement strand
CAAAACGCCCGCGTGCAATGCCCGCAAGGGCCAAAAACCAAAGGATGACGGTCGGCTTCACGACCTGAACACCTCTACATCGCCGACACGTCGCAAATTCAGCTGCTTGTTCAGCGTAGCCTTAGGCTTTTATGCGCGTTCTGCGATGTGTTCGCTTGCGAACACATCAATATCGAATGCGTCCATGCTGTGATTCATTGTCGGGCTGGCCATGTGAGACTATGTGCTCTCCCACGCTGGCCAAGCGGCCTGCGATAAAAAAGTCGCCCGTTGGCGACGCGCATTTCATTGGGAATCCTTTTGGGGGTTTTTACCAATAACTCGACCTTATGAGGATTTCGATGACACTGAATGTGGACGGCACGGCTGGCGTGCCGGATGAGATCGTTGCGACGCCGAGCGATGAGTCAATCCAGGAGCCCAATGCGTCAGAGGAGGATGCGGATCTGGCTGTAGCTGAGTCAGCCGACGTTGCGGATGCGGTGGTAGATGAGTCAGCCGACGTTGCCGATGCGGTGGTAGATGAGTCAGCCGACGTTGCCGATGCGGCGGTAGATGAGTCAGCCGACGTTGCGGAGGCGGCGGTAGATGAGTCAGCCGACTCTGCAGATGCAGCGGTAACTGAGTCGGGTGACATTGCGGATCTGGTGGAAGCTCAGTCTGGCGACGTTGCAGATATTCCGCAAGCTGAGTCAAGCGACGTTGCAAGTTTGGCGGAAGTTGAGTCAGGCGACGCAGTTGATGCGCAGGTAGCTGAAAGTTCGACAGAGGATGCCGGCGCACCCGCTGACGAGAATCCGGCGGCCGATCCAGTAGAACCGGCCGTCGAACAAGACGGCGAAGTCAGCGAAGATTGACGGTCGGTACTCCGGGCAATCGTTGTACCGCCCCTGTTTCGCACCCGGCACCGGGAGTTGCGTAACCGGTGCCGGAGCCTCAGCCGGGGACTTATCGCGCCGCGGGCGGCGGCACGATCGATGCGGCGAGGATAAGACTGCGAGCGGCCATCAAGCGTCATTCGTTTGCACCGCCGCTCAGTCATTCAAGCGTCGGTTCCGCTCGGGAACTGGCCATTAAATTCGCCGTTTCGAAGTATTGTTTGTCAGCCGTTGCGGTCATTGGGCGCTTTTCATTCGGTTTCCGCTGTCCGTCGGCGATTCGAGCGATTTTGGCGGCCTTGTTCTCCTGCACTTAGAACGGTCCGGTACTGGGGAAACTCGAGTCGCTGGATGATACCGGTGCAACAGTCAGTGGGCACGCGTCGCGACGTGCAGCAATCGCTCGATTTCGCGGCCGAGGGAATAGAGCCACTGCCTGGAGCCGATATCGCGCGCCGTGCGCATCCAGTTGACGGCTCATCGTTGACCAAACGACCGACGGCATTGATCCATGTCCAGATCGACTCGGTGCCGCACGAGCAATGTTCGCGAATTGCACCCGGCAGAATACATCCTCCCGCATCCGGATGCCTGCCGCCTCGAGGGTTGTCACAGCCGGCATGTTTGCGTCATCGCCGTCGGCAAGTTCCACGGCTTCCCGGGCGCCTGGGTCTGCAGCGTCTTCGAGGTGCCTTGAGTCAGCGAGGGTTCTGAATGATCAAAGGCCCGCCCATAACGGAGGCGTGATGCGTGTCAGCCACGTTGAGCTTGAGCGTATGCACGGCTGTGCCAGGCAGGAACGGCGCCGCATCGCCGTGCACCCACGTTTCATGTCCGGCGAGAAAATACGGCGACAGCGGATTGCCCGACTGTCCACCGGGCATCTCGAAGATGCCGTCCTGCTCATGCCCTGGCGACACCACAAAACGCTCGGATGCGCCGAACACGGGTGACTGCACGCGCGGCATATTGATGTCGCCCGGCAGCGGATCGGCCGGCGTGCCGAGCCAGCTGCGCACCCACGGCAGCCACGACGGCACGATCCGGGCGAACGGATGCGCGATCGCCGAGCGGTTGCGCTCGCCCCAGCGTGCATCTTCAAGCCTCGTGCCCTTCGGCAATTGCGCGATCGAGCGGTCGATCCGATCCAGCACGAACGCGCGCCAGTCCGCGAAACCCTCGGGTATCCACGCGTGCTGGCCGGCGAGCATCTCCATTGTTGCCTCGTAACGCGAGTTCGCAGCGCGATAGCTGAGTTCGGGTGCGATCGCGGTCATTTGCTTGTCGAGCGCACCGAACCAGGCGTCGTACAGCGAGTAGTAGAACGCGCGCACCAGCCGGTAGCCGACCGCAGTCACATCCGCGCGGCCATCCCAGGTTTCGACGAGCCGGCGGAATGCCGCGCGTTCGGGATGGCCGTTGAGAGAGGTCGCGTCGAGCGCGTCGAGCGCAGTGCGTCGCCAGTGTTCGATCCAGAAAGCCCGGTCGTCGGTCTGCACCGCCAGCATGTCGCGCTCGGTCGCATGCGGCAACGCGAGCAGATCATTGCGAATCTGCGTCGCACGTGCGCCGAGATCGGCGCCCGCATCGCCGATACGTGCTGCCTCGTCCGGCGGCAACGTCCGGTTGTTCGCAGTCCAGATGCGGCCCGCCGGCGGATCGATGCGCAACGGGTACGCATCGGGCGGCAGATACCCTTGCCAACCGCTATAGGTGTCGGAGCGGAACGGGAAGCTCGCGAGCGCGGTGGCATCCACATCCGCATCGGCAAAGCGCGGCAGGGGACCGGCGAGCGTCCAGCCGATACGGCCCTGTGCATCGGCCGCCATGAAGTTCTGCGTTGGCAGGCCGAGGGTCTGCGCAGCGTGCAACGCGTCGGCGACGTTCGACACGCTTTCGAGCTGCACGAGGTTCACGTTGATCGCCTGCGGATCCTGCGCAACCCAATGCAAGGCATAAGCATGCGGTCCAACAACGATCTGGGGCCCCCAGCGGGTTTGCACGACCGGAAGATCGACGCTCGCGCCGCCTTTCACGTCGAGGCGCTCATGGATCACCTGCGCCGTCTGCCAGCCGCCGTCGGGTACGCGATAGCGAAGCGGATCGTCCGGGGCACGCAGCAGTTCGACGAGATCGATGAACCGCCCGTAGCTGTTCGTGAATCCCCAGGCAATATGGCCGTTGCTGCCGGCCACGACGAGTGGCGTACCTGGCAGGCTCACCCCCGTAATGCGCCGCGCCCCGCCATCTGGCGCGGGATAGATCAGCGACAACCGGTACCAGATGTTCGGCAGCGACAAGCCGAGGTGCATGTCGCTCGCGAGCAGCGCGCGGCCGTCCACGCCGTGCGCACCGTCGACCGCGAATCCATTGCTGCCGACCATCGAACTGACGGGGGCTACATCGTCGATGAATTCGGGCACGCCGCTCAAAAGCGCGGTGGCCTCCGTGTCGAAGTCCGCGGCGGGTCGTGTTGCGGGCAGCCACGGCGGCGGCGTCGCGGGCAGGGTGGTGGGCGACGGCGTGAATGCGCGCATCACGTCGAGCGGAGCATCCCAGCGGCTCGTTGCGGGCAGCAGAAACGCAAGCAGGTCGGCAGGCACTCGCTCGCGCACTGCCGCACGTGACAGCACGTGTGCGATCTGGCCGTATTGCAGGTCGATGTACATGGCATAGACGGCGAGCAACGTATCCTCAGCGCGCCACGGGACCGGTTCGGTGCGCAGCAGCCAGTATTCGAACGGCCGGGCGCGTAGCGAGCGCAGGCCGTCGTTGACGCCCGCCGCATAGCGTTCGATCAGTTGCCGCTGGTCTGCGGGCAACGCGGCGAGTGCCGCCCGCGCGTGTTCGCGAAAACGCATGGGCCGGTCGCGCCGGTCCAGTGTCAGCGCAGCCGGACCGATGAGCGCGGCCATCTCGCCGGCGGCGACCCGGCGCAGCAAATCCATCTGGAAGAAGCGGTCCTGTGCGTGAACGAAACCGGTCGCATACGCGACGTCGTCACGCGTGCTGCCTTGTACCGTCGGCACGCCGAGCGCGTCGCGCGCGATTGTCACCGTTGCGGATACCGGCGCGTCGAGCGTGCCGTCGAGTTGCGGCAGGCTCGCGCGCAGAGTCAACCCGGCTGCCACCACCAACGCGACCAAAGCGATGACTACGACGCACAGCAGAATCGGCGGCCACGCGCGACGCCGCTTTTGCGGGAATGGCTCGAACGGATCATTGTGGATCATGCAGGGGGGCGTCCAATGCTTGTTGCAACGGCAACCTGATCGCCTTGCGACCATAGCATGGTCGGGTGCCGACAATATGCGTGGACGTCGCTGGATCCAGACAATGACCATCGTCGCGCTCCGGGATGATATGGATATTTTTCCGAGAAGTGAGGCTTCGTGGCCTCCATAAAGGGCACCCAGCTTATGTGACCTCCGTTTTCAAAGCCTTCCTTTCTTGCACACTCGCGCGCCGCCTGATGCATCGCGGAGCTAGAAGCCAGCGCTCGACGCTGCTCTGCTTCTGATCGCGCATTCCGCTCGGTGCGCCGCCGACCGAAGCCGCTTGATCGCGAAGGCGACGGCGAGTTAAGCGACTGCCTACTCCAGGTGCGGCTGAATGCCATCCGGGCACTTGCTTCCAAGAGAATAAACTTACAGTCAGTAAGATTGGACAGCGAAGGAGGTCCTCGGCATGGAACTGAAAGAAAGGAACGAAGAACACTGGGAGCCGCTTGCGGCGATTGCCCGTGAAGAACTAGGCGTACCCTCGCTGCTGGAGTCGGGAAAGATCACGAATGACGTCCATCTGGTGCGAATCGCCAGTCTCGCGCAGGCGCTCGAGCGGGCTTACGACCTGGGCCTGTTGATGGGCCACCGGGTGAGTCGCATGGAGCAGGGACAGGCCTTGCCGTCCAAACTGGTCTGTCGTGACGGGCTGGATGGCGTGCGGGCTGCCGCCACCGAGTGGCTGCGTACCTGCGCGAGTAAGGAACCGCAAGGAGGCGAACATGAGTGCGACCTCCCGGAATGATCCTCACTGGCTGGCGCTTCAGGCGATCGCCGCGGAAACGATGGCGCTCGACTCTCTGGAAGAACGCGGACGTACCGCGGCCGACCTCCGTATGGTCCGGGTCCGGGACATCGCCAGCGCGCTCGAGCAGGCGTACTGGATGGGCCTGAACGTCGGATACAACGCCGAGCTCCACTGACAGAACGGCTGACGAAGGACCTCGGTCGTCGCCGTCGACCCGCAGCACAAGTTTCGCCGCGTTCCTCTGTTCTTGTCCTGGTCCATGCAAAAGCGCATGTGGCGTCAGCTTTCGATGACGTCGCCCGACCAGATATGATCGAAGACGGAGCCGGCTTCCCGCTGCACCTTGCGGACGGTTTCAGCGTCCGGCGCTTCATATTCGCAGATCATGTGCATGCGATCGATTGAAACCACGCTGCGTTTCCAGACGATGCCGTGTAAATCGCTGCACGGTGCAAGGCGGTCTTCCACTACGGACAAATCCGCATCCGACTGTGGCGTCGGAAAACTCCTTTCAACGACGACGTACGACATGTCTGATCTCCCTTTGCGGCAGCGCCTGTACTCGCCGCAATTTAATGTGTCTGCGTTTGAATGATCGTTCTAGTCACGGGGTGGCGCTCATCAAGCCTTTGTAGTGCGGCCTGGCCCCTGGGCGTGATCGGCTTGTGTGCCAGCAACTCACGCAATAAAGATAGAACGGACATGGCGCGTTTCATCTCGCCGGCGATGAGCGCCGCCTCAACCAGGACCGCCCTGAATGGCTTGCTCGAGTTCCTGTTCGATCGATGGCGGACACGCGTCGCCCGAACTCGCCAGAGCCACGAGCCGCGCGGTGAGCAGCCGGATTTCACGCTGGACCCGCTCGCTTCCCTGCGGGAGTGAACGTGCGTGAGTCAGGCCGCGATCTGCCCCAGCGCGAACCTCGGATCCCGCAAAGACTGCCAGACAGTGATTGCTGGCTTTGACGCATGCCATCGCCGTCATGCGCGAGTCTCCCGCCAACGTCGCGTGATGAACCACTTCGCCGTGCAGGCGCGGGTCGTTTGCGCTCGCAGCCAGCAGCTGTCGCGCGATCTGATGGTGGATTGCGCGCCTGTGTGGCTGCGGGAGCATTCGATAGACCGTCTGACGTACCAGGTCGTGGGCGAAATCGATCTCGGTTTGCGTGGCTGCAAAGAGTCCCCGACGTTGTAGTTCGGAAAGACTCGAAAGGACTTGAGGAAGCGGACGGTCGAGCAGTTGCGCGAGCTGCTCGGGAGCAAACCCACGCCCGATCGACGCCGCGAACGAGAGCAGATCGCGTGTGCGCGCATCGAGCGGTGCGAGTCGATCCGCGATCAAAGCATCGACAGAGAGCGTCGAGGCTTCGATATGAGCTAGCTTCGCGCGCGTTAATTCGAGGACGTAGAGCGGATTGCCGCCGCTGCTTTTGATCGCCTGTTCGAGTCGGATATCGCTTCCCGATGCGTCGATAAGCGCGGCAACTTCCTCAGCAGAAAGTGGTGCCAACTCAACGCGCGTCAACTTGCTGTCACGCGCCAACGATTGCAGCAATGTCCTTGCAAACCGGTTTTCGTCCGTTTCGGCGGGACGGGCAGCGGCGACAAAGACAACTGGCAGTTCGCGGTCCAGCCGCCGCAGCACGAAGTGCAGCAGCGCCGCCGATGATTCGTCGAGCCACTGCAGATCGTCGAAAACGGAGCAACTACACCGGCTGGATCGTGGCACTGGTCGAACGGCTGCTGTTTCGAAAGCATGAGCCGAGCGATCGCATGTTCCGGCAGTTGTCACTTCAACTGCTGCTCTTTGTCTTCGGGGCATTGGCGGGCGCGGCGGGTGTTCAGCGCTTCGGCGTCGCAGCGATCGTGTTGCCGCTCGGCATTCTCGTCGCGCTGAGTCTCGCACGGATACCGGGTCGCGGGCTGGCGTGAGCAAGGCAACCACAGCGCTCCGACTTGAATCGAGGCCGGTAGCATAACGCGGTCCCGAACACGCGCGGTTGCACCCCGTACCTTTCCTGAGCGACGGCGGCGCGAGTGTTGCTGACTCTCATCACAGGAAGGTTCCGAAACATCCATACGGAAACCCGAGCGCAATGCGCTATTTCGCCTGGTCGTTTAGAGGGACACTGACATGTCGCTCGAGGTAAGGATCGGCCCGCCGCAGATTGCCATCCATCAGGGACATACGGTCCTGCTCACGCAGCCGGACGGGCAGATCATCAGCGGGTCGCGCAAAGGTCTCTATTTCCAGGACACGCGTCTTATCAGCAACTGGACGATCTTCGCTAATGGCGAGCCCTGGGATCTGCTCAGCTCGGGAGCGCTGCAGTCCTTTTTGATGCGGGCATGTCTCGCGAATCGTCCGCTCGACAGCGAGGACGGCCGAATCGAGGAACATACGGTCAGCCTGATACTGACCCGTCATGTAGGTGGTGGAGTCCACGAGGACATCGACATGACCAATCACGGCCTGCGTACGGTGTCGTTCAATCTAGAGATCGCGGTGCGCAGCGATTTCGCGGACATCTTCGAAGTCAAGGCCGGACATGTGGTTCGTCGCGGTCGTGTCGTGACCACCTGGAATGAGCACACGCAACATCTGAAGACCAGTTACCAGAATGGGCACTTTGGCCGCGGCATCAGTCTGAGCGTGCACGATAGCCACACGCGAGGGGCTTATGCAAACGGCCGCATCACATTTGGTGTGAGCTTGCGACCCGGCGCACGTTGGCATTGTTGCCTGAAGTACGACATAGACGATGACGGCCGCGCCGTACGCGCGCCGCAGCGCTGCGGCGCGGCCGGCGAACCGTCGCCCGAAGGAAAGCGGCTCGCACAATGGAAACGCGCGATTCCGTCGCTCGAGTGCAGCGACGAAACATTCAACCGTCTGTTTCGTCAGGCGACCGATGATGTCGCGGCGCTGCGCGTGCCGGAGCACGTGAATGGCAGGCGTCTAATGATTCCCGCAGCGGGCTTGCCGTGGTTCGTCGCGCTGTTCGGACGTGACAGTCTGATTACCTCGCTGCAGACGGCGCTGATTTATTCGGGGTTCGCGCGCGGCACGCTTGCGGCGCTCGGCGCACGGCAAGCCACGAAGCGTGACGACTTTCGTGACGCCGAGCCGGGCAAAATCATGCACGAGCTGCGGCGGGGCGAACTGGCAAAGCTCGGGCTCGTTCCTCATACGCCGTACTACGGAACCGCGGACGCGACGGCTCTATATCCGATCGTGCTCCATACCGCATGGTGTTGCACCGGCGACCGTGAATTGCTGATCCGTCATTTGCCCAACGCCGAGCGGTGCCTGAAATGGATCGACCACTATGGCGATCGTGACGGCGACGGGTTTCAGGAGTACGAGACGCGATCGACGGACGGCCTGAAAAACCAGAGCTGGAAAGATGCCGGAGATGCCGTGGTGTATCCGGACGGCACGCTCGTCGAAGGACCGAAGGCGCTCTGCGAGCTGCAAGGCTACGTGTATGACGCATGGCTTCGTATGGCCGCGATCTACGATGTGCTCGGCGAGAAGCGCCGTGCATGCAGGCTACGCGCGAAAGCCGCCGACATGTACGAGCGATTCAATGACGCGTTCTGGGACGAACGCAGCGGCTTCTATGCGCTCTGCCTGGATGGCGACAAGCAACGCGTGATGAGCATCGCCTCCAATCCGGGCCACTGTCTATGGTCGGGAATCGTTCCGCCCGAGCGCGCGCGCCGCGTGGTGCAAAGACTCATGAAGCCGGACATGTATAGCGGATGGGGCGTGCGCACACTGTCGTCGACACATACGGCCTTCAATCCGCATTCTTATCAGAAGGGCGCCGTATGGCCGCATGACAACGGACTCATCGCCGAAGGGTTCAAGCGTTACGGTTTTGCCGACGAGGCAGGACGGATCGCGAAAGACATCTGCGATGCAGGCGGCTATTTCGCGCTGAACCAGTTGCCTGAGCTATTTGCAGGCCTGCAGCGCACGGAGGCGAGCTTTCCGGTGCAGTACATAGGCGCAAATGTGCCGCAGGCATGGGCCGCGGGTTCGATTTTTTCGCTCGTGTATGCGATCCTGGGTCTTCAGCCCGACGCGCCGCGCAGTCAACTGTACGTCGACCCGGTGCTGCCTCCCTGGATTGACACGCTGACTTTGCGAAACCTGAAGGTAGGCGCGCAGATATTCGATATCCGGTTCACGCGAACCGATGGAAGCACAGAATTCGAAGTGTTGAAAGGGTCAAGCAAAAGCGTGAGCCGGCGCCCGATGACGAGTTGGCGCGAAGAACTGGCTGCAGGCCTTTGATTGCGGCGGCCCGATCGCGTACGTTTCGGAAGGTCGCCGCTATGCAAATGACCGAACGGCCGCGCACACAGCAGTCC
This sequence comes from Paraburkholderia sp. EG304, assembly GCF_046543485.1. Classification (NCBI taxonomy): domain Bacteria; kingdom Pseudomonadati; phylum Pseudomonadota; class Betaproteobacteria; order Burkholderiales; family Burkholderiaceae; genus Paraburkholderia; species Paraburkholderia sp. EG304. Next base: position 68,520 of record NZ_JBKGUA010000034.1, on the reverse strand, counting down.
CGCCGCGGCCGCGAGCCTGGCCTGTTCTCGCGCCGATAGCTGCACTTGCTCCGCACGGACTCGGCAGCAACAAATGCCTATGAGATACTTCCCCATCCACGCATAGTCGCTGCGTCCACCGCGTTTCAAACGGCCCAGGCATGCAAGCACATCCCCTCCGGCTCTCGCCCGGCGACGACCTACGCGTCGCCATCGAAGACGCGCTTCGTCAACGCGAACTGCAAGCTGCCTTCGTCGTCCAGGGCATCGGCAGTCTCCACGCTGCGGTATTGAGGTTCGCTGGCGCGCAAGCGCCGACGGATATTCGCGGCGACCTCGAAATATTGACCCTCGCAGGCTCCGTCTCGCCCGATGGCGCTCACCTGCACATGTCGATCGCGGATGCGCGCGGGCAGGTGTTCGGCGGTCATGTGGCGCGCGGGTGCACGGTGCGCACCACCGTCGAGTTGTTGCTCGTGTCGGTTCCGGGCTATTCGTTCGCGCGGGAGCCTGATCCGCAGACAGGGTTTATGGAACTCGTGATTCGCGGCAGCGGCGGTGCGCCGCGAGCCGATTCCGCCTGATCGTGCGAACGCGGCAACCCTTCGCGCGCCGATAGCCGCTCAACGCCCCACCAACATCCGCCCGCCGACCCCGACCAACAACGCACCCGCTGCGGTATCGAGCACGGCTTTGCGGCGAACCAGCGTGCGCCGAACCGCCGGATGCGATGCAAGCAACGCCATCGCGCAGTACCACGCGCACGAGATGCCGATCGACAGCGCCACGACCGCGATATCGAGCCACAACGGCGCATGCGCGGGCACCATCAACGCGAAGATGCTGCCGTAGAACGCGATGGATTTCGGGTTCGTCATGCTGACGACATAGCCTTTCTTCGTCGCGGCCCAGCCGGACGCGGCGCTGCCGGCGCCCGCGGACAACGGCCGCCGCGCGGTCACGATCATCTTGATGCCGAGCCAGATCAGGTAGAGCGCGCCTGCGATCCGCAGGACGGCGCCGAGCCACGTGACGTGCGAGAGGATCAGGCTCAACCCCGCGATCGCGAGCAAGGCCCACGTGCCGGACGCGGCGGCGAGCCCGAGTCCGGTCATCATGCCGGCGCTGCGCGACGCAACGGCCGTCGACGTGACAATCAGAAAGTTGGGCCCCGGGCTCGCGACGCTGAGCAACAGGACGCCCGCAAGCGCAAGCAGGATGTTGACGGATTGCAAGAGGAATCTCCCGTGGTGGGTTGGGTGTGGGTTCGAGCGATCGCGCGACGTTTTCATCATACCGGCGCGGCTTCCGCGCTTCCGGCCCGCTAACCGTGTCCCTGATATTGGGGGGTCGGGTTTACTGTAATTGAAGGAGCGTGCGCTCCTACAGCATGATTTGTCGTACGTTGTATGACGAATATTACTATTGCCCGACAAGCCGATTCGCGAGCTCGCGGAGTCGGTTGGCTGTGCGCCTTGGGCGTGGCCGGTCGTAACCGGAAAATAACCTTCGTGGCGCGGTCCAGCGCTGGGCAAAGCTCTCCTGTCGGTCTGCGCTCTTGAGATCCGTCCGCAAGCCAGGTGGTTGTCTCGACATAAGCTGCGCGATATCTGGCTTTCGGCCGTCGCGCGTCGTGTGGAAAACTGCGGGTTTTTATGTTGCGTCTTATACGATGTCTTATAACAAATTGATGTTCCGTGCGCGCTGACGCTTTCCCGCCGCCTCCGCGAAAGAAGGGGCGGCCTGTCAGGAACACGCACTGGATCCACCCCAAGGAGATGACTTATGAAGATGCGCTCGGTCCGAGAGCTTGCGGTACTCGGCCTGTTTGTTTTGACCGTCGCCGGTTGCGGTGAGGGTAACAACATCTCAGGTTCGAGTTCGACCACGCCACCCACCAACCCGACCTCGCCGACATCCCCGGTCTGGACGCCCGGCCGCTACGCCGGCGATACGAACCTGCCGGATTCGCCGTCCTTGCCGGCGGACACGCAGGTTTGCTCGACGCTTCAGGCAAGCAACAACCTGGTGAAGAACGCGGACGGCTCGCTGCCGGTCAGCGCCGACCCGACACCGGCCGCCTACGGCGGCGCGACCACCGCGCTGAACAACCCAGATCAGGCGCGCATCCAGGCCGCGCTCGACGCGTGCGGCGCCTCCGTGGACGCGGAAGTCGGCGCGAAGATCACGCAGGCCGACCAGCAGGCAGCCGCTACGCAACAGGCGGCCAATAATCCGAACGTCAACATCGCGGGTGCATCGAGCGAAACGCTGTCTAATCCGAGCTACAAGGCCACCAGGTTCGCGGTGCGTCTCGTCAAGAACAGCAGCGGCGCCGGCAATGCGTTCCTCAGCGGTCCGCTGGTTCTGCCGTCGGGCGTCACGCTGTGGGTCGACGACGGCGTCACGCTGTTCGCGAGCCGCGACGTGGTCGTGTACGACAAAACCGCGCAGGATCGGCCCAACGCGATCACCTGCGGCGCCGCGATCAACAACCCGGCGGGGCTTCCCGCGCCGGCCGGCACCGCCAACGCGGGTGCGGCGACCATCGCGGGCACGAGCGGCATGCAGAACTGCTATCCGCTGATTCGCGGCACGCATACGGTCAACGCGTCGATCATGGGCACGGGCTCGATCGATGCGCGTGGCTACATGCCGCTGATCAGTTCGTCGCCGCAATATCCGATGATCCGCTGGGCAACGGGCGTGACCGAGGCGTTCACGTATTCGGGCAACAACATCTCCGGTGTGACGACGCCGAAGTTCAGCTGCACGAACACGATCGCCGCTTACCGCGCGGGCACGCTCGCACCGGAAGGCACCGCTTGCGACGTGGTCACCGCGATGGGCAAGACGACGCTGACCACGCCGGCCGTCACCTATGTGGTGAACCGCCAGGCAACCAGCATCCCGAGCGGCTACACGGTCAACGGCGGCGGCTGTACCGCCGGCACGGCCGGTTGCGCACGCTGGGTGCCGGCAAGCTGGTGGGATATTTCGTACCACGGCAACAAGGACATCGGCGGCGGTCCGTACAGCTTCCAGGGCAACCCGGGCATGCTGTGGATGCAGCAGTCGAAGAACCTGTCGCTGTATCAGATCACGTTGCGCAACAGCACGTTCTTTACCGTCGAAGCCGACGGCGTGGACGGCTTCACCGTGTGGGGCATCAAGATCATCACGCCGTTGCTGCCGGATGCAGCGAACCAGGCGAGCGTCGGCATGAACAACGATGCCTTCGACGGCGTCAGCGGTTCGTACTCGCACCTCTATACGGGCGCGACGATCGACGCCAGCTCGACGGGCGTGAAGAACACCGACGGTGTCGACCCGAGCGTTGCCGCAGGTCCGGAACACGCGGCGCTCGGCACGGGCAGCAAGACCACGTCCGCGGGCCAGGTGTACTTCGATGGCTACGTGAAGAACGTCGCGATCGTGTACAACTTCCTGAGCCCGTCGGACGACAACGTCGCGTTCAAGGGCGGTCTGCAGGACCCGCGTCCGGCGTCGGCACAGGGCGCGACGACGCCGGCCAACATGCTGTGGGCCATCGACGGCAACCGCGACGTTTCGTCGAACCGCACGTACGGCATCACGGTGGCGCACAACCACAACTACAACGGCCATGGTCTGTCGATCGGCAGCCCGACGAATGCAGGTGTGCGCAACATTCACTTCTACGACAACTACTTCGACAACGTCTACGACGGCACCAACTCGTCTACGGACAATGGCATCGTGGGCCTGCGTATCAAGAGCGGTCAGGCACGCGGCGGCGACGTCAGCAACATCTACTACGACGGCGCATGTATGCGCGGTGTGAAGGACTTCCTCGTGTTCGACATGTACTACACGGGCCCGAGCGCCGATCCGATCACGTACACGGGGTTGGGCTGGCTGGTGCCGAGCTTCCACGACATCAACCTGAGCAACATCCGCATGATGAACATCCCGGCCAACAAGGCTGCGGGTAAGAACGGCGGCGGCGGTCTGACGTTCCGTGGTCTGCATGCCGATACGGCTTACGCCAATACGCAGAGCGTGATCCAGCTGAACCTGGACAACGTGGTTGCGGACAAGGACGTCGCGTTGTCGATTGCGAACCTGAGCAAGCCTGTCGTGAACATCGGCTCACTCGATGGCTCGACGCAATCGAAGGCGGCCAACGCCACGCTGAACCTCGGCGCGAACGTCAGTCTGATTGGCTCGTCGATGGCTCATGGCTCCGGCGGCATTCTGACGAACACGTCGAGCGGCGCGGGCAAGTACGCGGCGCCAACGAATACGTTGAACCTGACCGTCAATGGCAGCGACGACGCTGGCGCCGCGGGCGACACGGACCCGGCGGGCACGATCGTCTCGCAGAATGCGAAGCTGCAACTGTGCGATCAGGCTTCGTCCTGGCCGGTTTTCCCGAATGTGAAGTAAGCGTGGTTGCTTGAAAGACCTGGACCCGCGGTGTCAGGCTGCGGGTCTTTTTTGAAGCCTCATGGGTGACCGTGGGGCTTTTTTTTTGGGGGGGTCGTCGCAGGAGACAGTGAAGCTGCGGAGAGCGACTGCGTATCCTGAGCCTGACTGAATGGAAGTCGGGAGGGCTGCTCGATCGTAAGGCTTTTCGGAGTCGTCTGATGCTTGCATACGAAGCACACACCTAGCATAGCTCCCTCGCTACTCGCCATGCCTTCCTTCCTGCGAGTGGCGACTGACCTACAGCCAGCGCAAGCAGGAGGCGTGACACATTGGCCTATAACGGCAAATTTCTCGTGAATAACGAGCCCCTATCACCGCTCACCATTTTTTGGCATCGGTACCTTCGACGCTTATTCGGGTGACCGGCAATACCGCAATCAGGGCGGCTGCACGGCAGTGCCTGGCAAGGGGCCGATTCCCGCGGGTACGTACTCGATCGTTGACCGTCCTACTGGCGGTATCCGTTCAAGGGCTTATGCATTGGGAAAAGACGTATTGAATGCAGTTTTCGCTCATCCGTCGAATCACGGTGACTGGTTCGCCCTGTATCGGGATGACGGCAGCATTGACGACTTTACGTGGGTCAATGGAGTCAAGCGTGGCCAGTTCCGGTTGCATCCAGCAGGCGGGCACGGCGCATCGCTTGGTTGCATTACCCTGCCGGGCCATAGTGATTTCATGAGAATCCGCAATGCGTTGCTGCACACTGCGAAAATCCCCGCGGGCACTTCGGGTCTGCGCGCCTATGGAACAATTGAGGTCATCACATATGGCAGCACTTGCCCGTAGACTGTTCAAGTTCGCGTTGTTTCTGGGACTGTTTGTTCTATCAGTTCTTTACGTCCGCCCGTATCCCTACGAGTGGACGGAAACCGAGTCGAATGCGTATTGGGCGGCTTCCGATTGGCTCGCTGTGCGTGACCCTGATGACCTGTATTACGTAGTGTGGGTGACTATCGAACTGATCGTGGCGGTGCTGGCGTATGTGGCGATCATGAAGCTATGGCGGTGGCGTAGCACGAAACACTGAACGCAAGCTCTCGCACGCGCCGGCACGCGCGATCCCCGCGTCACGACCCCGCAAAAACGACCGCGCCGCGATCGTTCCAACACCGATCGCGGCGCAGCTCACTACTCGAATACGTCGACTACAGCAAACCATCAGTCTTCGCGATCGAACTCCGGCAGCGGCCGCGTTCCTTCAATCGCGACCGAATGCAGCAGCCCGGGCTTCAGATCGAGCAGACGCAAGATCGTCGGCGCGACCTGCGTGGTCAGCACCCGCTCGTCGTTGACGTGCCCGGCGTGATGCATATGAGGCACGTACATCACGAGACCGAGATGGCTGTCGTCGGGCGCGTTGCCGCCATGCTCCTCGTCCTTCGACGTGCTCGACGTATAGATGACGCCCGGGTTCGGCTGAACGATGATGTCGGGCGTGCGGCCGCGCGACGGATCGCCGAACCGGTTCGCCAGTTGCGGGCCGGACAGGATGTATGCCTGCGGACCGTCCGCGCAAATGCCCGGCGCATTGCAGCTCAAATTGTCTTTCAGCGTCTTCACGACCGAGGCCACCTGGCTTTGGTCGCGCAGCCAGATCAGGCCGACGTCGTCGGTCTGCACGAAGCCGGTGCCGACGAGCCCTGTGCCGTCGTTCAGGTTGCCGCTCGTCGTAGCGTTCTGCCCAAAAGCGCCGCCCGAATCCAGATAGTTGTTCGCTTCGAGCAGCTTGGTCAGCGTATCGCCGTTCTTCACCAGCTTCGAATGATCGGTCGGCGACTGGCCATGCTTCGCGGTCACGATGATCGCTGTCGACGAATAGAGATTGCGTTGCTTCAGTTCGGACACGATGCGTCCCAACGCGTCGTCGAGATACGCGATCGCGCCGGCCACTTGCGGACCCGGCGTGAAGCTCGCATCCAGATAGCCGCCGCCCGACGCGACCGTGGCCTTCTGCGCGACGCTCAAGGTCTGGAAGTTGGCGCCGAACACGGTCGGAATCGCGACGTTCTTTTGACCGGTCGAATCCTTGCCATCGATTTCATGGATCAGCGATTGCACATGGTAGTTGTCGAACTTCTCCGTGTGCGTGTACGTGTCGAGGTAGTAGGTATTGGTGTCCGGATCGATCGAATTTATTTCGGTACGTGAAAGATCGTCGACGCCCGTGCCGGACGGCCCGTTGAGCCAGTCGTAGCCCCACGCGTGCTTATCGGCCCACGCGGTGCGCGCGCCGTTCACATTGCCCTTGATTACTTCGAAGACCGTGTTGGTCTTCAGGTAGTTGTGCGGATAAACGGGCGTGCAGACGCCGTTGACGAGCGCATGCGGAATCGCCTGCGGGTTGAACGCGCCGCCGCCGTCGAGATGGATCAGCGCGCCGCCGTTCTCGCCGTCGATGCCGGTCGTTTCATCGAACACCACATTCCAGCCGGTCGGGCCCGTGCAATTGGTATCCGACGGCGCATAGAGTGTGCGGTCGTAGGAGACGTCGTAGAACAGGCCCGCGGACTTCGGCGAGCCGCCGGTCACGAGCGCGGCAAGGCCCGGAAACGAATCCGACAGTCCCGGTGTATGCGCGTTCGTATACGTGGTGCCTGACTTCGCGAGCAGCGCCAGGTTGGGGCAGGTGTTTGCGCCGATGCAACGCGCGACGTCCTGCTCATGCAGACCATCGAAGCTGATCAGCAACACATGCTTGACCGACGCGCGATCGCGCTCGTGATCGCGGCCGTGATCGTGATCATCGCCGGCGGTCGCGACCGCCGAGTACAGCCCGGCGAGCAGTGCGACGGCGGCGCACATTGCGGTTTGCTTACGCTTCCATTTCGTGATCGGTTTCATGTCTCGTCCTTTTGTTTGACAACGAATTCGGGTAAAGCGGGACGAATTTGAACCGTAAAAAAAGTCATCTGCGTGACTTGGGTTTTTTATTTGGCGATACTGAAGTCTTAAGGCCTTGTTAAGGTCGGCGTGATCCGTTCGACGCGCAGGCGCTGTGAATCGGCTTCGATTCCACGCGTGATCCGTGCGAGTCGTCAAGCATAAAAAAACGGCACAGGTTATCGCAGTCCGTGCCGTTTCGTCGGTCGGTGGTCAAATACCTCGAGGGCGGGGCGGAAAGGACCGCCACGCCGCGCGGGTTGCCGGGCAAATAACGCGAGGGAGTCCGCCTAATGAGCGGCCGGCTCCTGCGTGATGGAATCCACGCGGTCGGGGTAGAACGCGAGGTGTTCGCGGATCGACGCGACGGCGTCGTAAGGGTGCTCGTAAGTCCACACCGCGTTGGTGCCGCGCTCGCCGGCCGATGGAATCGAGAAGTAGGCGCATTCGCCTTTGTATGGACAATAGGTCGCGTGCGCCGTGCGTTCGAGCCGGGTCATGTCGACGTCCTTGCGCGGGATGTACAGCACGGCCGGATAGCGGGCCTCGCGCAGCGTCAACGCGTCGTGTGTATCGGCGATCACCTGGCCGCCAGCCATCACGATCACGCGCGCGCGGTGCTGCTCGATCGTGATCGGGTGGTCCGGGCCGGGGATCTTGACGGGTTTGTCGTTCGAGACCGAATGGGTGGACATAACGATGCTCCGTGGCGAAGTGGGTGGTGTCCGTTGCCCGAGCCGAGCGCCAAGGCAAGCGACTGAAGATATGCCCGTATTGCCGTACTACTTCACTTCGGGTATTTCTATACATACTAGCGCAGACCTTCCAGGTGCTGTGAGCGGCGCAACGCCCGCCGGAGTTGCATCGACTGCGTGCACGTGCTTTAGTGCAGCGGAATCGCGACTTCGCGGAAGAGGAACACAATTAGCCGACTGACAGGAGTGCGTGATGCTCGTTGGATACGCCGTGCGTGAGTGTGCAAATGAGCCTGCAAGTCAGCCTGCAATCTCGTCGTCGACAAATGGCGAGGTTGTTTGACTATGCCGGCACTTCGGAAGCGTTGGTCACTTCGCGCATTGGGCGCGGGTGCCGCTCTGCCTTTGAGCCTGCTGTCCGGCCCGTCGCACGCGCAGGTCGTGCCGGGGCAATTGTCGAGCAACACCGTGATCGGCGGCAATGTAAAGCAGCACGCGGACGCTGTGCTCGCGATCATGAGCTACACGACGGTCCCGGACGTCACGACCAGCAATCTGTCGGTCAATAACGGCCTGACCGGTAATCCCGGCTTCGGGCAGACGCAATTCGGCGGCGGTTTCACGCTCAGCAGGTCGTTTCCGTTGTACATGGAGGGCACGCTCGCCTACAGCCGCTACGATCCGATTTTCATCGCCACGGATGGCGCCCAGCAGCGTGCGGTGCCCACCAAGTGGAACACCTTCAGCGGCACGGTCGGCCTGGGCTGGGATTTCCGCATCACCGACGAACTGGCATTCCGCCCGATCCTGAACGGTACGATCGGGCGCGTGTCGAGCGACCTGAAGGTGGGGCAGACGCTGTTCAATCACGTCACCGACAGCAACCTGCAGTTCCTCGAGAACGGCTCGCTCGATGCCTACGGCTATGGCGGCTCCCTGATGCTCGACTACGAGCACTACCGCGAAAACTACGAAATCGACGCCGAATTGCGGGCGACCGATATCTACCTGCGCAGTTTCGGCGGTTCATCGCAGGCCGTTCAGGGCTCGGCCACGGCCCAGCAAGTGAGCCTATGGACACGCTGGCGCGCGCCCACCGGCTGGCACGCGCTGGACCGGCCAGTCCGCTATGTGCTCGAAGCCGCTTACTCGCACTATTTCGGCGACAGCGCCGGGGTGCTGGGTTTCAACGACCTCACGTCGCTGGGAGTCGGCCTCGAACTCGATAGCAGCAGGTATCCCGTCATCGTCACCCGCACGCGCGCGATGGTGCGCTACGTGTTCGGTCGCAACGTGCACGGCGTGTCGTTCGGATTCGCGATGAGTTTCTAGCGCGGCCTGCTTACCGGACCGCACGAATGGCGCGGATACCTGCCGTCGACGCTACTTCGTCACCCCCTTCTTCGTCGCGAGATCCTGCGCCATCTTGTAGTGTTCCTCGATGGTGGGCAGCGCTTTTTGCGCGGCCTTCTTCAGATCAGCGTTCTGGCCATCCGAGATTTCTTTCTTGAATGCGCTCAGCGCGTCCTCGTGTCCCTGCAAGCCGATCTTCTGGATATAGGCCTGATCGAATGCGTTGCCATGCAGGCTCTTCAGCGAGTCCAGCACCGTGGTGTCGGAATTGTCCTTCGGCACCGCGACGCCGTGTGGCGCAGCCATCTTCAGTTGCATCGTGAGCTTGGTGTGATCGAGCATCATGTGATGCGCGAACGATTTCACATCCTTGTCGCTGGAGTTCTTCGTCGCGAGCTTGGCCGCGTCGATTTCGGTCGACGACGACATGCTCGCCGCCTGCACGAAGTCCTTGTCGGCCTGAGGCAGCGGATTGGCGCTCGTGGTCGAGGCGGCCTCGGTTTGCGCGCCGGCGATCTGAGGGATAGCGGCAAGCCCACAGCACATCGCGGCAATGGCGGTAACGCGCTTCATGTTTTTCTCCTCTACGAAGTGGAACGGGATGAAGCGAAGCGGGACGGATGACTCGCTTCGATCGACAACCCGCAAGCGCCATACCATCGTCCACCGCGCGTCTGGAATGATGGATGCTCGACGACGGAGGTCTGCACGGCGGAAGAACGACGGAGGCTCGCATGCGCATCGCGCAAGTGTCGACGCTCTACGAGCGCGTGCCGCCCGTCGCCTATGGCGGCACCGAGCGCGTCGTGTCGTGGCTGACCGAGGCGCTGGTCGAACTCGGCCATGAGGTCACGCTATTCGCGAGCGGCGACTCGTTGACGCGCGCGCATCTCGTGTCGGTCTATCCGCGGCCGCTGCGCGAGCTCGAGAACACGGCCGACCCGCAGGCGTTTCATGTCGCGATGCTCGAACAGGTCGTGCAACGTTCGGCCGACTTCGACATCGTGCACTTCCACACCGACTACACGAGCTTCCCGTTCGGCCGGCGGCTGGGCTGCGCGCACGTGACGACGCTGCACTGGCGGCTCGACATCCCCGGTCTGGATGCGCTGTACCGCGAGTTTTACGACGTACCGCTGGTATCGATCTCCGACGCGCAGCGCGCGCCGCTGCCGCGACTCGCGTGGCAGCGCACCGTCCATCACGGCCTGCCGCGCGACCTTCACACCTTCAGCCGCACGCCGTCCGACTACCTGGCATTCGTCGGCCGGATCGCGCCGACCAAGCGACCCGATCTCGCGATCGAGATCGCGCGCCGTGCGAACGCGCGGCTCGAAATCGCGGCCAAGATCGACGACGGCGATCGCGTGTACTACGAGCACGAGGTCGCCTCGCTGATGCGGCAACCGCATGTGTGCTATCGCGGCGAGCTCGGTGGTCGTGACAAGGATCGCTTCATCGGCGCGGCGCGAGCGCTGCTGTTTCCGATCGACTGGCCCGAGCCGTTCGGGCTCGTGCTGGTCGAGGCGCTGGCGGCGGGCACACCGGTGATCGCGTTCGACCGCGGCTCGGTCCGCGAAATCATCGACGATGGCGTGACCGGCTTCATCGTCGATAGCGTCGACGAGGCCGTCGATGCGGTGAACCGTATCGGCGAACTGGACCGCGCGCGCTGTCGCGCAGCATTCGAGCGGCGCTTCACCGCGGCACGCATGGCCGACGAGTACCTCGAGGTTTACCGGCAGCTGTTGGCATCGAAGCGTTGAAGCGTTGAAGCAACGGCGCCTGCGCGAGTGTGGAGTTTTTCTAACACGGCACGCCATTCTTGACCAACGCCATCGGCACTGACGGCCACGGTGCATGCGAGCGGACCACGCGTCATGCGGCCGCCGGGCGCACGCGCGCAGCGGGCCGAGCGCATCGCGATCGGCGAGCACGAGTCGGGCAGACCGTCATCGCGCCTCGCAGGCGCAGCCCGGCGCCCTACAGGCACGCGGGATGCGAAGGCACGAGCATCCGCGCGTGCCCGAAGCGATGCCCGGCGCGGACGTACAGCCGGAGCAGTAGCCGGTACGCGACACGCCGGACGTGCAAGCACCGGGCTCGGCGGCGCCGCGACGCGCCACCCCGGCCAGCACTGCACCCTTCCACGCAACCCATCAGGGGAACGAAATGACCGACTCCCGTTCGACCACGGGCGAGCGCCCGCTGAACCCGTTCATCGACGTGCAGAAAGCGCTGAAGGGCGCTTCCTATCCCGCCGACAAGGACAGCCTCATCGAAACCGCGAGAGCCAATGGCGCCGACGACGAGGTGCTGCAACGGCTCCAGGATCTGCCCGACCAGCAGTATCAGAGCCCCGCCGAAGTCTCGAAGGGCGTCGGCAATGAATAGCCCGCAAACTCCATCGCCGCCGCCGCCAGGTCAGGGCTCACCGGCGGCCCGGTCCCCGCGCGGAACGCGGCTTTCGGCCGCGCTCGCGGTGCCGGGCGTCGTCTTTTTCGTCATTGGGGTGCTGCTCGCGATCGGCGGTATCCGGCTCGCGATGCTCGGCGGCTCGTGGTACTACCTGCTCGCCGGCATCGCGATCGCGGCGACCGGCGTGCTGCTGTGGTTGCGCCGGCGTGCCGCGCTGTTCGTGTTCGCGATCGTGCTGTTCGCATCGACGATCTGGGCGGTGGTCGAGGCGCGTTTCGATTTCTGGCAATTGCTGCCGCGTCTTTGGGTGTGGGTCGTGCTCGCGATCTGGCTGCTGCTGCCACCGGTGAGCAAGCGGCTCGCGCTCGGGCCGCCCGCCGTGCCGCGCGAAGGCGTGCTGCCGCTCGCGGGGGCGGTCGTGCTCGCGGTGCTGCTCGGCGTCGTCACCGCGTTCAATCACCCGTACGATCACCCCGGCCAGCTCGAAGTGACGTCGGCCGCGCCTGCCGACGCGCCGCTTGCCGGCGACTCGAATCGCAAGCCGGCGGACTGGAGCGACTACGGCGGCTCGCCGCTCGGCCAGCGCTACTCGCCGCTTGCGCAGATCACACCGGAGAACGCGGGCAAGCTGAAGGAGGCATGGCGCATCGAGACCGGCGACAAAGCCGGTCCGGGCGACCCGACCGAAACCACCTACGAAGACACGCCGATCAAGGTCGACAACAAGGTGTACGTGTGCACGCCGCACAGCATCGTGATCGCGCTCGATCCCGCGACCGGCCACCAACTGTGGCGTTACGACCCGCACATCCAGAGCCCGGTCGGCAGCTTCAAGCACTGGGAGCATATGACTTGTCGCGGCGTGTCGTATCACGACGACGCGCTCTATCCGCCGCTGCCGGCCGCGGCCGAAGCCACGCGCAACAGCGCGGCCGCAGCCACCGCGAGTCCGGCGAGCGCCGCGGCGGCGGCGGGCCAGGGCACGGTGCCGACGCCGGTGCCGAACACGCCGCAAGACCGGACCGCAGCTGCGAGCGAGTGCCCGCGCCGCATCTTCCTGCCGACCGCGGATGCGCGCCTGATCGCGCTGAACGCCGACACGGGCGCGCTGTGCCCGCACTTCGGCAACAACGGCGCAGTGGACCTGCGCACGCACATCGGGCCGTTCACGCCCGGTGGCTACTACTCGACGTCGCCGCCGGCCGTCACGCGCGACCTCGTGATCATCAGCGGCCACGTGACCGACAACGAATCGACCAACGAGCCGTCCGGCGTCACGCGCGCGTTCGACGTGCACGATGGCCACCTGGTGTGGAACTGGGACGCGGGCAATCCGGACAAGACGCAGCCGATAGCATCAGGCCAGATCTACGTGCGCAACTCGCCGAACATGTGGTCGGTGTTCTCGGTCGACGAGAAGCTCGGCATGGTCTATCTGCCTCTCGGCAATCAGACGCCGGACCAGTGGGGCGGCCTGCGCACACCGGCGTCCGAGAAGGTCGCGGCGGGCATCGTCGCGCTCGATCTCGCGACCGGCCGGATGGTGTGGAACTACCAGTTCACGCACCACGACCTGTGGGACATGGACGTCGGCGGCCAGCCGTCGCTCGTCGATCTGCAAACCGCGAGCGGCGTGCAACCGGCGATCATCGCGTCGACCAAGCAGGGCAGCATCTACGTGCTGAACCGCCAGACCGGCAAGCCGATCATTCCGATCACCGAACGTCCGGTGCCGGGCGGCGCGGCGCCGGGTGACCACACGTCGCCGACGCAGCCCTATTCGGCGCTGAACTTCGCGCCGCCGATGGTGCACGAGCACGACATGTGGGGCACCAATCCGTTCGATCAGCTGTGGTGCCGCATCAAGTTCAAGTCGTTGCGCTACGACGGCATGTTCACACCGCCATCGGAGCAGGGCTCGCTCGTGTTCCCCGGCAATTTCGGCGTGTTCGACTGGGGCGGTGTGGCGGTCGATCCGGTGCGGCAGGTGCTGATCCTCAATCCGAGCTATATGGCGTTCACGTCGAAGCTGGTTCCGCGCGCACAGATCGGTTCGAACAGCGGCGAACAGAAGGGCAGCGAAACGAGTGGCATCAAGCTCGCGCTCGGCACGCCATTCGGCTTCGAACTGAACGCGTTCCTTTCGCCGCTCGGCATTCCGTGTCAATCGCCGCCCTGGGGCTACGTGGCCGCCGTCGATCTGCGCCAGGGGCATATCGTCTGGGAGCACAAGAACGGCACGATCCGCGATAGCGCGCCGCTGCCGATTCCGATGCCGCTCGGCGTGCCGAGCCTTGGCGGCATGATCACCACCGGTGGCGGCGTCGCGTTCCTGTCCGGCACGCTCGACTACTACCTGCGCGCCTATGACGTGCGCACCGGCGCACGGCTGTGGCAAGCGCGTCTGCCGGCCGGCGGCCAGGCCACGCCGATGACCTATGCCGACAGCAACGGCAAGCAGTATGTGCTGGTGGTCGCGGGCGGACATGGCTCGCTAGGCACGAAGCAGGGTGACTCCGTGGTCGCCTATACGTTGCCGTAGTCGCGCCGCGGTAATCACACTGCAGGCGCACACTGCAAGCGCGCGCCACGCTCAATGCGTGGCCGCGCGCAGCAAAAGCTTCAACACACCCGCCACCGTCGCGACCGCGACGACGCCGGCGAGCCACAGGCCGGCGAACCACGCAAGGCGGCGCCACATGTCAGTGGTACCCCTCGCCCGCGCGCATCTTGCCCTTGAACACCGAGTACGCATACACGGTATAGCCGAGAATCATAGGCACCGTGATCGCGGCGCCGACCAGCAGAAACAGCAGGCTCGCATGCGGCGCTGCCGCCGCGCGGTACGAAATCGACGGTGGCACGAGGTTCGGATAAAGACTGATCAGGAGCCCCGCGTAGCACAGCACGAAGATGCCGTACGCAAACAGCAGCGGCAACAGATGGCGGCGCGCAGACAGGCTGCGGAAAAATCCGAAGGCCAGCAGAACGACCAGCACCGGTACCCAGGCGGTGAACAGCAGGTCCGGCCAGCGGAACCAGCGCGCCGTCAGCGAGTTGGGCAGCATCGGCGTCCATAGCGTGACCACCACGATCAGCGCGAGCACGGTGACGGCCATCGTGCGCGCGTGTCGCCGGCAACGCTCGTGCAACGGACCTTCGGTGCGCCAGATCAGCCAGCACGAGCCGAGCAGCGTGTAACCGGCCATGACCGCGAGACCGCACAGGATCGTGAAGCCGGTCAGCCAGTCCCACCAGCCGCCCACATACGAGAACCCCTTGACCTCGATACCTTGCAGCAGGCCGCCGAGCACGAGCCCCTGGCACAGCGCCGCGAGCGCCGAGCCGCCGAAGAACGCGGCGTCCCACCATGCGCGGCCGCGACCTATCGCGCGAAAGCGGAATTCGAAAGCGACGCCGCGGAACACCAGCGCGAGCAGCATCGCGATGATCGGCGGATAGAGCGCCGGCAGAATCACCCCGTAGGCAAGCGGAAACACCGCGAACAAGCCGCCGCCGCCGAGCACGAGCCACGTCTCGTTGCCGTCCCACACCGGTGCGATCGAATTCACCATTACGTCGCGGTCGTCGCGCTGGTGCTCGACCGCGAACAGGATGCCGACGCCGAGATCGAAGCCATCGAGCAGCACGTATGCGAGCACCGCGAACGCGAGGATCGCGGCCCATACCAAAGCGAGATCAAACGTTCCTGTCGTCATCGGCGTGACTCCCCGGAGTTGATGGGCCAGACGGTGCCTGCGCGGGGCCCGGTGTGATGCCGGCGCTGCGATGCGGCTTGTCCTTTGCGGGGCCGGGCGTGTCGAGCGTGGGCGTCGCCGCCATCAGCCGGAACAGAAAGACCACGGCCGCGCCGAATACGATCGCGTACACCACGCCGAAGCTCGCGAGCGATACCGCGACGCCGGGCGCGGCGATCGGTGACACGCTGTCGGCGGTACGCAGCAGACCGTACACCGTGTAAGGCTGCCGGCCGACTTCGGTGACGGTCCAGCCGCACAGCAACGCGATCAGACCAGCCGGCCCCATCGCGACCATGATCCGATGCATCCAGCGCGCTTCGTACAGGGCCCTTCGGTAGCGCAACGCGAGACTGCCCAGTCCGAGCAGCGCCATCAGGACGCCGAGTCCGACCATCACGCGAAACGCCCAGAACACGACCGGCGAGAACGGCCGCTCGGACGGCGGGAACGATTTGAGGCCTGCGATCGAGCCGTCCCAGGTGTGCGTCAGAATCAGCGCGCCGAGATGCGGTATTTCGAGCGCATAGTCGGTCGTCTCCGTGCGCATGTTCGGGAACCCGAACAGAATCAACGGCTGACCGGGACGCGCGACCCAGTCGGCTTCGAGCGCGGCGATTTTCGCCGGCTGGTGCTTGAGTGTGTTGATACCGTGCTGGTCGCCGACCACCATCTGGATCGGCGCGACGATGCAGGCCATCCATAGCGCCATCGACACCATCAGGCGCGCGCAGACGTTGCGCGAATCGCCGAGCAGATGCCAGGCGCCGACCGCGCCGACGACGAACGCGACGCTCAGATACGCGGCCAGCACCATGTGTACGAGCCGGAACGGAAATGACGGATTGAAGATGATGCGCATCCAGTCGGCCGGAAAGAAGCGTCCTTCGACGATCGCATAGCCCTGCGGCGTCTGCATCCATGAATTGACGGCGAGAATCCAGAACGCGCTCATTAGCGTGCCGATCGCGACGAGCACGGTCGCGAGAAAGTGCAGACGCGGGCCGACGCGTTTCATGCCGAACAGCATCACGCCGAGAAAGCCCGACTCGAGAAAGAAAGCGGTCAACACTTCATAGCCCATCAGCGGCCCGACGATCGGACCCGCGCGAAACGCGAAGCCCGCCCAGTTGGTGCCGAACTGATACGACATCACGAGCCCCGACACGACGCCGATGCCGAACACGACCGCGAAGATCGTCAGCCAGTAGCGGTAGACGGCAAGATACACGGGCTTGTGGGTGACGAGCCACGCGCCTTCGAGCACGGCGAGGTAGCTCGCGAGACCGATCGACAGCGCCGGAAAGATGATGTGGAAAGCAATCGTGAAGCCGAATTGCATTCGCGCGAGGGTCACGGCATCGATGGGAATGGACATCAGGGTTCCTCGGGGCAGGCTGGCGGCGGCGCTCCGCCGCTTCGACACGACCCGCAGCAAGCCCCATACCGTTGGGCGCGGGTTCCGGGGTATAGCGCTTGCTGAGCGCACGCATGAATCGATCGAAGGAGTCGTGCACCATGCGATTTTTCGCGCTCGCAACCGACTACGACAACACGCTCGCCACCGACGGCCGGGTCGCCGATTCGACGTGGGCCGCACTCGAACGCCTGCGCGAGTCGGGCCGTCACGCGATCCTCGTCAGCGGACGCGAGCTCGACGACCTGCTCGCGATCTGCCCGCGCATCGAGCTGTTTTCGCGCGTGGTCGCGGAAAACGGCGGCGTGCTGTATTGCCCGGCCGATGGCACGCGCCGTCTGCTCGCACCCGCACCGCCGGAGAATTTCGTCGCGGAGTTACGGCGGCGCGCACCCAACGCTTTCAGCGTCAGCCAGACATTGGTCGCGACGATGAAGCCCCATGAGCATGTCGCGCTCGATGTGATTCGCGACCTCGGGCTCGAGTTGCGGATCATCTTCAACGGCGACGCGGTGATGATCGTGGCGCCGGGCGTGTCGAAGGCGAGCGGTCTGAGCGCGGCGCTCGCCGATCTCGAACTGTCGCCGCTGAACGTGGTCGGGATCGGCGACGCGGAAAACGACCATGCGCTGCTCGACGCGTGCGGCCTCGCGGCGGCCGTCGCGAACGCGTTGCCGGAGTTGAAGAAGCACGCCGATATCGTGACGGACGGCGTCGCGGGCGCGGGCGTCGCGGAACTGATCGACGCACTCGTCGCCGACGATTTGCGCAGCACCGCCGATGCGTCGCCGCGCAATCGCATCGCGCTCGGCCCGCGCTGTGATGCGCCGGACAGCGAGCCGCTGTCGTTGTCCGCGTACGGCAGCGTCGTGCTGCTCGTCGGTGACTCGGGCTGCGGCAAGTCGACCGCGACGGCGGGCCTGCTCGAACGGCTCGCGGACGCCGGCTGCCAGATGTGCATCGTCGATCCTGAAGGCGACTATGACAACGACGACGCGACCCTCGTGCTCGGCGATGCGAGCAATGCACCGTCGATCGAGGAGGCGATGCAGTTGCTGCGCCGTCCGGCGCGGCCGGCTATCGCGCTCAATCTGCTGCGGGTGCCGCCGTCGGATCGGCCGGTGTTCTGCGCGAATCTGCTGCTGCAGGTGCAGCGTCTGCGCACGCGCACCGGGCGGCCGCACTGGCTCGTGTTCGAAGAGGCGCATCACGTGTTTCCCGCGCAATGGGCCGGCGCGAACCAGGCGATTCCGGATGCGCTCGAAACGGCGCTCGCGGTCACCGTGTCGCCGGAGCAGTTATCGCCGGTGTTGCTGCAGCAGGTCGGCACCGTGCTCGCGATGGGCGACGGCGCGCATGCGGCCTTGCAGCGCTTTGCCGCGGCAAGTGGACGCGAGCCGCCAGCGTCGAGCGGTGATGGGGCGCAACTCGCCAGAGGCGACGCGCTGTTATGGCGCGTCAGCGCCGCCGCGCCGCCGCAACCCGTGCGGCTCGAGCCCGGTCGCAAGGAAAAGCGCCGGCATCGTCGCAAGTACGCGGAGGGGCTGCTGATTCCCGAGCGCAGCTTTTACTTTCGCGGCGAGCACAACGCGCTGAACCTGCGCGCGCACAACCTCGTGCTGTTCGTCGAGATTGCCGAGGGTGTCGATGCGGCGACATGGCAGTTTCATCGCCAGCGTGGCGACTATTCGCGCTGGTTCGAACAGCAGATCGGCGACGCGGACCTGGCCGACGAAGCGCGCGGCATCGAGCAGGACAGCGCACTCGATGCGGCGCAAAGCCTCGCGCGCATCCGCGCGGCGATCCACGCGCGCTATACCCAACCGGAGAATCCGTCGCTGCCCGCGGTGTTGACCGGCTCGCCGCAAAGTCGCGACGAGCCCGACCGGCGTCAATCCGACGCCGATCCGCAGCAGCGGCAGTGAGGCGGGGATTGCAACGCGCCCCGCGCGCATTGCCCGCCAGGCACGCGCTATGCGCATCTCCGGTCAAAGCGGGCCGATGCAACGGACCGAAGGAGCCGAACATGCGTGTGCAGGCGATAGAGATGGCCGACTTCCTCGTAAGCTGGACCGTCATCAGGGATTCTGAAGGTGCCTTTCAATGGATCGTGCTCGTGACCGAGCGCGGCGGCGGACATGGCACGGTCTTCGAGCGACGCGGCACGTGTGGCCACGTGTCGTGGGGCGACGCGCAGGACATCGCGGCCGAGAATGCGCGCCGCGTCGCCGCCACGCTCGTCGAGCCGGGCACGCTCGACAGGACGAAACAGCGGGGCGCGCGGACGCCGGCGGCGCCCGGCGCGAATCGTTGATGCCCGCTTGCGCCAGTCGTTCGCGCATCCGCTAGTCATATTGACGCTGCGTCCGTGCCGCGCGACGCGACCTCGGCAGGCTGCGCCGCAACGCGAGCAATAAGGTCGATCCCAGCAGCAGCGTGGCGATCGGAAACGTGCCCGCCGCATTCATCGCAATGTTCATCGGACGCTCTCCGAGCAACTGCATCCGGCGGCGCGTCATCGCGGCGCCGAGCGACTGCAGTTCGTTTTTCAGCACGCGCTCGGCGTCGGGCAGCAGGATGGTTTCCTCGTCGGCGACGTGATGGGCGACTTCGCGGATCAGTTGAAGAAACAGCCCGTCGTAGGCGGCATTTTCGGGGCCCATTGCGCGCAGCTTCGCGATCGTCGCGCGCATCTCGACGTGCTCGGAACGACTTTTCGTCAATGTCTCGTCGTTGCCCATCGCGCGGTCTAGCGCCGGGTAGAAAATTTCTTCCTCTAGTTGCGCGTGGATTTCAAGCGCATCGCATACGCCGTTGACGATCGCGCGCTTTCGCCACCATGGCGTGGACGCGTGGTATCGGTGCGAAGCGGCGAGCACGTGCATATGGTCGAGGCGGATCATCGACGTAATCGACGGCGACAACGATGAGGCGTCATTGGACATGGCGTTTCTCCACTGAAAGGGTGCTCGCGGATACCGCATGCGCCATTCCCGATGCCCGACAATCGGTCAATCGGATGCCGGCGCCTCGCTAGCGGAGTTCTTTGCTGTTCGAGAGGGCGCTCAACGCAGAGTCCGCGGCATCCGCCGCACGGGCGAACAGGTCGTCGACGATTCGGCGCGCCGCGCTATATCCGCCCATCAACGCATCGGCTTCGGTGTCGAACGGCCGTCCGCCGGCAATGTCGAAGCGCAGCGGCGAGAACGTGGCAACCGCGGCACCCGCCTGATAGATGTGAACCACCGCCGCATACCGCGTGCGTACCGCCGCGCGCCCGGCGGGGCGCAACGTGAAATCCGCCTCGACGGTCACCTCGATCGTGAACCCGTGGTATTCGTAGGTCCGCATCATCATCATGTCCTTCGTCGCGTAAGTGTGTGATCGCGCCGGTGCGCGACGATCATGCGCGACGGCCACGGCGCTCGCTGCGTGCTTCGAGGGTAGCGAGCCGCGCGAGCAGCAGGCGCGCTTGCGGTTGCAGCGCCGGCGGCAGTTCGGCATTGGCCTCGATGCGCGCGCGCCAGTAAGCGGGCGTCGCAACTACCGTGCCCTGCCAGTCGACGCGGTCGCGTTGAACGAGTTGTTCAAGGCGCTGCACCATCGTGCTGATGTGCTTCAGTTCGTTGGCAGCGTCGTTATAGTTGCGCGCGGCATGCACAGGTTCTCTCCGATTTGTTGTTAGTCGTTGTCGTGAGTCAGCGTTGCGACCATACCGCGTCGTTCGCTCCAGGGGCCTGTACCGCCTCAACGTTTTCGCATCAGGGTCTGAAGCAACGATTCGCCGTGGTTCGTCACGCGCGGTCGATGCGCGCCTGACGGTGTGCTTTCGAGCGCGACCAGTTGGCGCCCGAGCACCGCGTTGAATTCTTCGCGCTCTATATCGGTGCACTCCGGCGATGCCTTCACCAGCATCAACACCGCAAATTCATGAGGGCTCAGCATGATCCTTCCTGGAGCGGTCAATTTTTCACGGAACGGACGGTTTTGACGTTGTCGGCGGTAAGTCGTACCGGCCTGTCGACGTGTCGGAAAACGCCGGAAACAGCATACGCTGGCGTCCGTAAAAAAGTGCATCGGGGCGCGTGTCCGAAACGCTGACATTGTGGACAGCCGCGCCGCGAGGTGCGCCAACGCCTTTGCGCGAATTCGAATGAGCCCATTCGCGACCGACTCCGCGTGGCGTTATTCAATGTGAATGACGGTTGAAGAAGGTGGGAAATGCCTGACGTCCGACGAGTCTGCCCTCGCGCCGTCGATGCGCGGGAGTGGCAAAACTCCGCGAGGCGCGATCCCAACCGCGACGCGGCGCTGCGCGCATCGACGAAACACGCGGCAGCGCCTTCCAGCGATCAGCCGACCTCATTGGTTGCGCGGGACTTCGCTGCCTATTTCGGCACCGGTCGTCGGATCGCTCGACGGGTCGGATCGCAGACGCGTGGCCATCGCGGTGACCGCGGTTTCCTGTTGCGCTTCGAGGCCCACCGACGCACTGCCGTCGCCGCCATCCACCGCGGGTTCACCCGTCTGTATCGTGAGACCGGTGCCGCTGTTCCACGGTGTGTTGATCACCGCTCCGTCGTGCGACATCTTGTAGTAGACGCTCGCGAATTCCTGTCTCGGCGGCAGCTTGCCCGGCGGGAAACTCGGCGTGATCGCATACAGCGCCTTCTCGAACGACTTCTGATGCGCGACTTCGCGGGTCATCAGAAAGCCGAGCGCCTCGCGCACGCCGGCATCGTCGGTGACGTTGATCAGCCGTTCATAGATGATCTTCGCGCGCGCTTCGGCCGCGATGTTCGAGCGCAGGTCCGCGGTCGGCTCGCCGATCGTGTCGATGTACGCGGCACTCCACGGGACGCCGCCGGAGTTCGTCAGCGGCGGTCCGCCGCCGTATAGCACCTGGGTCAGGTGACTGTCGTTGCCCGCGCCGTTGAGCTTGCGATAAAGCTCGGCTTGCTGCTCGACCGCTTCGGCGAGTTCCCCTTTCGCGCCGCGATTCAACATCGCGACGATCGAGCCGATGATCTCGAGATGGCTCAGCTCTTCGGTGGCGATATCGAACAGCATGTCCTTGCGCCCGGGGTCTTCTTCCGCAACGGCCTGGGTGAAGTAGCGCATCGCGGCGGCCAGTTCGCCTTGCGGACCGCCGAACTGCTCCAGCATCAGATTCGCGAGCCCGGGATTGGTCGTGCCGACGCGAACCGTGTATTGCAGCCGTTTGTTGTGCATGAACATCGTGACCTCCATTGGAGTTGGTACTTGGGTCTTCCATCCGCCGTGCCACGCATGCGGAGCGCCGTTCGTCGCGAGCGGCGCGTGGATCGCCTCGCATGCCGCATTCCTGGCCGGCTCGCAGCGCGTCGTTGGCCGGCCCGCGATGGCGTGCGCGGTGGCCGATGGCGCCTATCTCATGCCGCGCGCTATCGTCATCGGCATGTCCGTGGCCTTCGGCATATGGACAGCCGGCATCGGTTGGAGCAGCATGGTCGCCTGGATGGGCTTGAAGCAGCGGGCGAATGCCCCTGGAACTTGCATGTGAGCGAGGCACTCGACTCAAATACCCGCGCTGCGGCATCGACACTTTTTCGAGCTGCGCGCACGAGCGAGGTAACCAGTCGTCCTACTGCAGGAGGAAAGAAATGCTGACGCAGAAAACCAGGGACATCGTAAAAGCGACGGCCCCGGTTCTGGCCGCGCACGGCTATACGATCATTCAACGTTTCTATAGACGGCTCTTCGAAGCGCATCCCGAACTGAAAAACGTTTTCAACATGGCGCATCAGGAGCAGGGGCAGCAGCAGGAAGCGCTTGCGCGCGCGGTGTACGCGTATGCCGAGAACATCGAGGACCCCAGCAGTCTCGCCGCGGTGCTGCGCAATATCGCCAACAAGCACGCGAGCCTCGACGTGAAAGCGCAGCACTATCCGATCGTCGGCGAACATCTGCTCGGCGCGATCAAGGACGTGCTCGGCGACGCCGCGACCGACGACATCATCTCCGCGTGGGCGCAGGCATACGGCAATCTCGCGGACGTGCTGATGGGCATGGAGTCCGAATTGCGCGAAACCCGCGCGGCGCAGCTAGGCGGCTGGACCGGATGGCGCACCTTCGTCGTCAAGGAGAAGCGGCCCGAGAGCAGCGTGATCACGTCGTTCATCCTCGAACCGAAGGATGGACAGCCGGTCGCCAACTTCGCCGGGACAGTACATCGGTATCGCGGTCGACGTGCCCGCGCTCGGCCTGCAGCAGATCCGGCAATACAGCCTGTCCGACGTGCCGAACGGCCATAGCTATCGGATCTCGGTCAAGCGCGAGAACGGCGAGGCCGGGCGGCCGGCCGGCTATGTGTCGTCGCTGCTGCACGATCACGTGAACGTCGGCGACGAGGTGAAGCTGGCGGCGCCGTACGGTACGTTCTACATCGATGTCCATGCGAAGACGCCGATCGTACTGATCAGCGGCGGCGTCGGTCTGACGCCGATGGTCAGCATGTTGAAGCGCGCGATTCAGGACCCGCAGCGGCGCGTGGTGTTCATTCATGGTGCACGCAACGGCGCGGTGCACGCGATGCGCGACCGTCTGCAGCAGACCGCCGCCACCCAGCCGAACTTCCGCGCGATCGTGTTCTACGACGCGCCGCTCGATACCGACGTGCAGGGCCGCGACTACGACAACGCCGGTTTCATCGACCTGAGCAAGCTGCGAGACGAGATCCTGTTGCCCGACGCCGACTACTACATCTGCGGTCCGGTTCCTTTCATGCGGCTGCAGCACGACGCATTGAAAAACCTGGACATTCACGAGTCGAAAATTCACTACGAGGTGTTCGGGCCGGATCTGTTCGCTGAATGACGCATACCGAAAGTGCCGCGCGACGGCTGCCACGGAAACGACCAGCAGGAATGCAGTCACCGAGACGGGGAGTGCGGCATGAAAGTGCACCATCTGAACTGCATTTCGACCTGCCCGTTGTGCGGCATGCTGTTCAACGGGCAACCCGAATCGTTGATCCGCCGCGGGCATCTGGCCTGCCATTGTCTGCTCGTCGAAAGTCCGGCGGGGCTCGTGCTCGTCGATACCGGTTTCGGTCTGCGCGATGTCGCCGATCCGTATTCGCGCCTCGGCAAATTCTTTCTGAGGCTGCTGAAGCCCGAGTTCCGGAATGAAATGACGGCGATCAGGCAGATCGAGCGGCTCGGCTTCGACCCGGCCGACGTGCGGCACATCGTGATGACGCACCTCGATTTCGACCACGCAGGCGGTCTCGACGACTTTCCGCACGCAACGGTGCACATGCTCGCGAGCGAGCGTCAGTACGCGGCACAGCAAAAGACCTGGCTCGACCGGCAGCGCTTCAGGCCGCAGCAGTGGTCGTATCAGAACATGTGGCGCGTGCATTCGCCGCAGTACACGGAGCGCTGGGAAGGCTTCGCGAAGGTGCATCCGATCGAGGAGCTCGCGAGCGAGATCGCACTCGTGCCGTTGCGAGGCCATACCTATGGTCACGCGGGCGTCGCGGTGAACGGCGACGGCGGCTGGTTGCTGCTCGCGGGCGACGCCTATTTCGACAACGCCGAGCTCGACCCGGTGCGTCCGCATTGCGCGCCCGGCTTACGCTTCTATCAGTGGATGCTCGAAAAGGACCGCGCGGCACGGCTGTACAACCAGCGCCGACTGCGCGATCTGGCGAAGCGTGCGAGTCCCGGATTGAGGATTTTTTGCAGCCACGACGTCGACGAATTCGAACGGCTCGCGGGCCGGTCGGTGGCGGTGCCGGCGGAGCAGATGGCGTGACGATAGTGCGAGACGCGTTTCGCGGAGACAACTGTCCGCGGCGCAGGGCTTACGGACAGCCTGCGGGTCGGACGTGTTTCCTATACTGGATTTGTCCTCCGCTTGGACTCGTGGGGACAGCGTTCTCAAATGCGCTTGCAGCGACCATGCCGGTCAAAGGCTGGTCGCTTTTTTTGCGCGCGCAGTCTTCATCGATCGGGTCGTCGCAGCAGCGCGGCCGCGAGCAGGCCGGCGCCGAGCACCAGGTAGACGTTGCCGAGCGAGCGACGCGACAGGTGCGCCTCGAATCCAGGCGTGAGCCGGTTGGGCACCACCTTGTAGTCGACCACATACGCGCTTGCCACGGTGGCGGCGGCGGCTAGCGCGGCGGCGCCCGGCCGTCGTGACGGCACAGGGCCGGCCATCCGGTCAACGAGTTGCTCGAACAGCATTGCCCAGAAGATGGCGGCCGCCTGATGGATCGCGAAGCCGGTCACCGTATGGCGGATGCTGAAGCCGCGTTCGCGCAGCGCGCGTTGCGGCCACATGCAGTGGGTGACCGCATTGATCGGTGCGAGCGGGCTGCCCGATGCGTCAGTGGATGCCGCCGAGGCCGTCGCCGCCGACAGACAGCCGGACAGCAGCCCCGATGGGACGGCCCGGCGTAGCGTCGCGCCGATGGCCTGATACCACGGCGAACCGATCTTGTACTCGCGCGTTTTCATGGCAGCGCTCCGGTGCGGGCGCGCAAACGCACGCCCGATGATCGCGGACAGAGGTATGTGCGAGGAGCAGCATGGCGCGTTCCGCACGGACGGGACGACGCATCGGCCGGAGCCGAGTGCGCCGGTTCCCCTCGCACGGTCAGTGCCCTAGCTGCAAGTGAAACTGCTTGCCGAGTTCACGTCGCCGCTGGTGTATCGGGCCACCTTCGGATACGCGCAGAGCGGACGCGTGCGCCCGGCACCCCAGCTAGCTGGCACTTCGGCATTCGGAATCGCGTTGCTGGTGTCGCGAGCCGTCGCGATGACCCGGTTCGGGGCTTGCCCTTGCTCGACCCATGCCACCATGGGCGTCAGCATGTCGAACTGATCGGCCGTCGGACCGCCGCTGCAGTGGTTCATCCCTGCTACCGTAAAGAGCCGCGCGAAATTGCTTGCGTCTCCGCCACTAGCCGTCGAGAGGCGCTGATACCAGTCGGTCGTATCGTTCGACGAGAACACCGGATCGCTCGTTCCATGATAGACGATCAATTTCGCGCCCCGGCTACGCAGACCGCTCAGATCGGTCTCGTTCGGCGGGGTCATGAATGACCACGAAGACTCGGAATAGACGCCGCTCGTGGCGAAGATCTTCGGCGCATCACTGTCCATGCTGAAGTTCAGACCGTAGGTGCCCATCGAACCCAGGACCGAAGCGCTTTGCGGCGGCGAGGTAAATACGAAGGCTGCCGCGGCCGGATCGAGGCTGATGGAATTGCCTTGCTTCCACGCGGCCCAGCCTGATCCGTTGATACCTACGTCGTACGGAAAGCTCGCATAGAGCGCCGTCCCGGCGCTGTTTTTCGCCCCAGAGAAAATATTTCCAACGGCCTGCTTTTGAGCCGCCGTAAGACAGGTGCCGTCGCGCGCATTGCCCGAACACGTCGGTACGTCAGTGGCCAGATTGAAGTTTGCCTGGCACGCTTTGATGTCCTGGACCATTCCGTCCGCCACGCCATCGAGCGCATCACACTTCGCGATGATCTTCGATGCGATCAGTTGCCTTTCAGTGGTCGTCAAGCCGGTGGTGATATCGGCAATGCCCGACGAGGTCGTCGCGGTCGCGACGGTAGCGAGCTGTTGCGCGCTCCACAACTCTCCGATCGCCGCCTTGGGTAAATGAAAGCCGGGGTCACCGGCAATGATGCCGTCGTAATCCGCGAAAGACCTGGCTGCGGCCACCATCGCATGTCGGCCGCCGTTCGAGCAGCCTTCGAAGTAGCTGCGGTCGGGGCCCTTGCCATAGGCCAACCTGATCACCTGCTTGGCCATCGGCGTGAGCGTAGCGACGGCGTTATAGCCATAGTCGAGACGCGCCTGCGGATCGAGACCGAACAACGGGTTTTGCGACCCGGAATGACCTGCATCCGAACTGATCACGGCGAAACCCATGTTCAGCGCGTTGTTCAGCGGGCCCCCGCCACTGAGCACCCCCGTCGCCGGCGTCACATTGCCGTCGAGACCACCGTTGGCCTGATAGAAAAAGCGGCCATTCCACGCGATTGGCAGCCGCATTTCAAAACCGATCGCATAAGTCTGGCCGTCAACGGCGCTCGTGCGTTGATTCATTTTCCCTTCGATCACGCAATGTTCGGGGACGGACTTTCCCGCCACCGTGAGCGTTCCGGCCGGCACGTCGGTGACGGAGGTGAAGGTCGCGTTGGCAAACGTCAACCTGGCGGCGAGCGCGGCGCAGTCTCCCGACAGCGTCGCGGGTTGTGCGGCGGAGAGCCGAGGCAATTGCGTCGCACTGGTGGATAGAGAGTCGGAACCGCCGCCGCAAGCCGTCAGCATCGCGGACACGGCCGATACGCACACAGCAATTGAAGTTCGTTTCATTTTCGACCCGTATCAGAACATGTGTTTGATGCCGACCATCACGCCCGTTTGACCCATGCCCGCGCCCGGCGTGGTCCCGCTACCGCCGCCACTGACCGAATAGCGCGCCTTCGCACTATTCGCCAGATACGCAGCCTGCGCGTAGACCGACGAACGCTTGCTCAGCAGATAGGTGGTGCGTAACGTTCCCATCGTTGCGCGAGTATCTTGGTCGCTATTGATGATGCGAAACACTTCGCCATCGAGCAGGAATGCAGGCGTGACCATGTACGAAGCGCCGAGGAAGAACAGGTCCGAACGGATATTGGGTACGGCCGGCGACTGGGTCACTACGCGGCGTCCAATCCAGCCTGCGCCGATCTTCGCGCCTGCGTACTGCGCATAGGCGCTCAGTTGCGTCCGGGCGTCCTTGTCCGCGGCGTTGATCAGAGGTATTGGCGCAACACCGTCGAAGAAGTTGGCGGCTGCGGTCGCGCCGCCGCGTTGCTCCTCGTACGACGCGGCAGCGCCGAAATATTGCGAGTCGTACTTGAGCATTGCGGACCAGTCGCGGCATTCCGTGGCATGGCCCGGAACGGAGCCGGTACAGGTTCCTTGTCCCGGCGAGTTGCCGGTACCCGCCGCGTCCCGTCCGAATGAATAACCCACGCCCAACGTAAAGCCTTTGTACGAGCCGAGATAGGTGATCGAGTTGTCGGTGCGCGCGTTGGGCACATAGGCATCCAGCGAGCCCATGCCGTAAATGTCCGGACCGATGATGTCGGCGCCCTGAATCGCGAGATAGGTCATCGTGTACTGACGGCCGAACGCGAGCGTCCCATACGGGCTCTTCACGCCGATGAACGCCTGGCGTCCAAACAGACGGCCGCCCTGTCCAGAACTGCCATCGCGCATGTTGAAGCCGCTTTCGAGTGTGAAGACAGCGCTGTAGCCGCCGCCTAGATCTTCGTTGCCACGCAGCCCCCAGCGCGACGGGAACTCTCCGGTAACGGACGGCATGCGAACGACACTGTCGCCGTTCGCGTTGGCGTGCGAGACATACTCGATCCCTGTGTCAACGATGCCGTACAACGTGACGCTCGATTGCGCCAGGGCTCCTGCGCTCATCGCGCAGAGCGCACCGAACATGAGGACGTGAGTCGACTTCAATTGCATGGTGATATCTCCGGACCTGTTGTTTGTTTTTTGTGTTGAACTGCGGTTGTGGATCTTGGGTACGACTCAGTCTTTCGCTCGGGCCGGCGCAGCGGCATGAACGCGGCAACCCAATATCAGGTAGGCTGATACTATGGTTAAAATTAAGCGCGTCCTGAAAGACGCGCCCTTCCGTCCGTCGTGATAGTTCCGTATTTGATATCAGGCACCCTGACAACGCAAGCGCGAAGTATTCGGTAGATTCCCCAGGGTTCGGAGGCGCGGAATTGGCTGCTAGCGAAAAAGTGAACCGCCCGGTCGCGTCCGCCTTCGCTGTCATCGCCGCTGGCGTTACAGCTGCGGGGAGCGATTGCCCGCGTTGCCGGGTCCGCGACCGCCTACCAGCATCGCGACGCAAGTTTCGACTGCTTTCCCGTCGCCATCTGGGACGAAGCAGCCGAAGACGCGGTGTACGTCGGGCGTCATCGCAACATTCCAGCGACCCGATTCCCCTGCACAGCCCTGTGTCCGAGTAAGCTTTAGTCCGTTGATAGCGGGTTTGCGATGCGTTCGCGCCCTGTCTTCCATCTCATAGACTTGGAGCGGGAATGCAGGATGCGGCAGGCACGCAGCGCCAGGATGGAAGTGAGGCGCAAGCTTGCGGGGAATTTCGGCACTGACAGGGCTATTTTTGCGGCCGTTTCGTGGACGCTGGAGTTATAAAAACAACACACGAATCGGCTTGGGCCCGGGTAGGGGGCAAACAGGATGTTGCCATGAGTAATTTGACTAAAAGCGTCGCACGACTCGTCGTATCCGCTATTGCCGGGTTCTCGATGTACAGCGGCGCCGCCAGCGCGGCTTGCCCGGCATACGTGGAACTGTCTTCCGGCACCGTCTTCGATCTGGCGAAGCTGATTGCGGACAATGGGTCACCGTCGGCAGCGCTGGAAAAAGCTCGCGCCGATCTTGCGCAAGTGAACCGCGCCGGTGAGTGTTCGACGATCGAGCACACCCGTTATCACGCAGAGTGCGTGGAAATCGTCGAAGCGACCCAGAGAGCAGTAGCTGCTTTGGAACGTTGTTCACGGTAATTCGCCTCGACGCGTGATCCGCTCCGGCACCGGCATTCGACTACGCCAGGGTCGCGCGCATTACGCTTCTCTGGTGTCAAAGATCAGAAGATCTACACCTGCCTGCGCGAAGTTGCCGAGATCTGCCGCAGTCGCCTGTCCTGCGGGCGAGTCAAAGGCCGACTTGATAGCGTCGACCGAGTCGAAACGAAGCATGGCGACGAGATGGTAAGGCGAGTCGCCTTGCGCCAACACCACCGGCCCCGCACTGATCTCGTAACTTTTCAGGCCCGGCAAAGTCTTCGCCAGTGGCGCGTGGGTCGACGCGTAATAGTCATCGAACGCCTTGGTATCGATTGGTTTCTTGTAAAGCGCGACGAGCTGGGCCATGGTTCCGTCTCCTGTAAGTGGACCTTGAAAGGGTGGTTTGCTCCTCCAGCTGGGCGCAGATGCGTCACACCGCATGCGGTCGAGCCGATGGACAGCTCGTTGAGTCTATGACACCTTCGCGAGAGTTCAAGCTCAGCAATCCTCATACCTCGGCGCAAGCTGCGACAAGGCCGAATTGGCGAACAGCAGCGAGAACGTACACCCGCAGTGATGTCTTTCTTTTATCAGCGGCGACCGGGTGCTAGGGTTGGATATGAAACCAGACCAAACAGGTACGGTTCGCGGAGGCTCAATCATGTTGCGCATGAGCAAGCTTGCCGACCATGTCACGGTGACCGCGATCACCCTGGCACGCGATCCGGACACCGTGCAGAGTACTGGCCGACTCGCCGAAGCACTCGTATCCGCTATTGGCTACGGCAGTCGCCAGACGGAACACGCTGTTTGACGCGATCGCAGCGATCAGGACAGCCGGCAAGCCGCTAAGCACACTTGATTCCGGGATCGCCCCAAACGCGCGATCCGGCCGCCGCAACGCTGAAAGCGGAGGTCTGCATGAGTTCAAGTGTATCGAGAATCGACGAGCTGATCCGGAGCGAATACCGCCACGGATTCGTGACCGATGTAAAGTCGGACACGTTGCCGCGCGGCGTGTCTGAAGATGTCATCCGTCTGATTTCAGCAAAGAAGAGTGAACCCGACTTCATGCTCGCCTGGCGCCTCTCGGCTTACCGGCACTGGCTGACCATGAACGAGCCTCATTGGGCATCGGTTGAGCACCCACCTATCGACTATCAGGACATTGCGTATTATTCGGCGCCGATTGGTCCGAAGGATCGCCCGAAGAGTCTGCAGGATGTCGATCCGGAACTGCTGCGCACGTATGAGAAACTCGGCGTTCCGCTCGAAGAGCGCGAGATGCTCGCGGGCGTCGCGGTGGATGCGGTGTTCGATAGCGTGTCGGTCGCGACGACGTTTCGCGAAAAGCTTGGCGCGCTCGGCATCGTGTTCTGTCCGTTTTCGGAAGCGGTGCAGACTCATCCTGAACTGGTGCGGCAATACCTCGGCTCAGTGGTGCCGCATACCGACAACTTTTTCGCTGCACTGAACTCCGCGGTCTTTAGCGACGGCTCGTTCTGCTATATCCCGCCGGGCGTGCGTTGCCCGATCGAACTTTCCACGTACTTCCGCATCAACGCGCAAAACACGGGACAGTTCGAGCGAACGCTGATCATCGCGGACAAGGGAGCCTACGTCAGTTACCTGGAGGGTTGTACCGCGCCGATGCGCGACGAGAACCAGTTGCATGCTGCCGTGGTGGAACTGGTCGCGCTGGAGGGTGCGCAAATCCGCTACTCGACGGTGCAGAACTGGTATCCGGGCGATGCGCACGGGCGCGGCGGCATCTATAACTTCGTGACCAAGCGTGGCGATTGCCGTGAAGCAGACTCGAAGATTTCGTGGACGCAGGTCGAAACAGGCTCCGCCATCACGTGGAAATACCCGAGCGTGATCCTGCAAGGCGACAACTCAGTCGGCGAATTCTATTCGGTGGCGCTCACCAACAATTATCAGCAGGCTGACACCGGCACGAAGATGACGCATCTGGGTCGCAATACGCGCAGCACGATCCTGTCGAAGGGCATTTCCGCCGGCCACGGCAGGAACGCCTATCGTGGGCTAGTGAAAATTGCCCGCTCGGCGGAGGACGCGCGCAACTACACGCAGTGCGATTCGCTGCTGCTCGGCGATCGATGCAGTGCACTCACGGTTCCGTATATCGAGGTGAAAAACCCCACCGCGAAGGTCGAGCACGAGGCATCGACGTCGCGCATCGACGAGGACCAGCTCTTCTACTGCCGACAGCGAGGCCTTTCGGAGGAAGAAGCGGTGTCGATGATCGTCAACGGCTTTTGCAGGGAGGTCCTCAAGGAGCTGCCCATGGAGTTCGCCGTCGAAGCACAAAAGCTGCTCGGCGTGAGTCTTGAAGGCAGCACGGGCTGACAGGGACAACGGTCATGCTAGAAATCAGCAAACTGAGCGTTGAAGTAGAAGGCAAGCCGATCCTGCGCGGGGTCGATCTGCGTGTGAACGCGGGCGAGGTGCACGCCATCATGGGGCCGAACGGTTCGGGCAAGAGCACGCTTGCCAACGTGCTGGCGGGCCATCAGCATTACCGCGTAACAGGTGGCAGCGTGCGGTATGCGGGCCGTGACCTGCTCTCGCTCGCGCCGGAGGAGCGTGCACGCGAAGGGCTTTTTCTCGCGTTTCAATACCCCGTCGAAATACCGGGTGTCAGCAACGTGTATCTGCTGAAGGCCGCGCTGAACGCACAGCGTACGCACCGCGGCGAACCCGAACTGGATGCAATGGAATTCCTGCAACTGGTGAAGGAGAAAATGGCGCTTATGCAGATGGACGAAAGCCTGCTGCATCGCGCGGTCAACGAAGGGTTTTCAGGGGGCGAGAAAAAGCGCAACGAGGTGCTGCAGATGGCGGTGCTGGAGCCGCGCCTCGGGATTCTCGACGAAACCGATTCGGGCCTCGATATCGATGCGCTGCAAGTGGTTGCGCGAGGCGTCAATCAGATGCGCCACCCGGACCGCGCAATCGTCCTGGTCACGCACTACCAGCGTCTGCTCGAATACGTGGTGCCTGACTGCGTGCACGTGCTTTCAAAGGGGCGTATTGCAAAATCCGGAACGCGCGAGCTGGCACTAGAACTGGAGCGCAAGGGTTATGGATGGCTCGGTGAGGATGCGCCGAACGGGCCGCATTCCGGCCCACCCGACCCGTACTGACACGAGGCGGTCATACGTGAGATCGCGAGGAGTAGACGTCAAATGAGTGAACCGACGCTCGAGTACCTCCATCAGGCTTTCCAGACCCTGTCGAGCACGCTGCCCGGTGCGGAACTTCCGTGGTTGCGCAGCGCGAGGCGCGAGGCGTTCGAAAAATTCGAAGGGCTTGGCTTTCCCACCACTCGGCTCGAAGACTGGAAGTACACGAATGTGGCGACCATCGCTAAGCGGTCATGGCATTTCACGCCGCGGCCCAGCGACGACCTGGACGTCGAGCGCATCGTCGACGATCTCGTGCCCTACAGGACGGCGGGTCGGCTCGTGTTCGTCAACGGCCGCCATATGCCGAAGCTGTCGCGCATGCCGTCTTTGCCGCACGGCGCATTTGTCGGCAGTCTCACGCGGGCCATCCGGGAGATACCGGAGCGCCTGAAGGCCGTCATTGAGCACCAGGCACCGCACGATGGCTTCGCGGCCCTGAACACAGCGTTTCTGAGCGACGGTTACGTGGTCCTGTTGCCGCCGGACTGTGCGATCGATGGGCCGCTCGTCATGCTGTTCCTCACCGACGAGGCGGGTCTCGCGGTACATCCTTTCAACACGGTGCTGGCGGAGGATCGCTCGCGGTGCTCGATCGTCGAGCAGTTTGCCGGTTTCTCCGACGACGCGTATCTGGTCAATTCCGTCACCAGGATCGCGGCAGGCGACGAGGCCGACGTGCAGCATTGCCGCGTCCACCATGAAGCACGCAGCGCGTTCCATATTGCGCATGTCGATGCCTCGCAACAGCGTGCGAGCCGCTTCACGTCGCACTCGTTCGCACTCGGTGGCGCACTCTCTCGTACGCAGATCGGCACACGGCTGCAGGCCGTGGATGCCCGCGCCGAGCTGAACGGGCTGTATGTCGCGACCGCGAGGCAGCATGTCGATCATCACACGCGCATCGATCACGAGAAACCGGCTGGATCGAGCCGCGAGCACTACCGCGGCGTGCTCGACGGTGCGTCACATGGCGTATTCAACGGCAACGTGATCGTGCACCGTCACGCGCAGAAGACCGACACGCATCAGTCGAACTTCAATCTTCTGCTGTCGCGCGATGCGCAGATCGACACGAAGCCGCAACTGGAGATCCACGCCGACGACGTCAAGTGCACGCATGGCGCAACCGTAGGCCAGCTTGACGAGAACCAGCTGTTCTATCTGCGCTCACGCGGCATCGACGAACGGGTTGCGCGGGCTTTGCTGATCTGGGCGTTTGCGCGCAGCAGTGTGGAGCACGTGAGCATCGAGGCGGTGCGCCACAAACTGACGCAAATGCTGCTCGCGCGCACGCCGGAAGGCGAGCGCATTCGGGGACTGGTATGAAACCGATCGAACCTGTGATGATCCCGGACGACGATACGGTGGCGCGTTGGCGAAGCGACTTCCCGATTCTTCGCGAGCTGATACACGGCAACCCACTGGTGTATCTCGACAACGGCGCGACGACCCAGAAGCCTTCGGCCGTGATCGACGCGCAGCGCGATTATTACGAGCATACGAATGCGAACGTACATCGCGGCGTGCACGAGTTGTCGCAGCGCGCCACGAACGCGTACGAAGCTGCGCGCGAACGGATTGCGCGCTTCATCAATGCGGCGCGCGCGGAGGAAATCGTCTACGTGCGCGGCACGACGGAGGCGATCAACCTGGTTGCGCAGAGTTATGTGCGTCCTCTCGCGAAGCCCGGCGACGAGATCCTGATCAGCGCGATGGAACATCACTCGAACATCGTGCCGTGGCAACTCGTATGCGAGCAGACGGGCGCGGTGTTGAAGGTCGTGCCGATCGATGACAGCGGCGCGCTCGATGTCGATGCCTACCGACAGATGATCGGCGAGCGTACGCGTATCGTGGCGATCACGCATGTATCGAACGCGCTCGGTACGATCAACCCGGTCGCGCGGATGATCGAGGTCGCGCACGCGCGCGACGTGCCCGTGCTGATCGACGGCGCGCAGGCGGTTGCACATCTGCGTGTCGACGTGCGTGCGCTCGATTGCGATTTCTATGCGTTCTCCGGGCACAAGGCGTATGGGCCGACGGGAATCGGCGTGCTGTACGCCAAGGCGGACACACTGCAGGCGATGGAACCGTGGCAGGGCGGTGGCGACATGATCCGCTCGGTGACGTTCGACAAGACCATCTACAACGCCATTCCCTGGAAGTTCGAGGCGGGCACACCGGACATTTGCGGTGCGATCGCGCTCGCGGTGGCGCTCGACTATGTGAGTGCAATCGGCACCGAAACGATCGGCGCACATGAGGCCGGGCTGCTCGCGTATGCGACCGATGCAATGCGTGCGGTGCCACATCTGCGGCTGATCGGTACCGCAACCGAAAAGGCAGCCATTCTGTCGTTCGTGCTCGACCACGTGCATGCACACGACGTCGGTACGATTCTCGATCAGCACGGCGTCGCGGTGCGCGCCGGGCATCATTGCGCGATGCCCGTCATGGAGCGCTTCGGCGTGCCGGCAACCGTGCGCGCGTCGTTCGCGTTGTACAACACGCGGGCCGACGTGGAGGCACTCGTCAAGGCAATGGCGCACGTGCAGGAGGTATTTGGGCAATGAGCAGTCTGCGCGACCTGTACCAGGAAGTGATTTTCGACCACTACCGGAGACCGAGAAACCGTCGGCGGCTGCCGGATGCGAATCACAAGGCGGAGGGCTATAACCCCTTGTGCGGAGACCGCATCACGTTGTATCTGCGCATCGAGGATGGCGTCGTGACGGACGTTGGGTTCGAGGGAGTAGGTTGTGCGATTGCTATTGCCTCGGCCTCGCTGATGACCGAAGCGCTTAAGGGGCGCACGGAATCGGAAATGGAGGCGCTCTTCGGGGCGTTTCACGACATGATGATGACGGCGCCGCCAGCGGGCGCGTCTTCGCAGCTCGGCAAGCTCGCCGTGTTCTCGGGTGTACGCGAATTCCCCGCGCGCGTGAAGTGCGCGACGCTCGCATGGCACACGCTCCATGCGGCGCTGCATGACGAGTGCGGCACCATCTCGACGGAATGATGTAGTGGAGGAAACGAGGTGAACACGATGAGCGCATTCGACTGGCTGAAACGGGAAGACGGGCCGGAGCCCAGTGACCCCGACCTGCGCTCGCGCGTGATCGACGCGCTGCGTACGGTGTTCGACCCGGAAATTCCGGTGAACATCTACGATCTGGGGCTGGTGTACGGTCTGGACGTCGACGGCGATACGGGCAGCGTGTCCATTCGCATGACGCTAACGGCGCCGGGCTGTCCGGTCTCGCAGAGCTTTCCGGCGACGATCGAAGATGTCGTCTATTCGGTGGCAGGCGTCAATACGGTACGGGTCGAGCTGGTGTGGGAACCGCCGTGGACGAAAGAGCGGATGTCGGAAGCCGCCCGTCTGCAATTGGGGATGCTTTGACATGGCAGACTGGGTCGATGTCGCGGCGATGACGGATTTCCCGCCTGGTTCGGTGCGCAGCGTAGACGTGGATGGCACACAGGTTGCGGTGTTCAATCTCGATGGCGTCTGCTACGCGATCGAAGATTGCTGTCCGCACGACGGCGGCATCCTGACTGGCGGTGCCGTCGAGGATGACCAAGTGGTGTGTCCTCGCCATGGCGCCCGTTTTTGTATCAGGACCGGCAAGGTGCTGGCTCCGCCGGCCTACGAAGACGTCGCAGTGTTTCCGGTGCGCATCGAGGCTGGTGTGCTACAGGTGCGCGACGCGCGCGACGACGACAGTGCTTCGTGAACGAGACTTTCTCCCGGGAGACTCTATGAAAACCGATCACGTTACCAAGTACCGCGGTTTGCTGATCCGATCAGTCGTCACTCCCGGGCCCAGCGATCGCTATCGGGCGTCAGCCATCGTGACCGACCAGACAGGCGAAACGCGGACGCTGGGCGTCGACGGCGATTTCGCGGAGCCGAACGACGCTCACGTCCAGGCGACGGAACTCGCGATCGCATGGATCGACGGGCGCCACGTTGTATCCGATCACTACGTACGCCGGGGATAGATCAGCCGACGCCGGCACCCGTCGAATGGCTGGCTGTTGAATGCCCGGCACGTATAGCCGCTTTAGCGCTCCGGTTCGCAAGGCGTGGAAATCGCCCCCAGCGTTGAAGAAATTTCGTCGTCGGAGCGCGTGGCAAGGATCGACGACCGGAATCCGGCGGACTTGCGCGTCCGCCATCCTGTCCTTGACGGCCTGGACGTCGTCGTCTTCGT
Source organism: Paraburkholderia sp. EG304 (assembly GCF_046543485.1). NCBI lineage: Bacteria > Pseudomonadati > Pseudomonadota > Betaproteobacteria > Burkholderiales > Burkholderiaceae > Paraburkholderia > Paraburkholderia sp. EG304. Next base: position 31,511 of record NZ_JBKGUA010000034.1, on the reverse strand, counting down.
AGCAGCAGCCCGGTTCGCCACTGGCGATCCCTTCTATCGTTTCCTCGGGCGACGCTCCTGGCGATACCGCACGCGTCACGATATCCCGATCAGTCAGCATGCCCACCACCTCCCCGTCCTCGCGAACGGGTAGCAATCACCGTACCCCTCGACGCAGTAGCCGGGAACGTGACGTGCTAACCCATCATGACGTGACATTTTTGACCAGACGGGTGGACTCATGAGCAATGAAGCCAAAAGCGCTGCATATCCCTACGCATCGGGTGGATGGGGTTCCGTCAAGGCGGTCGCGACGATCCTGCTTCGCGAAAAAGCGCCGCTGAAAGATAGCCAGGTTCTGATGCATCAGAACAAGCCCGACGGTTTCATGTGCGTCAGCTGCTCGTGGGCGAAGCCCGCCGATCCGCATACCTTCGAGTTCTGTGAAAGCGGCGCGAAAGCCACCGCGTGGGATCTGACGGCCAAACGCGTAACGCCGGATTTCTTCGAGGTCCACACTGTCAGCGAGCTTGCGAAGTGGCATGACCACGATCTCGAGGAAGCGGGGCGGCTGACCGAGCCGCTGCGCTACGACCCGGCTACCGACCGCTACGTGCCGGTGTCGTGGCAGCAGGCATTCGAGGAGATCGGCGCCGAGCTGCGCACGCTCGACCCGGCCAGCGTGGTGTTCTACACGTCGGGCCGCGCATCGCTGGAAACCTCGTACATGTTGCAGCTTTTCGCGCGCATGTACGGCACCAACAATCTGCCCGACAGCTCGAACATGTGCCACGAGAGCACCAGCGTCGGGCTCAAGGAAGCGATCGGCGTGGGCGTCGGCACAGTCTCGCTCGACGACTTCGAGAAGACCGACCTGATGTTCTTCTTCGGCCAGAACGTCGGTACGAATAGCCCGCGCATGCTGCATCAGTTGCAGGACGCGCGCAAACGCGGCGTGCCGATCATCACCTTCAATCCTTTGCGCGAGCCGGGGCTGCTGCATTTCGCAAACCCGCAGTCGCCGGTCGACATGCTCACACCCGCCGATACGCAGATCAGCACCCAATACCATCAGGTGAAGACGGGGGGCGATACCGCCGCGATCCTCGGGATCTGCAAACTTGTGATCGAAGCGGACGATCGCGCGGTCAGTACGGGCGGCGCGCGCGTCGTCGACGTCGATTTCATCCGCGAGCATACGAACGGCTATGAGGAGTTCGCGCAGTACGCGCGCGCGGCGAGCTGGGACGACATCGAGCGCGTGAGCGGCCTGCCGCGCGCCGCGCTCGAAGCGGCCGCCGACGAATACATGAAGGCGAACGCGGTGATGATCCACTATGGCATGGGTCTCACGCAGCATCGGATGGGTGTGCAGAACGTGCGCATGCTGTGCAATCTGCTGCTGCTGCGCGGCAATGTCGGCAAGCCCGGCGCGGGGCCGTCGCCGGTGCGCGGTCATTCGAACGTGCAGGGTCAGCGCACGGTCGGCATCACCGAAAAGCCGGAACTCGCGCCGCTCGATCAGCTCGCCAAACAGTTTTCGTTCGAGCCGCCGCGCGAGAAAGGCATGAACATCGTCGAGGCCTTCGAGGCGATGCTCGATGGCAAGGTCAACGCGATGATCAACCTCGGCGGCAACCTCGTGCGCTCGGTGCCCGACCGGGTGCGCACCGAACCTGCGTGGGCCGCGCTCGGGCTGACCGTCAATGTGGCGACCAAGCTCAATCGCAGCCACCTGGTGCACGGCCAGCGCTCGTACCTGCTGCCGTGTCTGAGCCGCATCGAGATCGACCGGCAGGCGGGCGGCGCGCAAGCGGTGTCGATGGAAGACAGCACGGCGCACTTTCATGGCTCGCATGGCATGGTCGAACCGGCCGCGCCGACGATCCGCTCGGAGCCGTTCATCGTCGCGGGCATCGCTAAGGCGACGCTCGGCGAGCGCTCGAGCGTCGACTGGGATGCATGGCGCGACGACTATTCGCGCGTACGGCTGGAAATGGCGAAGACGTGGCCCGAGATGTTCGCTGATTTCGAGGCGCGCATGTGGACACCTGGCGGCGTGATACGGCCGCTGCCCGCGCGCGAACGCAAGTGGAAGACCAGGAGCGGCAAGGCCGAATTCATGGTGCCGACTTCGATCGGCGAAGATCCGGACATGCCCGAGCGTGAGCCCGATTCGCTGCGCTTGATGACCCTGCGCAGCGACAGCCAGTTCAACACGACAATTTATGGCCTCGACGACCGCTTCAGAGGCATCAAGGGTTCGCGCATGGTGATCCTGATGAATCCCGCCGACATGGAGAAGCGCGGGCTCGCACACGGCGACCGCATCGGCCTCGAGACGATCGCGGACGATGGCGTCGAGCGCCGTGTCGAGGGGCTGAAGGTCGTTCCGTTCGACGTGCCGCAGGGATGCATCGGCGGCTATTACCCGGAATGCAATCCGCTGCTGCCGCTTTGGCACTACGCGAAGGAGAGCAAGGTGCCGGGTGCGAAGTCGATTCCGGTGCGCGTGCTGGCGGCCACTCGATGATTCAGCGCTGACACAAAAAGGCCGGCATCGTTACCTGTGCCGGCCGCTGAATTACACCCGGGCAGCGCGTGAAGGGCATGATAAGCGCGTGCCCACCTTTATGATAGTCGCGCCCGCGGCGCACAGACAGACGCACCGCGTGTTGATAACTCATGAGTTGCGGACGGGTGTGGGGCCGACCGGGTGTCCGTTACCCGATACTTAAGGACATAGCACGGCGCGACATACTGTTCCTATACTGCGACGTCCCCTACGGATTCGGGGACAGCGTTTCTCTAGAAGCGCTTAATGGCGATCACGCCGCAATGCCGGGTGATCGCCTTTTTTCACGGAGCACCGCTCGAAGGAGGCTTACGCGTCGAATGTGAAGGTAAACAACCCGAAGGTTGGGGGAGACGATGACAGAACGTATTGAAGATGTGCTGGCGGAGATGATCAACGTAAGCACCGAGATCAGGGTGCGAACATCCGCGCTGGCCAAAATGGAAGGAAGCCTCGCGCGGAGCGACGAGCCCCTGCTGCGCGATGCGCTCGACACGACTCGCCGGGAGCTGTCGCTGCTAAATCAGCTCAAGGGCGAGCTCATAGGCCGCTTGCTGGCACTCGAAAGCGGCGCTCGGGACAGAGCGGCAACCAATCGCCCGATGCCGATCCCATGACGCAGATGCGCCGCATTGGCGTCCCTGGCCGAATGCGGTGCTCGCGGGTCTGCGGCATGCTCACTGACAGGCATATCGAACGAAACCTGAAGGAGCAGACCATGAGCGCAACGCAGCCTTCCGTGCAACAGACGCCCGCCAATGACGACGACACGGACCTGCCGAACATGCCGGGCGAACCGGAGCCGCCAACCACCGAAGACCTCCCCGATCTGCCCGAGCCGCAGGAAGTGGGCGAGGACGGTTGACGCGCGCAGCCGCGGCCTTTACCGCGGCGCATGCCTCACGACCCACATCTCATCCTCTGCAGCGAGCGGGCGTGGAGCGCCTGCTCGCAGTGCGACGGGGCGTCCGTGCGCTCCGCCATCGGAGTGACCATGAACGATCTTCGAACTGTCGATATCTACCGGTACGACCCCGACGCCGACGAACGTCCGCGGCTGCAGCAATACGAGGTCGAACTGGGGCACGGCGAACGCATGCTGCTCGACGTGCTCGGCGCGATCAAGGTGATGGACGAGTCGCTGGCTTATCGCCGCTCTTGCCGCGAGGGCATCTGCGGCTCGGACGCGATGAACATCAACGGCAAGAACGGGCTAGCGTGTCTGACCAACATGCAGGAACTGCCGAAGCACATCGTGCTGCGGCCATTGCCAGGCTTGCCGGTGATCCGCGATCTGATCGTCGACATGACGCCGTTTTTCAATCAATACCATTCGATCAAGCCGTGGCTCGTCAACGACGATCCGCCACCCGAGCGCGAACGCCCGCAGTCACCGGAGGAACGCGACCAGCTCGATGGGCTGTACGAATGCATTCTGTGCGCGTGCTGTTCGTCGTCGTGCCCGAGCTTCTGGTGGAACCCGGACAAATTCGTCGGTCCCGCGGGTCTGTTGCAGGCCTTCCGGTTCATCGCGGATTCGCGCGACAAGGACACGGCCGCGCGACTGACGAATCTCGAAGACGCCTACCGGCTGTTTCGTTGCCGCACCATCATGAACTGCGTGGACGTGTGCCCGAAGGGGCTCAATCCGGCGCGCGCGATCGGCGAAATACGCACGATGCTCACGCGTCGCACGGTGTGATCTCGAGACGGCATGGCGCTTGCTGTTTTACTGCGCTACGAGGCTGCCAAGGAACCGCAATGACCCCCCAGGACTGTATCGACGCGCTCGACCATTGCGCGAGCGCCTGCACCCGGTGTTACTCCGCGTGCATCGCGGAGCGGCATATCGATGAAATGGAAAAATGCATCCGGCTCGACATGGATTGCGCGGCGCTGTGCCGCTTGACGTCGGAGGCCCTCGCGCGCGACACGCAGTTCATGCGCGATTTCTGCGACTTCTGCGCGCGCCTGTGCGACGTCTGCGCCGACGAATGCGCGCGTCATCCGGCGCAGCATTGCCAGGATTGCAGCGATGCGTGTCGCCGCGGCGCGGAAGCGTGTCGCGCGCTATGACGGAACGCGGGTCCGGGCGTGACCCGCGATATGCAACCTCTAGCGCCGCGGCTTCGAGCCCTTCCAGTTCGACTTGCGTGCGAACTCGACGAACGAAGCCAGATAGTCGAGCGACGCATCCGCGTCGCGTGTGCCGAGAAAAATCTGCTTGGCGATGCCGGCCTTGCCGAGCTTTACGCTAACCACCGGCATACGGTCCGCGTATTCCTCGGCGAGCCAGCGCGGCAACGCGGCCACGCCGCGCTTGCTTGCGACCATCTGCAGCATGATGTCGGTGGTCTCGATCGTCTTGTGACGGCGCGGGGCGACGTCGGCGGGGCGCAGGAACAGGTTGTAGATGTCGAGGCGATCGGTGTCGACCGGATAGGTGATCAGCGTTTCATCCACGAGCTGTTCGGGCTCCACGTAACGCGCGTTGGCCAGCCGATGCCCGTCGGCCACCACCAGCACCTGCTCGTAGTCGAACACGGGCTCGAAGCTGAGGCCAGGCCGCTTCAGCGGATCAGGCGTGACGAGAACGTCGATGTCGTAGCCGAACAGCGCGCCGATGCCGCCGAACTGGAAGCGTTGCTTGACGTCGACATCGACATCGGGCCAGCGCGCGAGGTACGGCGACACGACCTTCAGCAGCCACTGGTAACACGGATGACATTCCATGCCGATGCGCAGTGTGCCGCGCTCGCCGTTCGCGTATTGCTTCATGCGCGCTTCGGCGTGCTCGAACTGCGGCAGCAGCCGTTCAGCGAGCGACAGCAGATACTGGCCCGCCTGAGTGAGGCGCAGGTTGCGGCCGTCACGGTCCCAGACCGGCGTGCCGAGCTGCTGCTCGAGCTTCCTGACGGTATGGCTCAACGCTGATTGCGTCAGATGCAGCGCACCGGCTGCTGCGGTGAGCGACCCCTGCCGGTCCACTTCTCGGATCAGGGTGAGATGAAAGCGTTCGAGCATGAGGGGGATGAGATTCGACAAAGTGCGACGCGTATCGTAGCGCGATTATGCGGGCGGGCTGCAAAACCTGGAGCATGGAGCGAATATCTACGGCTCGGAGCCAGTCGAATGACTGGCACCGGGCACTCGTTTCGTCAGTGCGGCGCTTTCGTGTCCTGGCGTCGTCGACCAGGTCTTGAATTTCTTGAGGTTGCCAGCACGCGAGCGTCCCCTTACGCGGACGCCAGACGGGAGCGAGTAGCCCGTCCCGTCGGCCTATCTCGCAGGAAGATCGAGTATTTCACGCGCTTTGGCCGCACTTGCCACCGGCCGGCCATATTCGTCACACAAAGCGGCCACCCGTGCAACGAGTTGCGCGTTGCTCTTTGCCAGCGTGTCCTTGTCCCAGCGCACATTGTCTTCGAGACCGGTGCGGCAGTGCCCGCCCATTTCAAGAGTCCAATGATTGACCTCCAACTGATGCCGTCCGATACCCGCGGCGGTCCATGTTGCATCCGGCAGTAGCGTCTTGAGTTGCTGGACCTCGAACTCGAGAATCTCGCGACGCGCAGGTAGCGCGTTCTTTACACCCATGACGAATTGAACGTGTACAGGAGACTTCAGCAACCCTTGCTGGACGAGATCTGCCGTGCTGTACAGCATCGCCAGATCGAAGACTTCGATTTCGGGTTTGATATCGTAGTCGAGCATCGTTTGCGCAAGCGCGCGCACGAAGTCCGGCGGATTTTCATAGACGGTAGTCGGGAAATTGACGGAACCCGTTGCGAGCGACGCCATATCCGGCCGCAGGTCGAGCATCGCGCCGCGTTGCTCGAACGAACGGCCACGGCCGCCTGTCGAAAACTGAATGATGATGTCGGGGCAATGCTTGCGGATGCCCTCCTGAAGTGCGGCGAAACTCGCGCGGTCGGAACTCGAGTTCTCCTGTTCGTCGCGCACGTGCAGATGAACCAGCGATGCCCCGGCTTCGTACGCTTCCTGCGTGCTTTCGATCTGCTCGGAGATCGTGATCGGCACAGCCGGGTTGTCCTTCTTGCGCGGAACTGAGCCAGTGATCGCAACGGAGATGATGCACGGTTCACTCATGGCTAACACTCCCGTTTCCGATTTTCGTATTTTCCAAGTCTAGTTCAAAAAGGGTGCAACTTATATTGCCGGGGAAGGGGACAGGTACGCAGGTGGTAGTGCCGATAATCGTGCAGTAGCGATGTAAGTTTGTTGAAATGATTCGGTCAGGGTGCTCCCGAAGTCAGCGAGGGCGAAGCGGCGGAACATCGCCTGACTCGGCGCGACCCGTGGATAGTGTGATTCGTTTTATTACCTGCCATGTAATTGGCTGGACTCGCGCCTCTGACTAGTCTGCGCATGTCGCCTGTACGTTGTCAGCGACACACCTCGACCCTCAAGGAAATACCATGGCCAACTTTCCCACCTATACGCTCGAATCCGCACCCGAACAATCGAAGCCCGCGCTGAACAGCCTCGCCGAGATCTTCGGTATGGTGCCCAATATGCCTGCCAAAATGGCGGGCTCACCGAGGCTGATCACTGCCCTCTTGGGTGTGTTCAATCAGGCGCACGGCGGCAACCTCGACGAACAGCAGATGCAGGTACTGCTGCTCACCAATGCGGTGACCAATGGCTCCGCCTGGCCGGTCGCTTTCCACTCATTCCTCGGGCTCAAGGAAGGCCTGAGCGAGGCCGACGTGCAGGCGATCCGCGAACGCCGCTTCCCGCAGGACGCCAGGCTTGCGGCGCTGTCGCGCCTCGCACGCACGCTGATCGAAAAGCGCGGCCGCATCGACGACCACGACATCGCCGCGTTCACCGAGGCGGGCTTCGATCAGGCGCTGGTGCTTGATGTCGTGCTCGTGGTCGCTGCCTCGACGATGACGAACTACACCGCGAGCGTCACCCAGCCGCCGCTCGAAGAACTCTTGCAGCCGTACGAATGGAAGGCTTGATGCGAGTTTCGGCGGCGTGAATAGCAATAGAACCCGCCGCCGCGGAAGGCCTGGTAAAGCCCTTTCCTTGCCGGGAAAGGGCAACGCCGATCTGCGATCGTCACGGGGAAAATCTTGTTCGCGGACCTTCCTTTAGGGGGTGAATCCCCCCGAAGCCCCCGCCGGAAGCCTCCCCAATCCCATGACACGCGGTGAAATACCTTTTACGTAGCCAGTCACGAGAACCCTGTCTAAAGTGCGCGTATCGATGCGATGCACTGACCCCTCGTCACCGCAGACGATACATCCCGCCACCACCCGATATGGCATCGTCATGGAATCCTTCACAAAACTTCTTCTCGTCGTCACCGGCGTCGTCGTTGTCGTTTCACTGATCGAAGCAGTCGTGCTGAGCCGCAGGAAGAGTGCGTCCTCACCATTTGCCTGGCACGAGGTGTGGATCTCGCTGTTCGACCTGGCCGCGCGCAGGCTGATATCACTGCTGCCGATCTCGGTCGCCACGCCAGTTTTCAGCTTCGTCTACGACCATCGTATCTTTACGGTCGACGTCAATAGCGCGCTCATGGTGTTTGCGCTCTTCATCGGAATGGAGTTCTGCTACTACTGGTATCACCGTGCGTCGCATCGTGTGCGCTTCTTCTGGGCCACGCATGCCGTGCACCATTCGCCGAACCAGTTGACGCTTTCAACGGCCTACCGTCTCGGCCTGACCGGCAAACTGACCGGCTCGACGCTGTTCTTCGCGCCGCTGGTATGGCTCGGGGTCAAGCCCGAGGTCGTGCTGCTCACGCTGTTCCTCAATCTTATGTACCAGGGCTGGTTGCATACCACGTACATACCCAAGCTGGGCTGGTTCGAATATGTGTTCAATACGCCGTCCCACCACCGTGTGCACCATGCATCGAACGTCGATTACCTGGACGCGAACTACGGTGGCGTACTGATCATCTTTGACCGGCTGTTCGGCACCTACGTGGAAGAACGCGCTGACGAACCGTGCCGCTACGGTCTCGTGACGCCGACCACGTCGCGCAACCCGCTCGTCGTCGAGTTCGAGCACTGGGCCACGCTAATTCGCGATATGGTCAACGCGAAGAGCCCGTGGATCGCGATCAATCACGTGATCCAGCCGCCGGGCTGGCTGCCGGACGGCGGAGGCGAAACGACGGAAGAACTGCGCCGCAAGAGCAAACAACCCGGCGCGACGGGAGCGCTCAACGGCTAAAGCTTTAGTCAGGAAGGTACGAAATTGCACCGGTCCGCGGTCAAGCGACTCGTGAAATTCGTAGGTGGTTTGGGTGGTATCGATCTGTCTCGGTCATTCACGTCATTCTCTATATTCTGGCGCGCTAGAACTGGGTGATCTTGCTTTCGTTGGTGAGCTGAGTCACACCGGAGCGCCGCCAGCGGCATAAAATTATTCATCAGCGTCTGTTCTGTTCGCCATCGCTGTTGGCCCTTGGTCGCTTCAGACTTCGATACGCTGCGATGACGACCGCCTCGGAGGCGCCGTGTTCCGCCGGACCTTGAATCGCACGTTGCTCCATGCTGCGGTGGCAGCTGGACTTCTGGGCGGCTGTCCGTGCCTCTTGCCAGCTGCGCTCGCCGCCGGCACCGCGTCACCCCAGCCTGCTGACGCGAAGTTGGTTGCACCGGCCAATGCCACGACGCCATCTGACTTCCCCACCATGGTCGAGCGATACGGGCCCGCCGTAGTCCATATCCGCGCAACGGCGCCAGAGAAGCAAACCTCCGCGTCGCCCCCCGAGGACATCGGCCCCCACGATCCGATCGCCGCGTTTTTCAGCGGCGTCGCGCCGCAATCCCCGGAGCCGCAACGCAATATTGCTCGCGTGACAACGGGCACCGGCTCCGGATTCATCATCAGCCCCGATGGCCTCATTCTGACCACCGCACATGTCGTGGATCAGGCGGACGAAGTCACGGTCAGTCTGACGGACCGGCGGGAGTTCAAGGGCAAGGTGCTGATCGTCGACACAGATAGCGACGTTGCGGTGATTCAGATCGATGCCGCGACGCTGCCGGCCGTCAAGCTCGGTGACTCGTCGCGCGTGCGTGTCGGTGAACAGGTGCTGACGATCGGATCGCCCGACCGTTACCAGAACACCGTTACGACTGGCATTGTTAGCGCCACTTCGCGAGTGTTGCCGGACGGCAGCAATTTTCCCTTTTTCGAAACCGAGGTCGCCGCCAGTCCCGACAATTCGGGCGGTCCTCTGTTTGACCGCGTGGGCGAGGTGATCGGCATCGACGTGCAGGTTTATCCGGACGCGGAGCGGTACCCGAGCCTGACGTTTGCGATTCCGATCAACATGGCGAATAAGGTGCGAGCGCAGTTGCAAACCCAGAGCAACGGACCGGCGGGCATTGCTGGTGTAGAGGTTCAGGACGTCGGACCTGGGCTGGCGGTGGCCATTGGCCTGCAACGGCCGGCCGGGGCGCTCGTCAACGTCGTCACGCCTGGTACGCCCGCCGCCGCGAGTGGCCTTAGGCCTGGCGACGTGATCAGGCAGATTGGCGACAGGACGATCGCTCGCTCGGCCGAGCTGGCCCAGTATGCCGGCGGGCTGCAGCCCGGAACGAAGACGACGCTCACGCTGATCCGCAGCCAAAAGCCGATGACGATTGAAATCATCGTCGGCGCGCGCGGCGAAACCCCGAGCGCCGTGCAAGCCCCTGGTGCAGCGTCGAATCCCGCTCCGGCCCAAACTGCAAGCGCCGCACCGGATCGCCTTGGCTTGACGATGCATCCGCTGAACAACGACGAGAAGCGGGCGAATGATCTTCCGGAAGGGATGATGGTGGACCAGGTGACTGGACCTGCGGCGACCGCTGGCATACGCGCTGGCGATATCGTCCTGTCGTTCAATGGTGAGCTGATCGAATCCCGGGAGCAAGCGAGTGCAGTGGAAGAAAAGGCGAAGAAAGCGATATCGGTGCTGATCCAGCGTCAAAATGCTCGCCGGTTTGTCTCCGTCACGCTCAGGTGACCGTCGCTGCGCGATGCGCGTGCAAACTGCCTCATGACGCAAGGCGGACAAGGTGGCGACGATCTCACAACTTCATTGAGGTGCGACCTAACAGGCACAGCGAATGCTCCACTTGCATGCGTCGCCGCCAACTGTACAGGGATCGCGCAGAGGTGCGCCGGACGGCGATTCCGGTCGCCAGTCAAGATCGGCCACGAAGATGGCGGGCGTTTCCATAGCTCAAAGGCTTAGGATAGAAAAGCGGGTTCACGGCTCCCCATTGCCGTGACGGAACCGTGGGCGAACAGGCCGAACCGCGGCTCATTTCGATGAGCACTCCGTAAAGGGGACGGCAGATGAACGTAGTGAATGGAAGGACCAGGCGAAACGATCCGGGTTCGGGTGCCGGTAGCCCGGATGCAGAGATCAATACCGCACAGCCTTCGCGTGGCAGACACCTCGCGCTTTGGGCTGCGTCGGCAAGCGCGTTGGCTGTCGCGGTCATGGGTGTGGTCGCGCAAATCGATCGGTTCGACGATGATCAGGCGCTCGGGATTAACGAAACCACGTCGCCAGCGCCACACACGACATGGTTCGGGCATGTCGCGCTACCGCCGTCGCCTCCCACCCACCCAACCGCGGTTGGCGGTGCTGAACTCGCCCCGCCGGCGTTTTCCGGTCCGTCCGATCATGGCGCTAAAACTGCTCCGGAGCCTGCTGCGCCGCAGTCGGTCACACGAGAGCCCGACCAGGCAAGCTATACCGCTGCACAAGCTCGCCACCATTCGGCGCCGGACGTGAGAGCAATCGAGCGGCATGCGAGCGGGATCACTGGACCCAAATCGCCGACGACACAAGCGTCTTCATCCGATCATGTCGCGCGATCATCGTCAGTTCCTGCGCGGGGATCTGCAACTACCAGTGCTGAGCACGCTCCACGCGCGTCTTCCGCTTCGCTCGATCACCGCAGCGCGCCTTCTCCGAATACTCGCGGCGCAGCTTCTCGGAATTTTGCTTCACTGCAACTGGTTCAAAGACAGCCTGCAGGCAGTCGCGCAGGAGGTAGTTTGGGCGCGGGCGGTTCAGGGGTAGGCACAGCCGGTTCGGGTTCGGGCGGTTCGAATGCCGGCAACTCGGGTGCAGGCGCGTCCGGTTCGGGCGCACGCGGTTCTGGTGCAGGTGCCGGCGGCTCGGGTGCAGGTGCAGCCGGTTCCGGTGCAGGCAGTTCGGGCCCAGGCGCGGCCGGTTCTGGTGCCGGTGGTTTGGGTGCTGGCAGTTCGAGTGCAGGCAGTTCGGGCGCAGGCGGTCACGGTGCGGGCAGTTCTAGTGCAGGCAGTTCAGGGGCTGGCGGTTCGGGTGCGAGCAGTTCGGGCGCAGGCGGTCACGGTGCGGGCAGTTCTAGTGCAGGCAGTTCTAGTGCAGGCAGTTCAGGGGCTGGCGGTTCGGGTGCGGGCAGTTCGGGTGCGGGCAGTTCGGGCGCGGGCGGTTCGGGCGCAGGTAGTTCGGGCGCAGGCAGTTCGGGCGCAGGCGGTCACGGTGCAGGCAGCTCGGGTGCAGGCAGTTCGGGTGCAGGCAGCTCGGGTGCAGGCAGCTCGGGCGCAGGCAGCTCGGGCGCAGGCAGTTCGGGCGCAGGCGGTTCGGGTACAGGCGGCTCTGGTGCAGGTAGTTCGGGTGCAGGCAGTTCGGGCGCAGGCGGTCACGGTGCAGGTAGTTCGGGTGCAGGTAGTTCGGGCGCAGGCGCAGGTGGTTCGGGTTCAGGCGGGTCTGGCGCAGGCAGTTCGGGCGCAGGCGGTCACGGTGCAGGCGGCTCGGGCGCAGGCAGTTCGGGCGCAGGCGGCTCGGGCGCAGGCGGCCCCGGCGCAGGCAGTTCGGGCGCAGGCGGGTCTGGCGCAGGCAGTTCGGGCGCGGGCGGTCACGGCTCAGGCGGTCCGGGTGGAGGCGGTCACGGCTCAGGCGGTTCAGGCGGCGGCGGTCACGGCGGAGGCGGTTCGGGCTCGGGCGGGTCAAGGTAATCCGCAGCCTCGTTTTCGGCCGCTCCTTCGTGCACGACACGAAGGAGCGGCCATCCGACGGGAAATCCCGATCGTGTGGCGCGACAAGCAAGGTGAGCATGTCGCGGCGAAGTTGATGAGCCAACGTTGATGGTCCCAGACAAGCGCTCATTGATTGACGCGCCCTTTTTTGATTGTCGCCGATGCGGCTCTCATCTTGTTCGATGCGCGGCACGATTGGATAAAACGTGAAGGGTGAAATCCGTTACGTATGTCCATCTCTATGGTGGCAGCTCCGATGGCTGTACGCAGCCGGCCGCCCTGTTCTGGCAACACTGAGAGGCAAACGTCAGTTGCCGAAGCGCATCGAGCATATGAGAGCAGTGACGGGAACTGACCGGCAGTACCCGTTCGTCCACTCTTCACCGCTCGATAATCGTGGTGTCAATGCGCGTGCCGCGCTTGATGAAGAGCGTGACGGGCGTCTTTTCGCAGATCTCCGCGAGTCGGGCCCGTTGTGCGGCGTCGAGCGGCGCATCAACCTCGACGGTGCGACGGATGTACTGGTTGCGCTCCTGATCGGCGTGCAGAGTCGTGGTCACATCGATGCTGCCGTCGGGCCAGCCTTTGCGCTGCATGTACATGCGCAGCGTTGCCGACGTGCACGCGGCGAGACCCGCAAGCACGAATCCGAAAGGGGCAGGCCCGCGATCCTGACCGCCTTCGTGCGGGCCCTCGTCGCCAGCGAGCGCATGGCGGCCGGCTTCGAGGGCCACGAGGTAGTTGGGGGCATCGGCGGCGAGCCGTGCGGAGGCGGTGGCGAGCGGCATGGTAACTCCTGGGAACTGGGCGCCACCGCAGCGATGGTCGATTGCAGTGGACGCGTTCAATATCGCCGGCTGCGTGCGGGAGCCGGCGCTGGTGGGAACGATTGTGCCACCCTCAACGAGGTGGCGCTGAGCGCGGGCCATACGCTTTCAGGCGGCATCGCGCCGTGCGTCGGCTGCCGCCCTGTGACCCCGCGGCGAATCGATCCTCGCGATGCGTATTTGGTCGATGAAGCTGCGCAGCTTGCTCTCAGTGAACGCGCGAAGCCGATGAGCCGGCCTTGCGCCAGCTACGGTCTGCGGTCCGCCACCGAGATGCGCCAGCAGGCTTTGCATCGGCGCGGATAGGTTAAAGGCGTGACCGGAATGGGCCTGCCCACAGTTGCCATGGGCGTGCTCGGAGCCATCATGTCGCCGCTTACGGCGGCGGCCATCCTGATCATTCCGTCGTTCGTGACCAACGTGTGGCAGATGCTAGTCGGACGAGACATACTCCGCCTCACGCGACGCCTGTGGGCCATGATGCTCTGCATCGTGATCGATACCGTTCTGGGCACGCGACTGCTGGTAATCGTTGACCCCGTCTGGTCGGGACGTGCGCCGGGACGTGCGCTGATCGCCTACGCGGCCTATGCGCTGTTCTTGCCGACACTTTCGGTCCCGCAACGGCGCGAGTCCTGGCTTTCGCCCGTCATCGGCATGACTACCGGCTTGCTGACCGGCGCCACCGGCGTCATCACGATTCCCGCCATGCCTTATGTGCAGTCATTGGGTCTTCAAAAAGACGAGTTCGTGCAGGCTCTTGGCCTTTCGTTCACCCTCTCCACGGTTGCTCTCGCAGCAGGGCTCTTCGCCAACGGCGCGTTCAGGATCGATCAGCTCGGCTTGTCGCTGCTGGCTGTCGTTCCCGCTCTCGCTGGAATGTGGTTGGGCTCGATCGTGCGGCAGAAAATCAGTCCAAAAAACTTTCCGCCGTTGCTTTCTCCTATTTCTCATCGTCTTGGGTCTCGAACTGGCGCTGCATCCGTTCTCTTGAGTCTTGCCAAACATGTGCTGGCGGAAACCCGCAAAGCTAGTGGAAAATCACGGATGAAAATTCGCCGCCTTCGATACGCGTAACTTTGGAGTTTTCGATGCCCAATCTAAGTCATTTCCTTTCATTCGGTCTCGTTGCACTCGGCATGGTGCTTACACCCGGACCGAATATGGTTTATCTGATTTCACGCTCCATCTGCCAAGGTCGTCAAGCTGGACTTATCTCCCTGGCTGGCGTCGCCCTTGGTTTCGCGTTCTACATGCTGTGCGCGGCATTCGGCATCACCGCTCTGGTTCTCGCTATACCTTACGCCTACGATGCCCTCCGCTTTGGCGGCGCGATGTATCTGCTCTATCTTGCGTGGCAAGCAGTCAAGCCCGGCGGACGCTCACCATTTCAGGTCCGCGATCTTCCCGTGGACAGCCGCCGCAAACTGTTCCTGATGGGGTTCACCACCAATCTGCTGAACCCCAAAATCGCCGTGCTTTACCTGTCGCTATTGCCTCAATTCATTGATCCGTCGCACGGCAGCGTATTTCATCAATCACTCGCCTTGGGCGCAACGCAGATCCTGATCAGCGTCTGCGTGAATGCAGCCATTGCGACCATGGCTGGTTCGATTGCCGGATTTCTCGCGAGCCGCCCGACGTGGATTACGCTTCAACGGTGGTTGATGGGCACAGTGCTAGCAGGCCTTGCAGTCCGCATGGCAACGGAAGCCCGCCGGTAACCTTCCTGTTCCGCGCGCACGAATGGCGGGGCAACGTGCAGAGCAGCGCCGCTCGACCTTCCGCGACTTCTCATGGACGAACCTGGATGATCGTCTTCCCGCTGATCCGCTCAGTCGGATTGAAAGCGGCGACGGCTTCGTCGAGAGTCGCGATCTTGCCGATGTTCGTCCGCAGTCGTCCATCCCGTATGCGCTGGACGATCTCGTTCAGTTGCGCACGATCGGACTCGACAACGAAGTCGACCGCGAGACCATTGGCCGGTCGCGCTTCGGCTGGCCCGACAACGGACACGAGCGTCCCCCCCGCTCGAACCAGGGCCGCGGACCGTATCCCGATGTCGCCGCCGATGACATCGAACACCAGATCGACTCCGCCCACGTCTTCCAACCGGTCGCGGTCGAGATCGACAAACTCCTGCGCGCCGAACTCGAGCGCCTTCTGACGGTCGGCGGCGCGTCCCGTGCCGATGACGTAAGCGCCGGCCTCTCGCGCGAGTTGAGTCACCATCGTCCCGACCGCGCCGGCCGCACCGTGCGCGAGAACGCGCTGACCCGCCTGAAGGCGCCCGTGCTGGAACAGACCTTGCCATGCGGTCAGTCCCGAGATCGGCAGGCTCGCGCCGACTGTGAAGTCGACATCGCCCGGCAGTGGCGCAAGGTTGCGGGCCTCGATCGCCACATACTCAGCGAGGGAGCCGTCTCGATACCAGTCTGCGAGGCCGAACACTCGCTGTCCGACCGACAACCCGGTCGTGCCATAGCCGAGAGCGGTGACTACTCCGGCCAGCTCGTGGCCGGGAATCGAAGGTGTTCGATCACGGTCGCCGCGATCGGTCCAGGTCGAGGGCCACGCCAACTCGGTCCCGACGAATCCCGACGCGTGAACCCGAACAACAACGTCGTTTATCGCCGCCGCCGGTTCGGGCCGCTCGGACAGTTTCATCGCGGCCGTTCCCGCCGCTTGATCCGTCACAGTGATTGCCTTCATGAGAACTATCTCCTTTAAGATCGGCCCGCCTGCCCCAGGCCATTGGCTCACTCGAGACCGCGCTCGCCCGGCTCGATGCGTTGGGCTCGTGGCCACTTAACGTCGATGCAATCGAGGCCGAAAGTGTGGCGCGGGTTTTAGAACTTGCGCGACATCGAACCGCCTGATAGTGGAGGGCGCTTCATACTCACAAGCTCGATCACCTCATGGCGAACCTCCGCGGATGAGATCGCAACGGTCAACCATTTCCCGTCGGGGTATGCTCGGGCTTCATCGTAGAGCTTGACCAACTGCGGGCTCCAGAGATAACGCCGCTCCTCGAACTTCTCTCGCTCTGCTCGCCCCAGTACCACCTGAACCGAAAACAGCCCGTATGCCGGCTGCAACGTGCAGAACGCCCTGGTGTTCTTGTAGCGCAGCGACCAACCGCGTTTCTTGCCGCCATAGAGCCAATCCGGCGTGAAAACACCCGGGTAGGATGCCGCGATCCAGCTCTGCAACTCGGACCAATGCTCGAACGCGTCCGGCCCGATCCAGTCCCGGACAATGCGCTCATCGGGTGGTGCTGATTTGTCGGTGATCCTGTCGCCGATCTGGGGGGCCTGCTTCATATCGCTTTCCTCTTTCGCTTCATCGGTGGAATGCTGATGCGCCGGTACGGATGTCGGGGCTTACTATTTCTCGTGGACCCATCATGGGCGAACGCGGATAACCGTCTTCCCGTGGTTCCGCCTGGGTCCATTGAAGGTGGCGACGGCGTCGTCGAGACTCGAGACGTTGCCGATGTTCGCGCGCAGCCGTCCGTCACGCACACGATCGATGATCCCGGTCAGTTGGGCGCGCTCAGGCACGACGACGAAGTCGATCGCCAGACCGTCGGCGGGACGTGCATCGGTCGGGCCAGCAATGGACACCAGCGTTCCGCGGGCTCGAATCAGGCCAGCCGACCGCTTCGCGATATCGCCACCGAAGACATCGAAAACCAGATCTATCGAGCCGACGTCTTCGAGGACGTCGTTCTCGAGGTCGACGAATTCCTGCGCGCCGTAGTCAAGCGCCGCCTGCCGGTGGGCTGCGCGCCCGGTGCCGATGACGTAGGCGCCGGCCTCACGTGCGAGCTGGGTGACCATCGAGCCGACAGCGCCTGCCGCACCGTGCACGAGGACGCTCTGTCCCGCCTGGATGCGACCGTGATTGAATAGTCCCTGCCACGCGGTCAGACCCGGCATCGCCACGCTCGCGCCTACCGTGAAGTCGACGTCGCCCGGCAGCGGCGCGAGATTGCGTGCCTCGACTGCCACGTACTCGGCCAGCGTGCCGCTGCGATGCGAGTCCGTGATGCCGAACACCCGCTGTCCCACCGACAGCCCCGTTGTGCCATAGCCCAGCGCGCTGACCACTCCAGCCAGCTCTTGCCCGGGAATCACCGGCGTCCGGTCACGGCCGACGCGATCGGTCCAGGTCGAGGGCCACGTCAGCTCATCCCCGGTGAATCCGGAAGCATGAACCCGAACGACGACGTCGTTTATCGCTGCCTCCGGCTCAGGCCGGTCCATCAGCTGCATCCCGGCCGTTCCCGCGGCCTGGTCCGTCACAATGATCGCCTTCATCGTCCATCTCCTTGTCAGTGGTCTATCGTCATGTTCGAATGCGCTGGCAAACGGGGGATTAGCGTTCAGATCGAACCGGCCGGCGTAACCGAGGGAAAGTCCTTCTCGGGATCGAACACGTTGTTGAAGAAGTTCGTCAGCGAGTACATGGCCACCAGCGCGACGATCTCCATCACGTTCGCATCCGTGTAGCCGGCATCGCGGACGGCTTGCAGATCGGCGTCGCTGACCTTGCCGCGGGCCTCGATGACCTTGCGCGCAAACTGGACAGCGGCGTCGCGCTTCGGATCCGCGGCGTGGCCCCTGCGGGCGAGAATGATTTCATCGGCCGACAGCTTTGCCATGTGTTCGGCCGTAAAGCTGTGAACCGTCAGGCAGTAGTTGCAGCCGTTCACTTCAGAGACCGCGAGGCCGATGCTGTCACGCGTCTTCACGTCGAGCGCCTTGCTCAGCGAACCGAGCAGGGTGGCCCATGCGTTGAATGCGATCGGGCTTTGCGCGAAGCTCGCCATCATGTTCGGGGTGAAGCCGATGTTTCTGGTGAACGCGTCGAGCGTCGGCCTGGAATCCGCAGGTACCTGTTGCGGCGTTAGAGCAGTAGTTCTTGGCATCGTAGTCGTCCTTATCAAGTTGCTGGTTTTACTGATCGGCAAAGGTCCGTGCGAGGACCGCTCATTGATTTGCTTCGCGCCGTGGTCCCTGTTTGTACTCGAGTCGGCTCGGTCCGCGCCTATACCAGATCCAATACGTCGGCCACAGGACGACGCGGCTTTTGCGCCCAGTTTCCCTGACGCTCCGCTCCTACGGACAACAGCAGGACCGGCACTTCGTCCTCGGCCAGTCCGAACTCGCGGTGCACGGCTTCGTCATCGAAGCCAATCATCGGCGTCGAACCCAGGCCCATCGAGCGGGCCGCATAGATCATCGCCGCCGCGCCGAAAGTGGCGGTGCGTACAGCTTCGTCTCGCCGTCGCTGCGGGTACGCCATGTACAGATTGCGCGCCGGGATTTCCCACTCCGGCACCATGGTTGCCGGCATCACGCCCGCTTCCACCAGTGGTGCCAGACGCTCGGGTATCACACTGGTTTCGACCAGCTGGCCGCAGACGATGAAAGTAACCGCTGCATCTACGATCGCGGGCTGGTTCCAGGCAATTGGACTTAGCCGGGCCTTGGCTTCGGGCGTGCGTACGGCGATGAAGCGCCAGTTCTGCAAGTGAAAAGATGTCGGCGCACTGGTGCCGATTCGTACCAGCTCGCGGATCTGGTCGTCGCTCAGGGTCGCGGCGGGGTCGTAATACTTGGCCGCGCTGCGGCTCAGGATGCATTCGATGACGGGATTGGTCATGGTGATTTCGTTTTTCATGAGAAGTCCTGTGTGTAGATGGATAGATTCAGGTACACGGATGCTTTCGCTCTATGCCCAGCCATCCGGTAATTCCAACTTGCCGGCGAGCCGATAGCCTTGCGCGCGGCAAGGCGGCTTACTCGAGCGGCGGGAAGTCGACGTCGGTGCCGTTGATACATTTGGTTTGGGAGCCTTCACTTTAGGCCTGCTCGATGCCGCTTTCGAGACTGGATTTACTCAATAAAATGTCCAAAAGGATCAAGTCGACACGGCGCCTCTCGTCTCGTCGAGATCGAGGTTTGCGGGCTGCAGGTATGGACGGACGCGTCGAGGGTCGCTCGCGCGAATGAGCGGCGGCGCCGACCCGTCTAACGCCTCATCGGGGTCGCACACAGAACGCGAAGCGACGATTCGTGGCCGCGACTTGCCGTTACTGACCGTTGCGGGCGATACGGCGCCATTGACCCGGCGTCATGCCCATCCTCTCGGTGAACACACGGCGGAATGACGATACGGATTGATACCCCACCGACTCGGCCACGGCCTCCGTGGTCATCATCGGCTTCTTCAATTCGTTGGCAGCCAGACTCATCCGGATCTCGGTCAGCAGCTCGAGGGCCGAGCGCCCCAGCGTGTCCTGAAAGTGCCGCATGAAGGTGGCGCGTGACATGCTGCATAAGTCGGCTAGCTCAGGCAGGTTCCAGGGCCGCGCCGGATCGGCGAACATGGCTGATATGGCTGGCGCCAATCGTGGATGGCCGGCCAGCGCCAACAGGCCGGCCGGCGCGTGTTCGGATTCGCTCGCCTCGCGTAATACGAGTGTGAAAAGCGCCGAGGAAAGGGCGTTGAGGACCGCGTAGCCACCGACCTTGTCGCCCGTGGACTCTTCGCGCATCAGTGCCACGAAATTGGCCAGGTGGTTCGAAGCAGACCCGATACGCGTTTCACCATGACTTTCCATGGTCCGTACCACCAGATTCGTCGGCAGGTAATTGCGTATCAGCCGATCATGAGGCGGCCCGATGAGAAAACGCCCGCACAGCATGTCCAGATGCTCGCCCTGGCCGTTGTTCTCGCTGAACATCAAACCGGCGGAATCATGGCGTTCGCAAGTAGGCCCGGGCGTGTGTCCGCTGCCATCGTGCAGCACATGCGCCGACCCGTGAGGCAGCAGCACGATATCGCCGGCTACCAGCTCCGTGGCCGTCTGTGTCTCAGGATCCTCGATCACTGCCCGGCCTTTGAGCACGACGTGGTAAGGAATCTCATGCGCCGCGGACTGGTCCCAGGCCACGCGCCATGGCGCACCGTAGACGCAGCGAACCTCCAGCCGGCCGGTGACGGTGATCATTTGCAGCAGGTGGCTGAGCCAGTCGATCTGGGACATAGAACTCCGTTAGGCCTCGGGACGGCGTCGCGGACAGTTATCTCTCCAACGACTTCGCAAAACGCATTCAGATCATCATTTACGATCCTCGTGCTTCTTTTTGGCGTAGGTAGCGCGGCCGCATGGACGGCAAGTTCTCCTTTCGAATTGCGTATTGCATGGGCAATTCAATAAGCATATCCCGATACCAAATCCGAACAGATCAATATCGAAATAGGGATTGGACGAATCAAACCGTTCGAAATTACTATATTTTGATAATACCAAAGCAGACAAATACAGAAAGAGACGGCAGTTCCGGGACATAACCCAAGGAGGCACGGTGACGGGCATTCAGCTCAACGGCGTGACAAAGCGGTATGGCGAGACGGAAGTGATCACCGGTCTCGACCTGAACATCCATGAAGGCGAATTCCTCGTCTTTCTCGGCCCGTCCGGTTGCGGCAAGTCGACGCTGCTACGCATGATCGCCGGGCTGGAGGCCGTCAGCGAAGGCCAGATCAGCATCGGTGGCCGCGAGGTCACGCACCTGCCGCCGGCCAGGCGCGACGTCGCGATGGTGTTTCAGCACTACGCGCTCTATCCGCACATGACGGTCTACGACAACATGGCGTTCGGCTTGCGCAACTCGGGCGTCGTCGCGAGCGAGATCAACCGGCGCATTACCGAGGCCGCCCGCATGCTCGAACTCGATGCGCTGCTCAAGCGCCGCCCCGCGCAACTGTCGGGTGGTCAGCGGCAGCGGGTCGCGATTGGCCGCGCGGTGGTCAAGGAACCGGAAGCGTTCCTGTTCGATGAGCCGTTGTCGAACCTCGATGCGGCGTTGCGCACGCGTACCCGGGTCGAACTGGCGCGGATCCATCGGCGCCTCGGCTCGACGATGGTCTTCGTCACACACGACCAGATCGAAGCGATGACGCTCGCCACACGCATCGTCGTGATGAACCGCGGCCGCATCGAGCAGATTGGCGCGCCGCTCGATATCTACCGGCGTCCGGCCACGCGCTTCGTCGCCGGCTTCATCGGCGCACCGGCAATGAACTTCATCGATGTCGAACCGGCCGGCGAAAACGGCGGCCATTTGTGCGTGCGCCTGCCGGTCGACAACGTCGTGCTGCCGACCACGATCGCCGCCGGCAGATTGCCGCCGGGCCAACTCACGCTCGGCATCCGCGCCGAGCATGTGGTGATCGACGCCGCCGGCGCGCTCAATGGGCGCGCCGAATTCATCGAGCGGCTCGGCGACCGTTCGCTCGCGCACGTGAGTCTGGCCAGCAATCAGGTGATCGTCATCGAGATTCCGCGCGAGTACGAATTGCAGCCCGGCGACCCGCTTCGTATGAGTCTCGATACTGCCCATCTGCACCTGTTCGACGCCAGCGGGAGCGCGCATCATGGCGGCTGATCGCCCGCTGACGGCCGGTCTGCCGAAAGCGCGGCGGCGCCGTTTCAACTATCCCCTCGCGTCCTGGTCGAACGGGCTGTTCGTGTTGCCGTTCGTGATC
Organism: Paraburkholderia sp. EG304; assembly: GCF_046543485.1. Taxonomy (NCBI): domain Bacteria; kingdom Pseudomonadati; phylum Pseudomonadota; class Betaproteobacteria; order Burkholderiales; family Burkholderiaceae; genus Paraburkholderia; species Paraburkholderia sp. EG304. The sequence goes on along the minus strand of NZ_JBKGUA010000034.1, from coordinate 9,557 downwards.
GTCTACGTGCTGTTGCTGGTGGTGCCGCTCGTGTACGGCTGGTGGCTGAGCTTGCAGAACGTCGATCTGCTCGGCGACACGTCCGAGTTCATCGGCCTGAAGAACTATTTCGACCTCGCGTCCGATCCGATCTTTCGCGGTGCCGTGCGCAACACGTTCTACTTCGTGTTCATGACCGTGCCGATGTTCGTCGCGCTCGGTCTTGCACTCGCGCTCGTGCTCAATCGGCCGGGCCGATTTTGCGCCGCGCTGCGTGCGATCTTCTTCGGTTCGTCGGTGCTGTCGGTGACGATCGTCACGCTCGTCTGGAAGCTGGTATTGATGCCGGGCCATGGGCTGCTCGCCGATGTCAGCCGCGCGCTCAACATCCCCGAGTACGTGCCGCTCGTCCATGAAGCCACCGCGCTGCCGATGATCGCGATCGTCACCGTATGGTGGATCGTGGGCCTGCCGATGATGCTGTTTCTTGCCGCGCTCCAGCAGATCCCACAGGAGTTATACGAAGCCGCTGCGCTCGATAACGCGAGCCGTTGGCGCACCTTCGTAGCGATCACGCTGCCGTCGATCCGGCGCACCGTCGCGCTGGTTGCGGTGATCGAAGCAGTGTTCCAGTTCCAGCTGTTCGGTCAGGCGCAATTGCTGACCGGCGGCGGACCGAACAATGCATCGCGACCACTCGTCCAGTTCATTTACGAATCCGGCTTCCGCCAATGGTTGTTCGGCTATTCGGCTGCCGCGGCCCAGGTGCTGTTCGCACTGATGCTGCTGGGTATCGCCGTGCAGTCATGGATCGTACGCAGAAAGGACCCCGCATGAGTACCGCCGCAATGCAGTCCGCTTCGAATCCAGCTGGGCCCGAACGTTCGCGCGGGTCGTTGGCCGGCCGTCTCGGCGAGCGCGTGATGCTCGGCGCCGTGGTGCTGCTCGCGCTCGTCTGGATCGCGCCGCTGGTCTGGGTGTTCGCGCTGTCGTTCAAGCCGAACGCCTTCCTGGAGCAGCATACCGATGTGCTGTTCTCGCCGCCGTTCACGCTGCAGAACTACGCCAGCATCGTCGGTACGTCAGCCGTCGGCGGCTGGTTGATCAACAGCGCGATCGTCGCGCTGGGCCAGACGCTGCTGACGCTCGTCATCGCGTCGCTGGCCGGCTACGGTTTCGCGCGCACGACGTTTCCAGGCAAGCGCTGGGTATATGTGATCTGCCTCGCGGGGCTCGCGGTTCCCGAGCAGGCGCTCGTGATTCCGCTGCATAGCCTGTTCGCGTCGCTCGACTGGCACAACACCTATGGCGCACTGATCATGCCGAGGCTCGCGTCACCGTTCGGCGTGTACCTGATGACCCAGTACTTCAAGGCCGTCCCCGTCGAAATCGAGGAAGCCGCGCTGCTCGACAACGCGTCGCGCTTCAAGGTGTTCTGGCGCATCGTGCTGCCGCTGTCGATTCCGGCACAGGCGACGCTTGCGATCTTCACCTTCCTCAGCGCGTGGAACGACTACCTGTGGCCGCTCGTGTCGGCATCGAAGCCGGAGATGTATACGTTGACGATCGGCCTCGCGTCGACGCAAGGCAATTTCGCGCAGTCCGAGGGCATTGGCTATCTGATGGCGCAAGCCGTGTTCGCCGGCCTGCCGATCTTCGTGCTGTACCTGTTTTTCCAGAAGTACATCGTGGCCGCCGTGGCGGGCACCACGGTGCGCTGAACCGCTGGCACACCGATGTTTCCCGGCATCGGCGCCTTGCTTGAAAAGAACCGGTCACGCCGGTAATCCATAGCGGCCGCGCGCTGTCGATCGGAAATACGCGGCTCATCGAGTATTCGACAGGAGACAACCATGAAGAGATCGCTCGTACGCGGTGCGCTTTTGCTTGCCTTGCTGAGTCTGACGGCGGGCCTCGCGGCTCCCGCTCAGGCCAAAACCGAAATTACGCTGTCGCGCTTTTTCGGCGCCTGCGACGCTGAATACGGCAATGTGAACGACGTGAGCAAGGCCGCGGGTGAGTGCGGAATCATCACGACGCTGGTCAATGAGTTCAATGCGACGAACAAGGAAGATATCGTCGTCAAGCCGCAGATCATCGAATGGTCTCCTTACTATACGCAGATCGACGCGCGCATTCTGAGTCACGACGTACCGACGATCTCGGTCATGCACGAAGCCGTGCTCGGCGACTATGTGAAGCGCAAGCTCGTCGAACCGCTCGACGTCGGGTTCAAGTCGGTGGGGATTGATACGAAGGACTTCACGGATCACGCTCGCCGCGGCGTCACGTTCGACGACAAGACCTACGCGTTGCCGTTCGACACGCATTCGTGGCTCTGGCATATCAACATCAATCTGTTCAGGAAGGCGGGTCTCGTCGACGCGAGCGGCAAGCCGATCCTGCCGACCACGCCCGACGAACTGCTCAAGCAGGCGAAACAGTTCAAGGACAAGACCGGTCTGCCGTACATCACGATGCCGATCGCCAACGAGAGCGCCGCGCAGACGCGTTCGTTGTACACGATGGTCTATCAGCAGAACGGCACGCTCTTTCCGTCGGGCCCGACAAAAATCGATCCGCGCGTCAAGCCCGTGACCAACGCACTGCAATTGCTGGATGGGCTGATGAAGGCGGGCGACATCACCCCGAACCTCGACTACGGTGCAGCGAATCAGGCGTTCATGAACGGCAAGGCGGGTGTGCTGATCTGCGGCACATGGGTGATCGAGGACTTGACCAACCTGTCGAAGAAAACCGATTCGCCGCTCGCCAACAACGGCTACGAGGTCGTGCCGTTCCCGAACCTGTTCCAGAAGAAAGCGGTATGGGCCGATGGCCACTCATGGGTGATGCTCAAGGGCGGCGCGAAGGATGACAAGAGCCGCCACGCCGCGTTCGTGTTCCTCAAGTTCCTCTACGACCACGACGCCGACTGGGCCCGCACGGGGCATCTGCCGGCGCGGCAGTCGGTCATCGATAGCGCGGCGTTCAACGCGTTGCCGCATCGCGCGGACATCAAGGAGATCTCGTCCATCGGCTACGCGCTGCCGAACACGGTGCCGCGTCAGTTCGCGATTCAGGAGATCGTCGGCAGCGAGGTCAGCAACATGTTGACCTCAGGCAAGCCGATCGCCGCCGTCGAACAGGATGCGCAAGACCGCGTCAACAAGCTGCTGTCCAGGTAGTGGCCGCACGCCTGTCCCGAACTCAACGGAACCTCGCCGAACCCATTCGAGCTCACAAGCCGGCGTGCCGCATCGGGCGGCACGCGCAGGCGACCTCACCACAGGACCTATCACAATGATTACCTCCCGCCTTGTCGTCGACCGGGATTTCGTCGTCGCGGACCTTGACCGACGCGTGTTCGGTACTTTCGTCGAACATATGGGCCGCTGCGTCTATACCGGCATCTATGAGCCGGATCACCCCGACGCGGATGAGCGTGGCTATCGAAAAGACGTGATGGCGCTCACGCGCGAACTCGGGCCGACGATCGTCCGTTATCCCGGCGGCAACTTCCTGTCGGGCTATAACTGGGAAGACGGTGTCGGCCCGAAGGCGCAGCGGCCCAAGCGGCTCGATCTCGCATGGTATTCGGTCGAGACCAATCAGTTCGGCACCAACGAATTCATCGACTGGTGCCGCGAGCTCGATATCGAGCCCATGTACGGGGTCAATCTCGGCACGCGTGGACCGGACGAAGCCCGCCATTTCGTCGAGTACTGCAATCATCCCGGCGGCACCGTGCTGTCGGACTTGCGCCACGAACATGGTTACGCGAAGCCGCACGACATCAAGTTCTGGTGTCTCGGCAACGAGATGGACGGCCCCTGGCAAATCGGCCGCAAGACCGCCGACGAGTACGGTCGCGTCGCGCTCGAAACGGCCAAGCTGATGCGCGCGGTCGATCCCACCATTCAACTCGCGGCGTGCGGCTCGTCGACTCACGACATGGCGACCTATGGAGCGTGGGAAGATCGCGTGCTCGAACACTGCTTCGATCAGGTGGACTTTATCTCCTTGCACACGTACTTCGAGAATCGTCATGACTCGACCGCGGAATTCTTCGGCAACATCGACGTGATGGATCTGTTCATCAAGGAGATCGTCGCGGTTGCGGACAGCGTGGCGGCGCGCAAGCATTCGAGCAAACGCATCATGCTGTCGTTCGATGAATGGAATGTCTGGTACAAGGCGCGCTCGATCAACGATCTGCGCAAGCCGGGCTGGCCAAGCGCGCCGCGCCTGATCGAGGAGGTCTATAACGCCGAGGACGCGCTGGTGGTCGGCGGCGCACTGATCACGATGATGAACAACGCGGATCGCGTCAAAACGGCGTGCCTTGCGCAACTCGTCAACGTGATCGGACCGATCATGACCGAGCCGGGCGGAGCCGCGTGGCGGCAGACGATCTTTTATCCGTTCTCGCAGGCGTCGAAGTTCGGTCACGGCCGCGTGCTCAAGCCGGTGATCGAATCGCCCGCCTACGCGGCCGAGAGCTTTCCCGAGATCGCCTACCTGTGCGCCGCCGTGGTCGACGACCGCGCGAGCGGCACCACGACGATCTTCGCGTTGAACCGGCACCTGACCGACGAGATGGACCTCAGCATCGAATTGCGCGGCCTCGGCGTGGAGCGCACGCTCGATCACGCGCTCGAACTTCACCACCCGAACATGAAGGCGGTGAATACGCGCGAAGCGCCGTTGACGGTCGTGCCTGCGACCAACGAGAAGATCTCAGTCGATGGCGAGAAACTGACGGCGCGCCTGAAGCCGGGCTCGTGGAACGTGATCGTCACGACTGCGGCAAAGCGCGGCTAGGTGGTTCGCACGAGAAGTCTACGAAGGAGGGGTGATGTTCGAGCGTGAGCCCGTCGTAGGGACGATGACCGCGCAGGTTGCGCGGATCGTCGGCATGAGGATCGTCTCGGGCGAATTCGGCCCTGGCGATCTGCTCCCTGTCGAAAGCGAGTTGTGCACCGAGTACCGTGTGAGTCGCACGACCGTGCGCGAAGCGATCAAACAGCTCACCGGCAAGCGCCTGATCGAAGTGACGCCGAAGATCGGCACGCGCGTGTTGCCGTTCTCGGACTGGAATCTGCTCGACCGTGATGTGCTCGCGTGGCGGCTCAATGCGCAATTCGACTCGAAGATCGTCGAGGACATCTTCGAGATGCGCATCTGTTTCGAGCCGCGCGCGAGCTTTCTCGCGGCGCGGCACGGCAGCGACGACGACCTTCAGCTGATCGAGCGCCGCTACCGCGAGCTGGCGAGCGCCTATGCTTCGCCGTCGGCGCATTCGGATGTGCGCGCGGTGAGCGAAGCGGTGCTCGAATTTCATATGGCGATCATCGCGATGTCACAGAACGGCATGTTCATCACGATCGGCAGTGCGATCAAGGCGGCGTTGCGGGTGTCGTCCGAGATGCTGCTTCGGCAGGCGGCGCGGCCGAGCGAAGATATCGAGCTGCATGACGCGGTGCGTCGCCGGATCGTTGCGCGCGAACCGGAGGCCGCGTCCGCCGCGATGACGCGTCTGCTCGAAGCATCGCGCGAAAGGATGCTGCGCTACACGATCAGCCCGAAAGACGTGGTGGGGCGCGAGGGCTAGAAGACTCGGGCGGATCGGCGCATACCGCTTGCGCAACGCGACGCGTCGCTGCCTTGGGGGCACTGGCAACATTTTTCCGACCCGGCATACGCGCACGCTTGTCGTTCGTTCCGGCGGCACAAGCATAAGTTATGCGGAACGTATGCCGCCTGCGAAGGCGAAAAATGCATTTCTGGCCGCCTTCGCAGCCGCCGACGCCCAAACGTCTGATCTTGTTGATTGGGCGGAGCAGTTTACCTATCCTTTTATCCGGGCTTAAGTGCGGGCCGTGTGGTACTCAGCGGAAGGGGCGGACATGTCTACACCCAACAAACTTGGGCTGACCATCACCATCCCAAAGACAGGCTTCAGTTATCCCTGCAACTACAGTTTTGATCACTTCGTGCCGCTTACGGTGATGAAGGATAAATGTGGAATGGATGTGCAGATGCTTTGGGAATCTGCCGATGGCAATCTTATGCATCTCGCGGGGGTGTACAGCAATGAGCTCATATCCGCGCCGATAAAAGCCACAGGTTGTTTCGCCAATCGAGGTTTTCATGTTTCCAGCAAGGTGGAGACATACTTGGGAAAAAGCAACGATGAGCACGGCTTTCCTGCCGAGATCGCCCTAACCGGCCCGGGCGAAATGGTTTTATACCAGGTCTTCGTCTATGGCACGAAACCGTGGACGGTTGCGCCGTGCTCAGGATTTCAGATTACCCATTCCGTGACAGACATCGGTGACGGTAAATTCAAAGTGACCACCACCAAGGAAGGCAAGGCGGTGCGCTTTCGTCACAGTATCGATGCTAGCGAAGGTGTCGTCGTGGAGGAACCCGTTGAATATTCGTCGGACGCGGGGCAGGGGCGTGCAACCGTGGTTCAGATCGTCCAGCGTGGCGGGATCAAGCCGGCGATTCTGATCAAGGCCGACCTCTGCATACGATGACGGTGCAGCTGCAAGTCAGGCACCCATTTCAGGCACACATTTCCGCAACAGCAACGGCCGCTCTGATCAGCCGATCGAGATATGGACTTTTCCGCCGGCGACATCATTATCGAGTACGACGACAGTGCCGACGAAGCGAAGCATGCGCTCATCTGGGTGGCTGACGCCGGGGGAAAAACCGTCATCCACAGCAAGGACGTGGGGAACCTGCAGGGCGTCGTGCAGCAGTCCGTCGGTGCGCTGGCAGTCACCGACGACGACATCAAGTACCTCGTCTATCGTTACGAGAGTTCCGCCGTGGCCCAGGCGGCAGCGTGGTTCGCCGCAAGATGGGCCACGCGCAGTGACGATCCCATGGTGGTTGCGATGGTGAAATATGCCGAAACGAAAAATCAGGTCGTGAATGCGACCGTTCCGTTCGGGCGGCGTGGAGATGAATACCAGACCGATGAAGCCTGGACTGGCGACTCTTTGGTCCGCGCGGTGCGCGCCTGGCACCGCGGGATCACGGGCGTGAAGCTTTCGAGTCGCAAGGGAATCAGCTGCTCGCAGTTCGTCACATACTGTTTTCAGGCGGCCTGCCTGCACGCCGCGCTGCACAATATGTCCTTGCAATCACAGCAGGCGAAGAACTTTCTATTGGGTCCGCAAAATTTCCTGGCCTTGAAAAAGGGAAACCGCTACAGCCTCGTGTATGAAGCCCTGAAACCGGTGGTTGAGAATCTGAATGGCTTTATCCCGCCCGGCATGCTGGTCGATGCAAAGACGACGGACGCCGAGAATCTGCAGAATTGCCTCGAACAGGAGAACAGCAAGTTCGAATGCGTGGGGGTCGTGGCGACGGATAACCGGACCAGACCCACCAAAGCCTGGATCGAGGCGGAAGAGAAGTCTGATTGACGCAGCGAGCCGCCCCGCGGCGATGAAGATTCAGGGGGAATCGAGGAGAACGTCATGCCGGTTACCAGGACCGTGATGTCGATTCACGATGATCAGACGGGGGAGGGTACTGCGCTCGCATTTCCCACGATGTCGACCTGTTCTGCGATTATCTGCGTACTCGCCGACCGGCTCGTGGGCGTTCATAAAACCCAGGGCTGGCGCGGCAGCACAAACACTTTGTTCGCGCGCGCCGTCACGTTGATCGGCGGTGACAGGGTCTACGAGCTTTATATCGCCGGCTGGAACGTGGGCAGCAAGGAATATCACAATATCAGCCAGATTCAGAATGCAGTGGGGTGCGCGGACGTGGCGACCTATGTGCTCGACTACCACAACGCCGATGTCATCGTCAAAAACAAACACAGCGGGGATCTGGTCAATCAGCAGGCCTTCCAGGCGCGAAAGGGGAAAGTCTTCACCCCTAGCCCAACCTCCGATCTCTGCACGTTTGCGTTTCATACCGGCAAGCGGAATCCCACCATCGGGATCAAGCGGTCGTCGAAGGTGACCATTACCGGCAGTGATCATGACGCCGTTAGCGAAAACCTCAAGCGCGAGGGTAGGGACGGGATGATGATCGCCGTGACAGAAGATATCCAGACGCCGAGCGATCATCTTCACATCCTGGACAAGTACCTGGATTTCGTTCACGTGGTTTGAATCACCGTGGCGATGCATGAGGGCGGACGAATCGGTGCGAGACCATTGCCGCGGCACACGACACTTTGGGAATAGCCATGAAAGACGTGACTGTCAGGATCAACGACACGCTTGGATTCATTCAAACCTCGGCAATCGGAACCTTCGCCGAGAACGCCTGCGCGCACGCTCTGGCCACTTCCTATATTCAGAATCACTATCCCCCGGCCAACGCACATCAACCCGGCTACGTGAATTTCTCAAACGGGATGTCGATGAAGAATGTGCACAACGCGGGTAACGAGACCCAGCGCGAAATGCGACGCGCCATTTATCTCCTGTGGCATGCCATTGGAAACAACGCGCTTGCAAATCGGGCCACGACGCTCGGTGCCGGATTGTTGGCAGCTGAGTATCGCCGTCTGTTGCAGAAGGCCAGGATAGTAGAGGATGCACATCATGCGCGCGACCACGGCAGCAGAAATCTGCTGACGACCGTTATCCCGGCCGCGCCGCTGCAGTTTCTCACGGACAACAAGATCATGGTTCGTGGTTCGACGGCCTATGCGCCGGATGCGCTAGACCGCAATCTCGTGAACTTTTACTTCACCTACGACGCGGCCCAGGATCGCTACATGTTCGTGCCCGTCGCGGGCTTTCCGGTTCCTGCAGGCGCGTATGGCTTTTCCGCAGCAAGCGTGCGCGCCGTGCACTGGACTGCCGTCCCCGGTAGAGGAATCGTGGTAAATCCGGGGCCACCGCCGGGTGCTGCCAGCTTTGGCGCCATCGACGGTACACGTCTCGATGGCTCCGACGTGATGGTCACGACGCAGTTTACCGGCTGCAGTTTTTGCATGAAGGACGTGGGAGGGGTGATCTATGGCGCTCATATTTCGCCCAGCATTCCGGGACATCCGAACCCGCATGTCGGCCCGACCATGGCCCAGCAGCTTTGCGGAATGAATGCTAACGTTGGCGCCGGCGATTTCGCGAATCATGCAGGTGCCGCTCCTTTCATGGTGTATGGCGCAGGGCACAGCAACATCCCCGGCTTTCCAAACGGCTACCCGGTGCCCGGCGCTGGCGCGAATCCACTTCAATACATGTGCATGATTGGCGTGCGAGTGGGCGGCATTTGGCAGATCTTCTCCCAGCAAGTGTTCGCGGGCGGCGCATTCGCCGCCTTCCAGGTTCTGTAGTGGAATGTGTGCGAACAAAAAGATTCGGAAAAAATCCGGGCTACGGCATTGTTTCCAACGCTTTCTTAAGTCGCGCGACTGCCTCGTCGGACTCCTGCTGGATTCGCGTTCGAACGAACAGGACATTTAAGGAAGGTCTGCAAAAGTCCTGGCATTGACGCCCCGTTCAGCTATCCTGGAAGCATCGCGAATTAGTTGAGGAGAAGAGTAATGTCGCAGTTGGGTCTTCACCTGGATCTGTCAACCAAGCGCA
>NZ_JBKGUA010000033.1:0-79220 GCF_046543485.1 Paraburkholderia sp. EG304 | reverse complement strand
GCCGGCTTCTACGATCCCCTTCTTGGCCGGATCGGCCGGCGGGCATGGATCAATCCGGAAACCGTACCCCTCGGCGCATTCCGCGTAGGAGCGTTGCACGACAGGGTCGTAGGTGCAGGCACGCGTGATGGCGCACTTGGCGTTGTCGATGATGAGGCGCGATGGGACAGCGCCGAACCATTCGAATGCGCGGCGATGACATCCAAGCCAGGTCGCCACCGTCTGATCCCAGACGAACTCGACGTACTGATGTCGCGAGAAGGCGAGCGTCATCACAAACGCCCATGTGCGCGTGAACACGCCGTCGGCATCGGGCAACATCGGGCCGGCACCGAAGTCCACCTGCGCCGCTTCGCCGGGCGCAAAGCTCAGCGGCACGGTGGCTTCGGGCGGGCGGTCCGCGTTGATCGAAACGATCATGCGGTAAACCGACGAATAGCTGCCGGTGTAGCCGTGCTCACGCCGCAACGCGGCCAGAATCGCAGTGCCGGACACGTGCTGCTCGAGCCAGGATGCAATCAAGGTGCGGTGTACTTCGAGGCCCGAGATGGTCGACGTAGCCTTCTGCGGCGGGCCCAGTGCCGCGGCGATCTCGGCGTCATCCGGTAACGGCACATCGGGCTTGAGCCAGCCGCGTTGCTCGGCCAACTCACGCAGTGCCGCGAGCTTACGCCGCCCCATGTAGCGACAGCGCGCCAGTTCGCGGTCGCTATCCCCGTGGCGCATGCGCACGAGAACCTGTCGATATTGGTGCATCTCGATTCTCCGTCGGCCCATCGCAGCCTCCCTTGGGGGATAACGCCCCACAAGTTAAGCCGGCAATGAGCATCACAATCGAGATGCTCGGTTCCTTCCCTGGCTCCTTATGCCGAAAGCCAACTGGCTCCTATATGCCGGAAACGAAGTGGCTCCTTTATGCCGAAAACGTCCCGGCTCCTTTATGCCGGAAGCCCGGTGGCCCCTATATGGCGGAAGATGACAAAGATACAGCAATGGCTCGAAACGGAGCCCGGCATTACGGCGCAAAAGCTCCATGAGCGTCTCACTGCGATGGCTCCCGCAATGTATTCTGGCGCACAACTGCGCACCTTGCAGCGCCGCGTGAAGGCATGGCGATCGAATCGTGCCAGAGAACTGGTGACGCGGATACTCGGCGACGGCGACGCGATGAAGGCTGGCGCCGCTACGCAGCGCCAGCCTTCATCGCAAAACAACGGGACCGTGACAACTACCCGGGAGTAACATCATTCGGTGAGGCAACACGACCGGCCATGCCGCTTGACGCTATCCAGCAGACCTTGGGCCGGTGCGCACGTTCCCATGCGAGCTGGTCCGCATGGCTCGCCCTGTAGCCTTTCTCTCCACTATTGCGCTTGATCTCGCGACAGATCGTGGAAGGCGATCGCAACAGTCGCCGTGCGATTGACTGGATCGAGTCTCCCGCCACCAGGCCTCTCGAGATCTCCTCGCGCTCAGCAAGCGTTAGCGCCAGCCTCGATCGTCGCCGTGGCGCGGGCTGGATGCCTCCAGTTTGCGCCAGAATTCCCTCTACCGACGAGTGATTGCGATTAAAAAGCTCGGCGATATGCTGCAGCGACTCGCCTGCACGCCACCGCTCCCACATCAACGCTTTCTGGCTTTCGCTATAAAAGGTCCGGGTTCTGTACTTCATTTGCAACACTCCCGCCGCTCACGCAGCGTTCATTGTGTTGCATCGACCGGTTGAATCCGCCGTCCCGCAGCAGTCGTTGGACCACCGGTCACTTCGAATAACAGCTTCTATGGGGACTTGATTGTCAAGCCATTTTTGATGGGCTTGGTGCTTGGGTGGCCCGTCTCCGTGGAAAGTTAGCGTGTTGAATGTTGGACGGGTTGGATTCCTCCACTTCTGCCAGTACCACGAGTTGTCCACAGCCGGTCGACCGGTCGCCAGTCACGCCCTAGGGGCTGGCCGGCGATGGACAGCCCACTATTGACCCGGATCTGATTTTGTCCGATCCGCACAGCCGTTCGATCCGACCCTGGTCGGAGTGTGATGAGCGTTCGGGCGGCAGGCTCATTGCAGCAATACCGCATGTAATCGCGATAAGCGGCGCTGGAGTCTTGGGGTAAAAATGCTCGAACGCCACATCTTCCATGCCTGAGGCATCAAAGACAGGCGTTGAGGTCTGTTGTCGCATCGCTGCCAGTACCGCCGGAGGAACGGAAACCGACCCATGTGCCTGGGACCTGATAGTTCGGACGCACGACGGCGGCTGCACCATTGGGCGGTTGCTGGCCAGGGACGTATATGTCCATCGCCATGTTGTTAGCTAACGTGGTTTGTCCCACGACCTGCTGCTGCGACCTGTCAGCCCATTTCTGGGCAATACAATGGCCGACGACACTCGGTGGCTGCTGGCTGGTGCCCACGGCCTGCACGCCGGCTGGTGGCTGCGCCGCGCAAGCGCAAAGGACCGCAGCCACGGCAATACTTGCGAGGGATTTCATGTTACCTCCTTCCAGAAAGTGTCTATACAAAGCGGGATTGTCCAGGAATGGCGAACAGGCGGGCGATTCCGGGAGCGCTCATGGTGCGATTCAATGCGCTGCTACTTGCGTCGCCCATGCACCGTGAAATCGTCACTAGCCTTTTGGGGAGATTACTTCCCGGCTTGATTCAGGTAGGTACTTTAGGCGCGCTCAGTCGAGTCGAACCCGTTGATATGGCTGATGTATCCCGGTAATGACGGACCTCCAATGCACGGTAGTCCCGTGAACAATGTTGGGAATTGACGCAGGTCAACCGACAAATCCAGCGAGCATGACGAAGAAAGCGACATGCGTTGTGCGAAGTTGCTTCTATTCTCACTAAGCAAGCTTCTTTTTCGTCAGCACCCAGCCGTGGGTGCGCAGAGTATCAACTGCACCATCCGGTCACCGCAACGGCGTCGCTCCTAGACCAGCCAGTCTCTGCCTGAATCCAGCGGAACGACGCGACGAGCACGTCGTCGCCTTCCCGGCAATTCCGCAAAGCGCTGTCAGACAAACGCAGCTAGCACGTTAGTCATATTTTCAGCCGGGACACCTTTGTTCCGGCAAGTGACACATCCCCCATCAGACCTGCATTGGTCAACACGATCGCCACCACGGGCGAGGTGGCCGTTGTCGTGTCGATCTGTCCGTTCGCTCCGACCTTCAGGAGTGCGACAGAGCCTTCGCCACCGACCGACCAGCCTTTGGAATTGCGGAAGCTGTTTAGCGCATCATGCGTCATGAACAGAAAGATCATGGCTTTCGACTGCGCACCCGCCTGCAATCCAAATGAGGCCGCTGCCGTGCTGTAGTAGCCGACAGACTTCCCTCCTACCCGTAAAGCACCCTGGCCGTATTCGCCACCGGCAACGAAGCCGGCTTTGATCACGGACGGGAACACAAGTACGCCACTCGCCTTGGAGACGAGTTCTTTTGAACCGCCGACGGTCTCAAATAATCGAGTCAGAGTCTCGTTGACCTTGGCATCAATTTCCTGCCGCTTCGCTGCATTGAACTCGGCAGCAACGGCGTTACTCATCGTCGCCGGAGACCCGGTGATCGTCAGGCCAGCGGCCGCGATCATCGCGGTACCGGTCCGCAAAAAGCTTCTTCTTAGCATGGCTTCCTCCATATCGTCGAACGCTGTCCTTGTCATGTCGGTCGTCACGACACCGCATACGGCCCGTCACTCAATAACCTTACGCACCACGGAAATTCTGCTTCCAGTCATGACTTATCGTGAAACACCGCCTGACGACTGGATTTAACGGCGAGTTGAGATTTTCGCGTTGACCTGCGTCAATTCCGTCGTTCATTGCAGCGCTACGCTTTGAATCGGAGTAGCCGCCACCTGTGATATGAATGTGCAGATGACACAGTTCTGAGAGTGGGGGCGTTCCTGCGTTGTGAACCGACCGCTCGTGCTTCCGCTTTACCTTGCCGGCCGACACCATCGCATTTCCAAGTATCACAGGGCTAGCGAGGGCCAGCCAGCAATGAAGCAATTCGCTACTGCAGGACAACCAAACCGGATGCCACCGACAGCGGCAGTCGCGGGACTGGTCTTTTCAACTTTGATGATCACAAGTCTCGTGATCATTCGTCTGGCGTTCCCGGACGCTCCTACGGAGCAGGTTTCGGTGAAGCAAGGTTTTGGCAATGCCTTTTCTTTCGCGCTTCACCTTATCCCCTTTTCCGGCGTGGCGTTCCTCTGGTTACTCGGCGTACTGCGGGACAGGATAGGCGCGCTCGAAGACCGGTTTTTTGGCACCGTGTTTTTCGGCAGCGGATTACTTTTCGTGGCGAGCCTGTTCGCGTCGGCGGCCGTAGCCGGTGCGATCTTGAATGCCACAAGCGCGCCAACCGGCGTCCCGATCAGCAGCGAAATCTACTTTTTCGCACGGGAATTAGTTTATGCGTTGATGAACGTCTTTGCCATCAAGATGGCCGGGGTCTTCATGGGGGCAGCCTGCATCATTGCCCTGCGCACAGCGATTTTCCCGCGCTGGATCGCGTTGATCGGATATGCGTTCAGCCTGGCGCTTCTACTAGTCATCTGGGGCTGGTTGTGGATCACGATGCTGTTTCCGCTATGGACTCTGGTGGTTAGCGTCTACATTCTCCTCACCAGGACGCAGAGCGCCGACTGAGCATTTCGTTGTCCTCCCCCCAATTCTTCGGGATAGCCCGCGGATGATGGTCGGTCGACCTCGTTACAGGCGTGATGTTGTGGTCGCTGGTCCCGGTACCGCTGCGCAGCAGTATCGAACTTGTTTTGGTCGGCTGGGACGGCGCAGTCTTCTCCTATCGGTTGCTGATGCGGTTTGCGATGGCGCCTGCACATCACGAGCAGATCCCGGAAATGGCGAAACGAGAGCAGAGTACGGTCAGGGAAAACGCTTTCGGTTGTCAGCTTATGGTGGAAGGACTGAATCACAGCCCGTTGCGTCAGCCCGACGGCTTTGATCAGATTGACAGGATTGCGTTATCAAGGCTCCGGGAGGAACTGGACGTCTCCATACCAGGAGCGTGTCGTAGTGCCGGTATTGTCGGTATCGGTCAGCAACCCGTAGCCAGTGATTCGCCCTGGCGGTTCGTGAAAGACCCGCTCATAATCTTGTACGATATTGCGGCGCAGACTTTGCCACTGACCCGCATCCCCGGGCAGACCGGAGACCACGATCATCTGTACGCGGTCCGTGTGAGGGTTGGCAATGACGGTCCCCGGCGTGGCGGTTGTCGACCAGATATACATCAGCGTGGCATAGGGCAGCTCCTGGCCACCGAGGCGCTTTGCAAGGCTCATCTGAGCTCGCTCGGAAAGCGATAACTTGCTCTTGTCGCCGTCAAATACAAACACCAGTCGCGCTGGCGCGTCTTCCTTCGAACCGACGCTGTTGTCGGCTCCCTCGATCGGTCCGTCTGCTTTCCAGCGCCATGCCACGACGGGTGTGTGGACGAGGTCGATATCGCCCTCATGCATAAGCGCAGAGGCAGAGCGGTTCGCGTCCGCCTGCAGCACGGTGGTGTGGTCGTCGCGAACGAGCGTGTATTTTGTCATGAGCTTGCCGTGCGCGACCGGCAGGTTCTTCCAGCCTGCGGGTAGTGGTGCGCCGGGCTCGCTCGTGGAAAAAGCGATGCCGGGTTTTTCGTCCTGGGCAACGGTGATTGGCGGCAACAGAAGGAGCGCGATGGACACGGCTATCCACACTGATCGGGCTATTCGATTCCGCGCTCGGTGGGTCGACAGAAGGTGCATTGCGGTCGCATTCGTCTTGGGCGTGCATTCATTGTAGTCAGCTATAGGCTGCATCGCGCATCGATATCCACACCTTGCGGCCGGTCTGCCCATTGAACGGTGTCCTTGGCCGCAGAGGGGTCTGCCCGACCGCCCGAGAATTCATCAAATTCATAAGACTCCATGGGTGACTACACGACGTCGCTGAAAAACGTGCCCTGGCGGTCGGCCAAATTCCTCCGCCTATGGTCACTTCAAATTGCCCTACCTGAAGCCGAGCCGTGCCTTCAGCCGACCCATGCTTTCGATGAGCCTCATCATCTGCCAGGCTCCGCAAGATCCTCCTCCACGAAGCGCAGAATGGCCTCCACCAGGGCCTCGCGCGGATACGCATTCTGTGTCACGAAGAGCGCGCTGATCGTCGGATGTGTTCGTGCAACGGGCACGGCCAGCGCCCAATGATCCGCATTCACGTAAGCGAGGAGCGTACTTCCGGGCACGACCTCGTCGTAGAAGATGACCTGGCTGTCGTTTCGCGAATCAACGCGCGAGAGCTTCCTGTAGCTCGACTCCAGGATGGACGAGATGCGTTCGGGCTGCGGGAATGTCACGACCGAGTAGTAACGCAGTTCCGCCGGAAGTGGATGCTGCGCGAGCCACATTTTACGGGTCGCCGGTCTCAGGCTCTGCACACCTCCACCATCGCCTGACGTGCACGTCGCGCCTGGAATATGGCGCAGCAGATCGGCCTGATACTGTTCGGCGTCATCGGCAAGCGGCGAGCCGCCAACCGCTCCCCCGGCGCTTACCACCGCCGCCACACGGGTTCGCATTTCCGGATAGGCAACCAGCGCTTCGAGAATATCGGGCGCACCCTTTGAATAACCGATCAGGACGATTCGCGGCGCACCCTCGGACGCTGGCATTGCCATCATCGCGTCGCGAATCTGGCGTGCGTTATTGGTTGAACTCGACAGAGCATCGAC
The DNA here is from genome assembly GCF_046543485.1 of Paraburkholderia sp. EG304. Lineage (NCBI taxonomy): Bacteria > Pseudomonadati > Pseudomonadota > Betaproteobacteria > Burkholderiales > Burkholderiaceae > Paraburkholderia > Paraburkholderia sp. EG304. The sequence continues at coordinate 72,482 of NZ_JBKGUA010000033.1, read as the reverse complement.
GTCGATCAACGTTGCATCGAATCCGTACTGGCGCAGGTGCATCACGAGCGTATCCGGCGGATTGAGCCAGGGCTTGAAGCAGTCGTAGCCAATACCTGGGACGACTGCCGCAATGAGATGACTTCGCGACTGACCTAGCTCGACGGGTCTTGCGGTGCCGGCGGGCTCGGTACCCACCCGGGTCAGTGCGTCTTCACAGCCGCGGTAGCCCGGTAACGCAGGACCGCGCGCCTCCAGTACCGCGCAATAGATTTCCCGGAATCGGCCCCGCTTGTCCACTACGCCGGCCTGAGATGCAGGCACCAGGACGAGCGGCGGCGTATCGGTCGAGTACGGGACCAGCGGTTTTGACGCGCATGCGGCGAGCAGAACACAGGCCGCAAGCGTCGCCAGCGCGCCGCAGGTTCGGCGCCAGGCATCAATGACGGCAACCGGCCGTTCCGATGACGCGATCAACAGTGTCCATCTCGGGTTACTGACCTGCATCGCCGGCTGCTCCAGATTGAGGGGTGTCTCGTCCTTCGAGATAGGGCACCCAGTCGAGAAAATCGACGTCTGACAGGCTGTGCGGCCGCGTCGAGAAGAAGACGACGGCGCGCAACCCGTCCGTATAGTAGGTCGCGCCGTCGAGGGTGGTTCGGGGATGGGTTGGCGATGCCGCGCCCACGCCGTATGCAAATCCAAGCTTCTCGAGCCCACTCGAGTACATCAGGTCCTGGATCAGGTAATTCCGTGCCTCGTCGACGTTTTCGTGCAGAACGGGGCGCGACTCGCCGCTTGCCGCAAAGCGCCCGCCGACAGGGCGGCCAACCTGCGCGACGTAGACCAGTTGCCCTTGAAAGCGGATCGGGGCGAGCCATCCGCGTATCCAGGTCGCAGGCGCGCCCGCCTGCCCCTGCTTGCGCATCACAAAGTCCGGTTCCCGCCCGAAAACCCGTTGCGCCAGGTCAGGCGCGCGCGCGTCACGCCGATAGTTGCGCCGCACCAGCGCCGCCCCGATGTCGGTGAGTTGGCCGATGCCAACGGCGTTCAAGGGATCGGCCTCGGTCGTTCCGCTAGCGTCGGTGGCGCAGCATGGCAGTCGTTCGAGTGCGGTGCGCAGCGACGTGAGGTCCGTGTAGTCCTTGACTGCGGTTTCAGGAAACGGGAAAGGGATCTGCGCGAGACGCGGATCCGTCGAGCCACCGGGCACGAGCACAAACAGTGAAAACGGGACCAGCGTGTGGTGTCCAACCAGGTCAATATTGACGAGCTTGATGCTGCGATCGGGATTGGTGAACACGATCCCCGAGCGCGTCTCGCCTGGCAGGATCGGATTTTTGAACCCAAGCCGGCTGAAATAGCTGTCCATGCTCGCATTCGTTGCGCCACCGGGCAGCGTATGGTTGGGCCACGCAACTTCGTCCGGCGAGAAGTAGTCCGGGTCAATGCCCGAGCGCGGCATCCAAAGCGGTTGCGCGGTCCCGTTCTGCGCCTCGATCCATAACGGCTGTACGCCGGTCCGGGTGACGTCGACGCCCAACATCCGCTTGCTGTCTTCGCTGCCGAGCAGGGACGCGCTCACGCGCACGCCGCGATTGCTGGCACTCACCGCACGCTCACGCAGCGGTCCGTCGTCAGCCTGAGATGGGGGCTCCCATGTCGCACAGCCAGCCAGGGTAAGGGCGAGGCATAGGCCCCCGCCCGCATGCGCCAGAGTACGATGCATAGTCGGTAAGATGCTCATGGCTTGACTCCCGGCGCGACGTCGAGGTACGGGGTCACCCACGGAAAGACTTCGATTGCCATCAGCGATGTCGGCGTGCGGTCGAACACGAGCACTTCACGATTGCCATCGGTGTAATACGGGTCGGTGGTCAGGTTCTCGCGCGGCGCGTTCCGCGGGGCGGCAGCCGCTCCCGTCACCAGACCGATCTTCACCAGATTCTGCGAATACACCATGTCTTCCGTCAGCGCGGTGCGCGCTTCATCCACGTCGGGATCAATCTTGTGCGTGGTAAATGTCGATGAATGCCAGGTCAGACGGATCCCGATATCGCGGCTGACCTGCCCCACCCAGACGGGTTTGTCGTGGTAGCGCATGTTGCTGAGCCAGAGCCGCATATGGTTGCGCTGGTGGATATCGCCCCGTGCTTTTTGCAGCGCAACGTCCTGTGCTTGCCCGAACAGATAAAGGTCACTCACGGGCGCGTTGACATAGGGCTCGCCGGACAGGGCAGCACTTATCATGTGCCTGATTGCGCCCGACCACTTCTGCTCCGTGACACTCCAGCCGCGGCGCACAAGCGCGGGAAATGCGTCGTCGAGTCCACCGACGATCACCAGGTTGAGCGGATCGCCATTCTTCGATCCGTCCTCGTTGGTCGCGCAGCACGGCAGCGCTTCGAGCGCCGTGCGAAAGCTTTCGTCGTCCGTGTAGTTTGCGATCGACGCCCCGGGATTGGCAGCGCGTTGGAATACCTGACTGCGCTTGTAGTCGGCCTCGAAGCCAGGCACCGCCACGAAAATCGAAAACGTCCGGGCACGCTCTTTTGCGACGAGGTCGATCTGTACGAGCTTGGCACCCTCGTTGAGATTGGTCAGCACAAACCCGGAGACTTTTTCTCCGGGATGGACGGGGTTATGAAAGGCGAGAGCGCGAAACCGGCGATCGAGTTCAGACTGCTGATCGGGTGGAACAGTACTGGTAAATGCCTCGGCCGCTTCCGACGCGGGAAAGAAGTTCGGATCGAGACCGGGCGACAGGAGAAAGTAATTACGATCCTCGTGGTTGTCGACCTCGATCCAGACTGGTTGGATTTTTCTTCCCGCAAGCGGAACCCCGTACACGGCCGTGCTTTCTTCTGGCGAGAGCACGGCAGTCGAAACCTGCAAGCCGCCCTCGGTACGTGTCACGGCGCGATTCTGATAACCGGGCACGGAAACAATTGACGGGCTTGCGGTACAGGCCGCCAGTAAGCAGCCGACGAGGATGACAACCAGCATCTGCATCACGATGCGTGACATCGGGACACCTCTTCGCGTGGTCATATCCGTGGGGCGATCGCGCGTCCTTTTGCAGGCAAAAGGAGCCCAAAAAGGCTGTCGGTAACGCGCTCAGGAAATCCACAGAATGTACTGCCAAGTTTAGTTGATCGGGGACCGCGTCAGCCATGTTTTGCCTGACTTAAGGCGGGCCTCCGAAAACTGCTCAAGACCCGCTTGCCTCTGGCCGCGGGGATGCTTCCCGGCTCGAACCCCGGAACAACGGTGATTGGGCGCCGTCGATCAAGGACGAGCTGTCGGCCTTTTCCGACCTTGAGGTTGAGGCGGTGGCAAGGCAGCCAGTGCCGGCTCACCCGTACTCCCGCATCGTCCAACGTTGCAAGCCAACGGAGCAGAGGGTCCTCTTCTAATGCGCGACGACAGCCTGATTCAATGCTCGTTGTCGCGACACAACCGCATCTGGCGAGCGGCGCCAAGACGAGCTGCGGGACACGGCGGCAGCAAACGAATGTGGAATAATGGTCGCCGAGTCGGTGAGACTGATCTGCAGCCCGATCCAGCTCAACGAAGAGGAAAGCGGATATGGCCTGGCTTCGAACTCTTGGTGCGGCGTTCGTCACTGTTCTGCTGATCTCGTGCGCGAGCCTGCCGTCACAGACGGGCCGCACGCCAACCTACGCGTTCCAGAACACCGAAACGACACGTCTTGGCGAGCGCTATGCCGCTGATGAGCAAGCGCAACCGGACGAAAGCGCATTTCATCTGCTGTCCGACGGAATGGATGCGCTCCTGGCGCGTGTCGTCCTGACCGAAACCGCAGACAGGACGCTCGACCTCGAGTACTACATCTGGCATGGTGACCTGACCGGGCGCACATTAGGAGCGGCCGTACTCATGGCGGCGGACCGGGGAGTCCGGGTGCGCGTGCTGATCGACGACCTGGGCACGAACGCCGACGACCAGGTCCTTCTCGCACTAAGTGCCCATCCCAACATCCAGATCCGGCTTTTCAACCCGGTCGCGAGCCGCCGCTTCAAGACGATCGCGGCGGCTCTCGAGTTCGGCCGGGTCGACCGCCGCATGCACAACAAGGCGCTGATTGCCGATAACGAAGCCGCCATTCTGGGCGGGCGCAACATCGGCGATGAATACTTTGGGGCGTCGCGCGCAGTGGCGTTCGGGGATCTCGACGTCCTGATGCATGGACCGATTGTGCGCGACGTCTCGAATTCCTTCGACACGTTCTGGAATTCCGACGCGGCCTATCCTATCGAGCGGCTGATGGGCCAATCCGCGGACGCCGCGATGCTTGCCGACTATCGCGCGAAGCTGGAACAGTACATTTCATCGAGTGAGGATTCGCCTTACCTCGTGCAAGCGCGTTCACGGCTCGCTCAGGTCCTTGGGACAGGAAAGGTGCCGTATTTCTGGGGAAAGGCCACGTTGCTCTATGACGATCCGTCCAAGATCGCACGCTCGCCAGAAGACCCGCAAGGCCACCTGATGACGGGGCTCAGAGCGTTAAAACTTCACCCCGAGCACGATCTGCTAGTCGTCTCTCCCTATTTCGTGCCTGGAAAGGCCGGCGTGGCGTGGCTGCGCGGACTGACCAGCACCGGCGTGCACGTCACGGTGTTGACCAATTCACTTGCGGCGACGGACGTCAGCGCGGTCCATGCTGGATATCAACGCTACCGTAAGGATCTTCTCGCCGCTGGCGTCCATCTCTACGAATTGAAGCCGGTTGCTTCGGCAAGCAGCGAATCGAGCAAGAAGAAGTTCTTCGGTTCCTCGAAGGCATCGCTGCACGCGAAGACCTATGTGTTAGACCGTCAACGCGTTTTCATCGGTTCAATGAATCTTGATCCGCGCTCCAGCAATCTGAACACGGAGATCGGCGTGCTTTGCGACAGTGAAGCGATCGCCGGACAAGTGATCGACGGCGTCGAGCCCCGACTGGACCAGATCGCGTGGCGGCTCGATTTGCGCGCTGGGGCAAACGGCAGTAGCCACATCGTCTGGATCGACACCGCAGGGGACGGGACCGTGACCGAACTGAATACTGAGCCGGACGTCTCCTTTATGCGACGTGCCGGCGTCTGGTTTCTGGAGCTTCTACCAATCGAATCTCAGCTTTGAAGGAGACATCGCTGATCAGCGTTGCAGCCCGCAACATCTCACTGCAAGAACCGATGTGTCAGGCCGTGTGGCCGCAGTGGGTGCCACAGAGCCACAAATCCGTGGCGGTCCTCGAGTCCCCGGCGAACAGTTGAAGTAGCCCGCAAATTGTCGGGGAGCCGAAAGGGTTCTGCACCGTGCCGTCCAGGTCCACATGTTGCCACGGGCGTCCACGTCCGCCGTGATCACGCGTACGCCGCTGGTCATCGCTTTCGCTTCCGTTAGCCGTTTGCTCTGAAGGCAAAGCCTCCGGGCAGCTACTCCACGGCCTCTGCCTGAATTCGGCCTTCGCGGATCGCGTGCATAAACGCCCGGTAGTCACGCCGGTTCTGGCAGCTGTACTCGGTCGCAAACTCGGTGATCGCGTCGTCGAAGGTCTGTCCCGAACCCATGTAGCCGGCGATCATGGCCGGATCACCCGATCGTGCGTGCGCACGCGCCAGCGCATGCGCGCACGCGCGCGCGTACTGCCTGAGCAGCTCGGTATCGAGATTTTCGATGATGACGGACATTTTCATGTCGCGAAGCTGACGGATATAAAACTCTCGCCCGTTCGTTCCGCGAGTCCAGCCGAGAAATACGTCGCTGGCGGCCTGCATGATGCGCTGGCCCGCGACAACGCGCTCACCGTGATTCGAAAACAGGCTCCTGCCCGCATAGGGTTCGAGCACCGATGCCTTCGCCTCCTTGACCTGGAGAAATAGCGGGTCGTTGTCCGAGGCCATAAACAGACCAACACCACACATCGTGCCGACGCTGCCCACGCCGACCACCTTGATCGCCAGATCGACGAGATGAAACCTGTCGAACAGGACCCGCACATGGGGAGCGAGGCTCTGGCGATACGAAACAATCGCATCCTGATAACCCGACTGAAGTCCGGGGGCAATATCCTCGGTGGGATGAAAGATGAGGGGTGGCTCATCCTTGATCCTGGGCAGCGCGCCCTCTTGCGAAACGAGCTTCGGATACAGGTGGTCTGGCACGGTCTTGCGGCGCTCCACTTCGATTCGATGGGCGATCCGCTTGTGCGCAGCTTCCACGATCGCGGGATCGCCCGACCGATCCTGATACTTCTGCAGATCGATCCTGTCGTACCAGACGTCAAGCGCGCGCATCGACGCGTAGTCGTGCATGCGCTCGCGGTATTCACGCGCGAGGTCCGTGGTGATGTGCACGATATCGTTGTAGGGCAGCTCCAGATGCTCCGCCGCAATCACGACGCTCGCCGCGAGCCGCTTGAGGTCCCACTCGAACGGAGCCGGTAGCGTCTCGTCAAGATCGTTGATATCAAAAATAACGTTGCGCTCGGGCGTCGCGAAACCGCCGAAGTTCATCAGATGCGCGTCGCCGCAGGCTTGCACACGCAGTCCGCTCGTCGGCGTCGTCGCGAGATCTGCTGCCATCACGGCGGCCGCGCCGCGATAGAACGCGAATGGGCACGCGGCCATGCGTCCGAAGCGGATCGGAATCAGCTTCGGAAGGCGGCCCTCGTTGGAGTCGCGAAGAATTTCGACGGGATCCCGGCGGTGCTTGGGTTCCCGCCATCCTGCCTGCGACGCGCGGGATACCGAATCCCGGATGGCTCGTCCTTCTGCCGCCCTCTCATCGGGTGTGTTGTACAAATCCGATTCGGCGCGTCGATCACGTGCGACCTTGTGTGAAGCGGCCTTGTCCATGACATCTCCTACCTGGTCTGCTCCTAAGCTCCATCCAGTCAACGGGTCCAGCCGTTCCTCTACCCTGCATTTGCAATAGCATCATGTTGACAGCGATGCGCAATTCGGCAAGGTTCGTCATAGGGGCGAAGCTTGCTAAGCAATGAAGACAATTTCCGGCGATCCGTGTCGTCTCAAGTCTCAACGCTCCCCAATGCACCTTGCTTGCGCTGCAAGCCATGCCAGGCAGCAAGCGCCTGTTCAAGGTTGAGAAACATGCGTTCGTGTCCAAGTATCTTGCCAAGCGGGGCTTTTTCTACGACGGCAAACACCTCAGGACTGAGTCCGACAAGCCATACCGCAATTCCTTGTTCGCGGTACTTCTTCTCCGCCTCGGTCAACATCTTCATGGCTGTGTATTCGAGGTCGAACACCGCGCGCATGTCCAGCGCGACGACTTGCGGACGCAACCGCTCGACGAGCGGTGTGATCTTGTGACCGATATTCGACGCATTCACGAAAAAGATCCGCCCCTCGGGCCGCAGGAGCAACAGGCCCGGGAATTCTTCATCGTCGGGGTGCTGGTCGGATACCGGCCGGAAGACGTTCGTGCCGGGCTTGCGACGCAGCACGTAGACGGGCGGATCGGACACCTGGTAGGCGAGTGTCACGAGCGACACGAGGATGGCAACCAGGATGCCGTTCAAAGTGCCGAGCAGCACGACACCCGCGAGCGACACGAGCGCCCAGACGAACTCGGTGCGTCTGACGGCGAGTATTGCGCGGAAGTCCGCCGGCTTGAGCAGGCCAATCGAATAGACGATCACAACGGCGGCGAGCGTTGCATGCGGCATCAGCCCGATCAGCGGGGCGAGCAGCAGCATCGTGCCGAGGGTAACCGCAGCAGTCACCAGTTCTGCCAGTTGAGAGTGTGCGCCCACAAGGCGATTGACCGCCGTCTGGGTGGTCCCGCCGCCCGCCGGCATCGAACCCAGAAACGCACCTGCCGCATTGCCGAGTCCCGTCGCGAACAGTTCACGGTTCGGCAGCGGCACCGGCTCTCCGCTCTGGACAAAGGCCCGGCCCGAAGCGATCGTTTCAGTAAAACTCATCAGCGCAATGCCCATGGCCGCTGGCCAGAGCGCCTCGATGAGCGAAAGGTCTGGCATGACGATCGATGGCAACCCCCTCGGAATGTGGCCGACCACCCCGACGCCGAACCTCTGGAGTCCAAGAAGACTGACGCCAGCAATCCCGCACGCCACTGCAATGAGCGGCGCCGGCGACTTCGGATAGAAATGTTCGAGTGCGACAAGGATCGCAATCGTCGTGACGCCGACGATGACCGTCGCGACCGATGCGTGAGGCAGCCCCGTCATGAGCGCGTACACGTTGTGAAAGAACGAGCCCTTCACGACGTGAAGGCCAATCAGCTTGGGCAACTGGTCGAGCACGATGACGATTGCAATGCCGCCCTTGAAGCCTGTCAGCACCGGCTCGGAGATGAAGTTCGCGACGAATCCGAGCCTGAATAGCGCAGCGAGAACAAGGATAAAACCGACCAGCAATGTAAGCGTGGCCGTTGCGATGGCGAGTTGTGCCGCTCCGCCTCCCGGGACAGCCTGGCCGAGCGCCGCCGCTGTCAGGATAGCCAGTGTTGCGCTGGTGCTGACGCTGAGCGGTCTTGATGTACCGAAGAGCGCGTAGATCACCATCGGCACAAAGGCGGTGTAGAGCCCGACCTGCACTGGTAGCCCAGCGACCGTCGCGTAGGCCATCGCCTTTGGCAGCACGACGGCCGCTGCCGTGACGCCAGCGATGACGTCCGGCTTGATCCACGATTTCTGGTAATCGCGAAGCCAGTCGAGCACGGGAAGACGAGAGCCGGGGCTGTGGTGCGGCAAGGATTGGTCGCGCATGATTGTTCGCCATCAGAAGGTCGAAGGGTTATCTCTGCCGGGTCCGACATTGCCCGCCATAGTGATGACGTCGCTCGCTGAACGCGAGCATGGCTACAGAACTGCCGTTGCCATAACCGGAAAGGACATCATGTCGTCCTCGTGGAAGGACTGGACGAGATCGGCGTCTTGAGGTCCATGGGCTAAGTCAGGCCGCTCTCTTGCACCTTTTCCGTGTTGCGGATCTTGTCAAAACGTCACTGTGGCCGCCCGCGTGGGCATAGCCGACCAATAATTCACGATAGCCACGCAACTTGCGCCGGGAGTTGATGCAGGTCAACTGGAGAGAGGTTGTCACCGGCGAAAATGCCGTCAGGCCGCAACCCGTCCATAGCACATGCGGCTGAAGACTGACGAATAGGATGTCGTCTCTATGATTTTTTTAGATTGAAACAGCCGCTAAATGTAGACGCCGAATTCTTCGGCGGCCGATTCGCAGGACTTCCTTTCAGCGTCGCACTGCGTTTTACGGCCAGGCGCAACGGATCGACAGATATCCTGGTACCTGTGCCTGATTCGTCTGACGCATTGCTTGAGTAGGGGACGAAAGTCCAATAGCGCGCAGGCCAGAAACCGAACAATTTCGGAGGTACGACCGCACAACAACTAGTTCCGGAGAGCTGTGTTCGCCCCGCTGCGACATATTGGGTCTAAGGATCGTCGCAAGGCCGCTGCAATCGAGAGTCGCGTCGTGTCTTGGTGTAGCGCATCAACACTGGAGAAAGGCATGAAAGTTAAAAGATCACTCAAACTGGCTGGCGGTGCATTGATCGTTGTCGCATCCATCAACGCGTGGTCACAAGGCAGCGAACCCGCCACGTCCACGTCCACACAATCGGGCACGTCGGCGGCTCCATCCAAGTCAGACGTCAGGAAGGCGAACCGGGCGCTTAGCAAAAAAGTACTGCACGCGCTCTCAAAGGGTGGGGTTGATACCTCGAGCATCAGCGTGCTGGTCAAAGGTAGCGAGGTGACACTCGCAGGGCACGTCCCGGAGAATTCCCAGATCGAAAAGGCCAGCGCGCTTGCGAAGGACGTTTCCGGCGTTACGTCGGTGAAGAATGCCCTGACCGTTCACGAAGCCGGCCAGTGACGCGGCGCGGGCGGCCATCAACCTCTGTGATTTTTCTTTGCCATCGCCGGCTCGTAAGATCGCTCGGGGTCGACAATACCCATTCGTTGAACTCGGTAGCGGTCGCTCGTCGCCGCTCCCCGGCGAGCGACTGACGAGCGTCGGGAAGCGGACGTATCAGAGTCAACACACGAATGTCAGCTTTGGCCGACAACTGCGGGTTGAGCATCGGGCGGGTTTCGGAGTGGACCGGTCGTTCGAACGACCACCGCATGGCTGGGGCGAGCGGCAGAAAGTGGCCGATTTCAGCCGGATGCTGTCGGTGCGTGGAAACAACCGGGGCCCCTTAGGGCGTTGAGCCAAAGGTCTGAAAGCCAAGCGTCACAGCGCTTCGGACCACTCCGCCAGAAATTTATTTTTAGTGTCGTTCGTCACGACGTGCAGCATGTAATCGGGATCGCCAAACAGGCGCTCCGCCCGCGTGATCTCCGGGATGTCCGAGAGCGCGCGTTCGAAAGATTCGATGTTTTGGCTACTGCCTTCCCGTAACGTCGCGAACACGATTGCCGAGAAGTTCAGACCGATCGTTGCCGGATCGATAACCGCGCGATAGCCGCTGATGACCTTTGCTTTCTCTAAAGCCCGCAGACGCCGCTGGCAAGGCGAAAGGCTCAGACCGATCCGCTCACTGAGTTCAGTGACGGTGAGTCGTCCATCTTGCTGCAATTCAGCAAGAATCTTGCGGTCAATTTCATCCATGTGGAAAATTCTAGTGCAGACCGCGTAGCAGCAGCAAGAAAGAGGGAGCACCTTCGACAGCCAAAACCGTAACATTCCCTCCGTCCAAATCATGCTTGTTGGGGAGAAGGCTGTGGAAGTGAGCTTGTTGACGGCCTTTTGGCTCGTGTCCTTTTCGTTGGTGCTGGTACCCGGCGCGGACTGGGCGTACGCGATCTCGGCCGGATTGCGCGAGCGGGCGATTGCACCGGCCATCGCGGGCATGTTGTCCGGCTATCTGGCGATCACCGTGGTGGTGGCGGCGGGTGTCGGCGCGCTAGTCGCCAAGGCGCCAGCGGTACTGGCCGTGTTGACGTTCGTCGGGGCGGGCTATCTGCTGTGGGTCGGCGGCAATATTCTTGCTCGCCCGGCGGTGCCGACGGTAGCGGCGGAGCGCGCACCCGACGCGGCGTTGAACTGGTCCATCCGCGGCTTCGCGGTGAGCGGCCTCAATCCGAAAGCGCTGCTGCTGTTTCTCGCGTTTCTGCCGCAATTCACACGTGCCACCGACGCGTGGTCGATCCCGGTGCAGATCGGCGCGTTGGGCCTGCTGCACATGGTCAATTGCGCGGTGGTTTATTCGGTCGTCGGACTCGGCTCGAAGGTGGTTTTGCGCACGCGTCCGAGCGTCGCGCGCAGGGTGAGCCAGGTTTCGGGCGCGGCGATGGTGCTGATTGCCGTGCTGCTGTGTGTCGAGCAACTCCTCGCGTTCAAGTAAGCGCGAGATTCCCACGCGTTCAGCCAAAGAAAAAGCCGCCCTGCGAATCGCAGGGCGGCTTCTGGGTCACCACTCGATCGAACCGTTACCGGTCCGCTAGCGGATACGTTTCATTGCACGCTCAATGGCCGAACGATTGCGTCTTCGACGCACCCGCTTCCGACGCTTGCGGGCGTGCCGCCTGCTTGATCAGCAGCGCGACGCACGACAGCAAACCTGCGGCCGCGATCGTCGTGAAGATGCCGCCGAACGAGAAGTGGCGGCGCGTCAGCTCGGCCACGAGGAACGAGCCCGCGATGCCGCCGAAGCGGCCGACGCCGAGCATCCACGCGACGCCTGTGCCACGGCCCGCGGTCGGATAGAACGCGGCGGCGAGCGCCGGCATCGACGATTGCGCGGTGTTCATCAGCACACCGGCGATGAACACGATCAGCACGAGCGCGCCGACGTTGCCGGCCGCCTGACCGATGAAGTACACGCTAATGGCGGTCAGCGCGTAGCAGACCGCGATGACGCGGTTCGCGTTGAAGCGGTCCATCAGCACGCCGGCCAGCACCGCGCCGACGCCGCCGAGCGGGAACAGCGCGGAGATCAGCGTCGCGCGTTGCGGTGTGAGGCCGGCGTCCTTCAGCAGGATCGGCATCCAGTTGATCGACGCGTAGAAGATCACGAGGCCCATGAAGTAAGCGAGCCACAGCATCACCGAGCCGACGATGTACGAGCGCGACAGCACCACACCGAGGCCCTTGCCGCCGGTTTGCGGCGCGGTTTCGGTCATCGTGAAGCCGACGGCCTGCACAGCGTCGACGGAAATGCGAGCGAGCGCCGCGCGAATCCGGTCGGCCGGCTTATTGTTCGCGACCATGTAGCGGACCGACTCCGGCATCTTGGCGAACAGCAGCACCAACAGCAGCAGCGGCGTGACGCCGCCGAGAATCAGCACGCTGCGCCAGCCCAGATGCGGAATCATCCACGCGGCGAGGAAACCGCCGAACGCGGCGCCGAGCGGGAAGCCGCAGAACATCAGGTTGATCACGGTGGCGCGGCGATTGTCCGGGCAGTATTCGCCCATCATCGTGACCGCGTTCGGCATGGCGGCGCCGAGACCGACGCCGGTGATGAAGCGCAGCACGGTCAATTGATCGATGCTGGTCGAGAACGCCGACGCGAGACAGGCAAGGCCGAACAGCAGCACCGAGCCGACCAGCATCGAGCGACGCCCGAGGCGGTCGGACAGCGGGCCCGAGCCGAGCGCGCCGCACGCGAGGCCGAACAGCGCGGCGCTCAGCACCGGCGCGAGCGCGGGCTTCGCGATGCCCCATTCGGTGACCAGCGAAGGCGCGATGAAGCCGATCGCAGCAGTGTCAAAACCGTCCAGCAGGACGATGATGAAGCACATGAAAAAGATCAGCCACTGGAACGGCGAAAACGGATGCTCGTTAATGAAGGTTTGAACGTTCACAGCGGGGCTGCGGTTCATGATGGTCTCCTGACAGCGAAAGGCCCGACACGACGAGCGATTCTTCTCAAACTGTACGCCGTCTGGCAACGACGCACGCAGCCTGCAGCGGCCCAAACCGGCCATGCATCGGCAATGAATCATACCCGGACGGATCGGCTTGACGGAATCGCGCCGGGCGAGGAATTTTGTTCGCATACGGAACGGTGATTCTTTACGCGAACGCGCGCCACTGTAAGGAATGAAATCAATCGGGTCAACGGGGGAATACCCCGAGTTTCACGCAGTCGATGCGTGGGAGGGCGGCGCGCTGTAACTGGGCAGGAGAAAGGGCTAGGCGCGCGAAGGTCACCGCGCCGAAACGAGCGGCAAACGGTTTCGAGACACCTGCCGGTCAGCTAGCTCGTCACCCGGGATGAGCCACCGTCCGCTCGATCCGTCCCAGCCGCACGACGGTCACCCCGGGGCGCAACTGCCGCAGCGACGGCATTACGAGCATGCAGTTGTCGTAGCGGGTGCGCACCTCTTCGCCGTTGGACCAGCCGATCACGGCGCCTGCCTTGGCGAAAACCTCGAGGCCGGTGTACGCCGCGGCGAAGCTGAAGTCCAAGCTGGTCGCGACGACCGGTTGTGTCACGCGCACGATGCTCTGCTCGGGCGGCAACGGCGCGAGCCACCCACGGCGGCAGATCCGTCTCGTCAACCACGCCGGCCAGCAACAGGAAACGCGCGGTCGTATCGCGCGCGACCGCCACCGCACTGCGCTCCCAATGCTGGCCGCATTCGATCAGCAACGCGTTCTTCGGGCTCGCGGCATCGCCGAACCCTTGGTAATCGCGCATGCGGCGGCCTTCGGGATGCCCTTCGTCGCAGATCACCGTGGCGGGCGTACCGAGCCGCACCGCGAGATCGATGCCTTTTTGCAGCGGTCCAGCGACGATCAGCGGCTTGCATCGCTCGTGCATCGAATGCAGGTCGAGCAGCGCGTCGACCGTGTCGATCACCGGGCGCATCGCACGCGCGCGCTTCAGTTCGCTCGACGTGCGAGAGGTGTCGTCGAACACCGCCGCCGTCCATACGCGGTTGAAGTCCTGATCGACGAAGCGCGCGGCGTCCGGATTCGCGGGATCGAAACGCCGGTACGCGGCGACGTTCGCGAACGACAGCGTGAACTGCCCGCGTCGCGGCCGCGCCGCGCGACGCAGCAACTCATCGACGACGATCGCGCCACACACTTCGTTGCCATGCGTGAGCGCGTTGATCATCACGTGCGGGCCGGGCACGCCCGAATCGAACGTGTGTTGACGTATGCGATGCCCGACGACGATTGCTCGCAGTGGGCGCTCCGATACATCCGCACACGTGAGCTGTGCGTTCCGCAAATAGCGCTTCACCCACGACGATGAATCTCGTCGTACCCTGCTACAACGAAGAAGAGGTTATCACCGAGACAAGCAAGCGGCTTCTCGCACTTCTGGAGTGACTGATCGAAGCGGCAAGGTGAGCAACGAAAGCCGCATCACTTTCATTGACGATGGTTCCCGCGACCGTACCTGGTCGATCATCGAAGTGCTGCACGCGCAGAATCCCCGCTGCGGCGGCATCAAACTCTCGCGCAATCGCGGCCATCAGGATGCGCTGCTTGCCGGCCGGATGCCGGCTCAAGGCGATGTACTCGTCAGCCTCGACGCGGATCTTCAGGACGATATCGAAGCCATCCCATGCATGCTCAAGGAATACAAGTCGGGTGCGGAAATCGTCTTCGGTGTGCGTCACAAAGGTACGACGGACACATTCTTCAAGCGCTTCACCGCGCACAACTACTACAAGCTGCTCCGGACGTTCGGTGTCGATATCCTGCCGGGCCACGCGGATTTTCGCCTGATGAGCCCGCTACTTCTTCATTCGCAAGGACGGGCCCTTGCCGAAAGATTTCTTCGCCAATAACGAATGCGATGTCGCCCTGATGACGCACGAGGGCGAATGGTCGCTCTATGAGCGACGCAACTGTCGATAACGGCGCATCTGCGCGTTGCGCCGTTTTTGCTTCATATCACGCGAGTTTCGCCGCAATCGCCTTGCCGACTTCGCTCGTGCTTGCGTTGCCGCCGAGGTCGCCGGTGTGCGGGCCCTCGATCAGCGTCGCCTCGATCGCCTTAAGGATCGCGTCGTGCGCCTTGCGTTCCTTGCCGCTCGAATGACCGAGGAAGTCGAGCATCATCGCGGCCGACCAGATCATCGCGATCGGATTCGCGATGTGCTTGCCGGCGATGTCGGGCGCCGATTCGTGCACCGGTTCGAACAACGACGGAAACTTGCGGTCCGGATTCAGGTTGCCTGACGGCGCGAGGCCGATCGTACCCGTGCACGCTGGGCCGAGATCGGACAGGATGTCGCCGAACAGATTGGTCGCGACGACCACGTCGAAACGGTCCGGGTTCAGCACGAAGCGAGCGCACAGGATGTCGATGTGCTGCTTGTCCCACGTGACGTCCGGATACTGCGCGGCGATGCCGGCCGCGCATTTGTCCCACCATGGCATGCTGATCGCGATGCCGTTGCTCTTCGTCGCGACGGTGATTTTCTTGCGCGCGCGGCGCTGCGCGAGATCGAACGCGAACTTCAGCACGCGCTCGCTGCCGTGCCGTGTGAACACCGACTCCTGCAGCACGAACTCGCGTTCGGTGCCTTCGAACATCACGCCGCCCACAGACGAATACTCGCCCTCGGTGTTCTCGCGCACGATCCAGAAGTCGATGTCGCCGGCCTTGCGTCCCGCGAGCGGTGACGGCACGCCTGCAAATAGGCGCGCCGGACGCAGATTCACGTACTGGTCGAACTCTCGGCGAAACTTAAGCAGCGACCCCCACAGCGAGATGTGATCGGGTACGGTGTCGGGCCAACCGACCGCGCCGAACAGGATCGCATCGGCCGATTGCAGTTGGGCTTTCCAGTCGTCCGGCATCATCTTGCCGTGCTTCGCGTAGTAGTCGCAGCTCGCCCACTCGATGTGCTGATATTCGAGTTCGATACCGAAGCGTTGCGTCGCGACCTCGAGTACGCGCAGCGCTTCGGGCATCACCTCGACGCCGATGCCGTCGCCGGGGATGACGGCAATCCGGTATTTGTTCGACATGCTGGGCTCCTCCTTGGGGAATGGGTTGGGGATTCGGCGACGGTTATTTTATTCGTGGTGCGTTCGCTCGTGCGGTTTGTCGTTCCGGCGGAAGCGGGGATGGATGTGCATATTGATCCGATGACTTGAGAATCTGCGCGACGAGGAAGGCGCGGCACGCATCTCATGCGAGGCTGAACGAGGGGTTTTTTGGGATGGTGTCTTGTTGCACAATCGGGCCTCCTTCATTGGCTGTGAGGCACGATGACTTCACTTTCCCTCGGTTCTTACCGGGAGGTCCGTGAAAGGCGGCACGGACATTTCTTCTCTGTCAGTCTTTACAGATCGTTCAACCTTCACATCGAATCTAACTGGTTGTTTGACGTTGACCGGTGGTTCCATTTTGCATTGCCGGCGAGCGTGCCCCGCGAGTCGCACGATGACATCGTGCAGGGCATGGAGGAAGCGCGCGCAGCGTGGCTGCGATATAGCCCATCCGTGCTGCTGTCGCACCAGTCGTACGAGTTGCGCGATATGCTCGGCCGGAGTCACAACCGCTTTCATATGTACAGGATGAAAGACGATGAGGTTGCCAAAGCCCTGTACAACGAGGTGAGGGGCGGTAGTCTGATCTTTGTCCCTGAGCGGGACGAGATGCGAAAGTGCGTGCAGGCGATACGGGAGCAGCGGGAGATGGCGTCCGGATTGGGCTCCGTGCGCGAGCAGCAATCGAATGACGCGGGCATGCTCAGGTCACTCTATGGCAACAGCCCGCGCGTGCCCCAGAACGTCGGCAATGCTCAGGCGTTCGAGTACGTCGAGAACACAACGGACGACGGCGCAACATTTGACGTTGCCGGATTACCTTTCGACGGCCCCGCGAATTCATGGGTCGAAAGCGGGCCGAATATGAAAAAGCAGTGGCGAATGTATGGCTCAGGCGGTACACCAGTCATAGATATCGACTTCGATAGTCACCACGGCCAACCCAATCCACACGCACATAACTGGGATGGCCTTTTGCGCGACGAGGGCTGGCCCGTTTCCATTCTTCCGTGAGATATTTGTGAGCACTATTTCTGATGCGCTGAAGGGTTTTGACCACTTCCATGACTGGTATCTCGACACAATTGCAATCCATGGTGAGGTCAATCCCAAGGTGCCGGACACATTCGTTCTCGGTCTCTTCGATCGTGAGCGCCGGGTGACGATCACCTTTCGCGGCGTAACGCGTATTGGCATTGAGAACGGCGGTTTGCTGAATATTGTCAATGCAATCGAGACATTGAAACCTGATAGCGACCAGTACGAGCGGGCTGAAGTTTTGCTGAGGCGATCCGCTCACGGCCCGACGCGTGCCGGGCACCTGGCCTACGTGCATTCCAGCGTAGGGGCTGAAATCGCAGTGGAGTTTGACTCCATGACCATTGAATCATTGTGATGGCTTATGGTCGCAACGAGAGCCAACGAGGGCGTGGTCATGCGCTATTACAACGATGCGCGCATCAACGGAAACTGCACATGGGGCGTGGGAACACTGGCGCACTTTGGACCCTGCACACCTACCGCCCCCCATTCAACTTGCGCCACAACGTCGTCTTGCTGATACCCAACGCGGCGCAAGCCGCATCGCGATCGCCTTCGTGAGCCGCGAGCACCGCGCGGATTTCATCGGCCTCGACATGACGGCTGCGCTCGCGCAGCGTCAACGCCGCCGGCTTCGCCCGCGCGATGGGCTCGACGACTTCCGGCGCGATCACGCGCAGCATGTCGCGCGTGACGAGCGCCGCGCTGGCATCCGTGTCCGCGTCGGTATCGGCGAGTTCAACCACGATCCGCTCGATCACGTTCTGCAACTCGCGCACATTACCCGGCCACGCATAGCGGCGCAACGCCGCGCCCAAACCCTCGAGCATGCGCGCGGCGGTCTGCGCGTCGGGCACGCGCGCGGCCAGCCTCGGCTCGCGCGCGGCAGCCTGGCGCAACAGTTCGGCGGCGAGCGGCAGCAGGTCGTTCGGCCGCTCGCGCAGCGGCGGTAGCGCGATGCTCAGGATGTTGAGCCGGTAGTACAGATCCGCGCGGAAACTGCCGGCCGCGACGGCGTCGGTCAGCGCGCGATGCGTCGCCGCCACCACCCGGATATCGACGCGCATTGGCTCCGTCGACCCGAGCCGCACCACCTCGCGCTCCTGCAACACGCGCAACAGGCGGCTCTGCAACGGCAACGGCATCTCGCCGATCTCGTCGAGAAACAGCGTGCCGCGATGCGCGACCTCGATCAGCCCGGCCTTGCCGCCCTTGCGCGCGCCGGTGAACGCGCCTTCCTCGTAGCCGAACAGCTCGCTTTCGAGCAGCGCCTCCGGAAACGCGCCGCAATTGATCGCGACGAACGCGAAGTCGCGCCGCGCGCTCAACTGATGCATGCTCTGCGCGACCATCTCCTTGCCGGTGCCGCTCTCGCCGAGAATCAGCACGGTCGCGTCCGACCTCGCATAACGCGCGACCAGCGCGCGCACCCGTTCGATCGATTCCGACGCGCCGACGATATCGTCGAGCCGGTAGCGCGCGGTGAACTGCTGCACCCGTTGCCGCGCGCGCAACGTGCGATCGAGCCGCTCGACCGCGCGCGATTCCTGAAACGTCAGCACGGTGCCCGGCGCCGCGCCGCTGCTCGCGAGCGGCCCGCGATGCACGACATAGCTCGCGCCGCGTACCGTGCAGAAGCTGTCGCCCTCCGCGTCGGGCAGACTGCCCGCGAGGTCGGGCGCGAGTTCGAGCAGCGCGCGGCCGACGGCCTTCCCGGCATCGATGCCGAGCACGCTCGCGAGCCGCTGGTTCATCAGTTCGATGCGGCCTTGCGCATCGAGCGCGACCACGCCGTCGCGCAGATGCTGCAGCAACGTGTCGAGCCGCTGACGTCGCACGGTTTCGCGGCGCGTCGCCTGCGCGACTTCGAGCGCGGTGTCGAAGCCGGCGCGCACCGACGCGCGCGAGTACAGAAACACCGCATCCATGCCGGCGTTGGCGGCGAGATCGGTGACCATGCCCGGGCCGACCACGACGTCGATGCCGCGATCGCTGAGATCGAGCACGACGCTCTCGGCGTCCTGCGCGGACTGATACGACGCGAACGTGACGTCGAGCGCGTACGCGGCGGTGAAACGGCGCACTTCGTCGGGCGTGTCGCCGTGCGTGACGAGCGCGACGCGCGCCCCCTCGCGACGCGCGCGCGCGAGCGCATGCATCACGTCGTAGCCGGTAGGGCTGATGCGCACGACCGGCACCGACACGCGCGTCTTCAGATACGCGCCATTCGAGCCGCCCGCTAGCACGACATCGGGACGCGCGGCGCCCGCGCCCTCGATTTCGCGCACCGCGTCTTCGAACGCGTGCGACACGATGCGGACATCCGCGCGATCCACGTATTCGCCGGCGATGTCGAAGAACAGATCACGCAGGCGGCTGATGCTCAGCGCCCAGATGCGCGGACGCTGCGGCGGTTCGTAAAGAGAGGTGCTCAAGGCGGGCGGCTCGCGACGGCGGGTTGGTTCGGAGGCTCCATTATGCGAGCATTCGTTCCCAATTTGAAATTCGGAGTTTCATTAATGAAATCGAGCGTGCGGCGGGCCGGTGTGATCGGTTCACCGGAGCGGTGCGAAATCAGGCACTTAGGCGGCGGCATGCGGCCTGGCCCGTTCCTTGCGTCCTAGGCAGCCCAGTCGAAGCAATGACCCAAATTCCAATCCTTTCCCGGAGACAATCCAAATGAGCGAAGCAGACAACAGCACGCCGAACACAGGCGCTTTCAAGCCGAAAAAATCCGTCGCGCTGTCGGGCGTGACCGCGGGCAACACCGCGCTGTGCACGGTCGGCAAGACCGGCAACGATCTGCACTATCGCGGCTACGACATTCTCGACATCGCCGAGGCGTGCGAATTCGAAGAGATCGCTTACCTGCTGGTTCACGGCAAGCTGCCGACCCAGTCCGAACTGACCGCCTACAAGACGAAGCTGAAGTCGATGCGCGGCCTGCCCGCCAACGTGAAGGCCGCGCTCGAATGGATTCCGGCCGCCGCGCATCCGATGGACGTGATGCGCACCGGCGTGTCGGTGCTCGGCACGGTGCTGCCCGAGAAGGACGATCACAACCTGTCCGGCGCGCGCGATATCGCCGACAAGCTGATGGCCTCGCTCGGCTCGATGCTGCTGTACTGGTATCACTACTCGCACAACGGCAAGCGCATCGAGGTCGAAACCGACGACGATTCGATCGGCGGCCACTTCCTGCATCTGCTGCATGGTGTCGAGCCGTCGAAGGCGTGGGTCGATGCGATGCACGTATCGCTGAACCTGTACGCGGAGCACGAGTTCAACGCATCGACCTTCACGGGCCGCGTGATCGCGGGCACGGGCTCGGACATGTATTCGGCGATCACCGGCGCGATCGGCGCGCTGCGCGGCCCGAAGCACGGCGGCGCCAACGAAGCCGCGTTCGACATCCAGTCGCGCTACCAGACGCCCGACGAAGCCGAAGCCGACATCCGCCGCCGCGTCGAGAACAAGGAAGTGGTGATCGGCTTCGGGCATCCGGTCTACACGATCTCGGACCCGCGTAACAAGGTCATCAAGGACGTCGCGAAGAAGCTGTCGAAGGAAGCGGGCAACATGAAGCTGTTCTCGATCGCCGAGCGCCTCGAATCGGTGATGTGGGAAGTGAAGAAGATGTTCCCGAACCTCGACTGGTTCAGCGCGGTGTCGTATCACATGATGGGCGTGCCGACCGCGATGTTCACGCCGCTGTTCGTGATCTCGCGTACGGCCGGCTGGAGCGCGCACATCATCGAACAGCGCGTCGACAACAAGATCATCCGGCCGAGCGCGAACTACACCGGTCCGGACGACCTGCCGTTCGTGCCGCTGGCGAAGCGCGTTTGACGTGAGCCTGGAGCGGCACGCATCGCGCGGCCGCTCCGCTGGAAGCATCGAACAATCGCAAATCAGCAACCCGTCAGCAGCGAGCTAAACTACCTGCACTGCCCGTCCGGCCGCGCGAGCGACGCGCTCCCGGAGGCCGCCGGCATACCGTCCGGCGGCTGATAACCGTCCTGTCCCTACGCCATGAATACTGCCAACCGCAAACGCCTTCCGGGCACCGAACTCGACTTCTTCGATACGCGTGCCGCGGTCGACGCGATCGAGCCCGGCGCCTACGACAAGCTGCCGTACACGTCGCGTGTGCTCGCCGAAAACCTGGTGCGCCGCTGCGATCCGGTGACGCTGACCGCTTCGCTGAAACAGATCATCGAGCGCAAGCGCGAGCTCGATTTCCCGTGGTTTCCGGCGCGCGTCGTGTGCCACGACATTCTGGGCCAGACCGCGCTCGTCGATCTGGCGGGCTTGCGCGATGCGATCGCCGCGCAAGGCGGTGATCCGTCGCTCGTGAATCCGGTGGTGCCTACGCAACTGGTCGTCGATCACTCGCTGGCCGTTGAATGCGGCGGTTTCGATCCGGACGCGTTCGCGAAGAATCGCGCGATCGAAGACCGGCGCAACGAAGACCGCTTCGACTTCATCAACTGGACCAAGCGTGCGTTCCGCAACGTCGATGTGATTCCGCCGGGCAACGGCATCCTGCATCAGATCAACCTCGAACGGATGAGTCCGGTCGTGCAGGTGAAGGACGGCGTCGCGTTTCCCGACACGCTGGTCGGCACCGACTCGCACACGCCGATGGTCGATGCGCTCGGCGTGATCGCAATCGGCGTCGGCGGTCTCGAAGCGGAAAGCGTGATGCTCGGCCGCGCGTCGTACATGCGGCTGCCCGATATCGTCGGCGTGGAGCTGAGCGGCAAGCCGGGGGAGGGCATCACCGCGACCGACGTGGTGCTTTCATTGACCGAGTTCTTGCGCAAGCAGAAGGTGGTCGGCGCCTACCTGGAGTTTTATGGCGAAGGCGCGGCGAACCTGACGCTGGGCGATCGCGCGACGATCGCGAACATGGCGCCGGAGTTCGGCGCGACCGCCGCGATGTTCTACATCGACGAGCAGACCATTCGCTATCTGAAGCTGACCGGCCGCGACGACGAACTCGTCAAGCTCGTCGAAACGTATGCGAAACACACTGGCTTGTGGGCCGATACGGTGAAGCACGCCGAGTACGAGCGCGTCCTGAAGTTCGATTTGTCGACCGTGGTGCGCACGCTGGCAGGTCCATCGAATCCGCATCGCCGCTTGCCGGTGTCGGAGCTGGCCGCGCGCGGCGTCAGCGGCAAGGTCGAGAACGAGCCGGGTCTGATGCCGGACGGCGCGGTGATCATCGCCGCGATCACCAGCTGCACCAACACGAACAATCCGCGCAACATGATCGCGGCGGGCCTCGTCGCACGCAATGCGAACCGGCGCGGTCTCGTGCGCAAGCCGTGGGTCAAGAGCTCGCTCGCGCCGGGCTCGAAGGCGGTCACGCTGTATCTGGAAGAGGCAGGGCTGCTGCCGGAACTCGAACAGCTCGGCTTCGGCGTGGTCGCGTATGCGTGCACGTCGTGCAACGGCATGTCCGGCGCGTTGGATCCGGTGATCCAGAAGGAAGTGATCGAGCGCGATCTGTATGCGACCGCCGTGCTGTCGGGCAACCGCAACTTCGACGGCCGCATCCATCCGTATGCGAAGCAGGCGTTTCTCGCGTCGCCGCCGCTGGTCGTCGCTTATGCGATCGCGGGCACGATCCGCTTCGACATCGAAAAGGACGTGCTCGGAGTCGATGCCGACGGTCATGCGGTCACGCTGAAAGATCTGTGGCCGTCGGACGCGGAGATCGATGCGATCGTCGCGGCGAGCGTGAAGCCGGAGCAATTCCGCAAGGTGTATGAACCGATGTTCGCGCTGTCCGCCGACACCGGCGCTGAGGCCGACCCGCTGTACGACTGGCGCGCGCAAAGCACTTATATTCGCCGTCCGCCGTACTGGGAAGGCGCGCTCGCCGGCGAGCGCACGCTCAAGGGCATGCGCGCGTTAGCGGTGCTCGGCGACAACATCACGACGGACCACCTGTCGCCGTCGAACGCGATTCTGCCCGACAGCGCGGCCGGCGAATACCTGACGAAGATGGGCCTGCCCGAAGACGACTTCAACTCGTACGCGACGCACCGCGGCGATCACCTGACCGCGCAGCGCGCGACCTTCGCGAACCCGACGCTGAAGAACGAGATGGTGATCGAGAACGGCCAGGTGAAGGCCGGTTCGCTCGCGCGCATCGAGCCCGAGGGCAAGGTCACGCGCATGTGGGAAGCGATCGAAACGTATATGGAGCGCAAGCAGCCGCTGATCGTGATCGCGGGCGCCGACTACGGCCAGGGTTCGTCGCGCGACTGGGCCGCGAAGGGCGTGCGGCTCGCGGGCACCGAAGCGATCGTCGCGGAAGGCTTCGAGCGGATTCACCGCACGAACCTCGTCGGCATGGGCGTGTTGCCGCTCGAATTCAAGCCGGGCGTGAATCGCCTGACGCTCGGCATCGACGGCACCGAGACCTTCGACGTGATCGGCGAGCGCAAGCCGCGCGCCGATCTGACGCTGGTGATTCATCGCCGCAATGGCGAGCGCGTCGAGGTGCCGGTGACGTGCCGGCTCGACACGGCCGAAGAAGTGTCGATCTACGAAGCGGGCGGCGTGCTGCAGCGTTTCGCGCAGGACTTTCTCGAGTCGACCCGAGCGGCGGCTTGATGGCTTGAAGCGCGTTTTGCACTGAACGTCATAGCAGAAGAGGGCGATGCGGCTTGATACGCCGCATCGCCCTTCCTCATCAAAGAACATGTCATCTGAGGACACTTTCATGCACTCACCCCAGATCAGGATTCCGGCCATCTACATGCGCGGCGGCACCAGCAAGGGCGTGTTTTTCCGTCTGCAGGATCTGCCCGAGGCCGCGCAACAGCCGGGCGCCGCGCGCGACGCGCTGCTGATGCGCGTGATCGGCAGTCCCGATCCGTACGGCAAGCAGATCGACGGCATGGGCGGCGCGACCTCGAGCACCAGCAAGACCGTGATCGTTTCGCGCAGCAGCCGGCCCGATCACGACGTCGACTATCTGTTCGGTCAGGTGTCGATCGACAAGGCGTTCGTCGACTGGAGCGGCAATTGCGGCAACCTTTCGGCTGCGGTGGGACCGTTCGCGATCAGCGCGGGCCTCGTCGATGCAAGCCGCGTGCCGCGTGACGGCGTCGCGATCGTGCGCATCTGGCAGGCCAACATCGGCAAGACGATCATCGCGCACGTGCCGATGACCGATGGCGCGGTGCAGGAAACCGGCGACTTCGAACTCGACGGCGTGACCTTCCCGGCTGCCGAAGTGCCGCTCGAATTCATGGACCCGGCCGCCGACGAAGAAGGCGCGGGCGGCTCGATGTTCCCGACCGGCAACCTCGTCGACGACCTCGAAGTGCCGGGTGTCGGCACGTTGAAGGCGACGATGATCAACGCTGGCATCCCGACGATTTTCGTCGACGCGGAAGCGATCGGCTACAAGGGCACCGAGTTGCAGGACGCGATCAATAGCGACGCGAAAGCGCTCGCGATGTTCGAGACGATTCGCGCGCATGGTGCGCTGCGCATGGGCCTCATCAAGAATCTCGACGAGATCGCGACGCGGCAGCACACGCCGAAGATCGCGTTCGTCGCGAAGCCGGTCGATTACGTGGCGTCGAGCGGCAAGCCGGTGCGCGCGGGCGACGTCGATCTGCTGGTGCGCGCGATGTCGATGGGCAAGCTGCATCACGCGATGATGGGCACGGCGGCGGTCGCGATCGGCACCGCGGCGGCGATCGCGGGCACGCTCGTCAACCAGGCGGCGGGCGGCGGCGAGCGCGAGTCGGTGCGCTTCGGGCATCCGTCGGGCACGTTGCGCGTTGGCGCGCAGGCGAGTCTGAAAGACGGCGAGTGGGTCGTCACGAAGGCGATGATGAGCCGCAGCGCACGCGTGTTGATGGAGGGTTGGGTTCGGGTGCCGCAGCAGGGCTGAGGCGGCGCGATGTCGGCTGATGTCAGCGGCACGGAAGGCTACGCGGAGCAGGCCGAAGCGCTGATCGAACGATGGCGCACGCTGTCGTTCGCCGATCGGCATCGGCCGATTCTCGACTGGATACCTCAGGCGCCGTCGCGGATCGTCGATATCGGCGCGGGCATCGGCACGGATGCGGCTGCGCTCGCGGCGATGGGACATACGGTGCTCGCGGTCGAACCGGTCGACGCATTGCGCAACGCGGCGCGCGAGATGCATCCGAGCGAGCGCATCGAATGGCTCGACGACAGCCTTCCCGATCTTGCGCTACTGATAGCCAGGCGCATCGTTTTCGCCGTTGTCATGCTCACCGCCGTCTGGATGCATCTCGATGCGCGGCAGCGCGAACGCGCGATGCCCCGCGTTGCGTCGTTGCTGCGCGAAGGCGGCGTGTTGATCATCTCGCTGCGGCACGGGCCGGTTCCCGCCGGCCGCCGTATGTTCGACGTCACCGCCGATGAAACGATCCAGTTGGCGAGTGAGCGAGGCCTGACACTGGTGCGCGAGTTGCGCACGTCATCCGTTCAACAGGCCAACCGCGACAGCGGCGTGACGTGGACACGGCTCGTGTTCCGCTAACTCCCCGATCCGGGGGCGCCGCAGCCGCCGCATCGGCCGCTGCGAACCGACGCGTCGTCTACAATGGCCGCTCTAGACGGCCGCGCCCATAACTAATCCCAGCGGCCGACTCAGACCCGACGCAGAGGAGGCCCGATGCAGAACAGGCTGGACGCCGACGCAACGAATTCCGCCGACGCGGCGCGCGACAACGCGCGTGCCAAACGCGCGGTGCTCGTGATCGCGATTGCCCAATTGCTCGGCACCTCGTTGTGGTTCAGCGCGAACGGTGCGATGCGCGATCTGCAGATCGCATGGCAATTGAGCGCGTCCGATATCGGCTGGCTGACGAATGCGGTGCAGGCCGGCTTCATCGTCGGGACCTTGCTGTCGGCGACCACCGGACTCGCTGATCGCCTGTCGGCGAGCAGGGTGTTCGCCGTCTGCGGCCTGCTCGGCGCGACCTTGAATGCGCTATTTGCGCTGTGCAGCAGCGGGCTCGCGTCGGCGCTCGTGTTTCGCTTCGGCGTGGGCGTCGCGCTCGCGGGCATCTATCCGCTCGGCATGAAACTGCTCGTGACATGGGACCCGCGCCGCGCCGCGCAGACTCTCGCGTTGCTCGTGGCGATGCTGACGCTCGGCACGGCGTCGGTGCATGCGATCCGTGCGTTGCTGTCGGGTGTGCCGTGGCAAACCGTGGTGCTCACTTCGTCGGGGCTCGCGATGATCGGCGCGCTGCTGGTGTTCATGCTCGGCGAGGGGCCGCACGCGCGGCGCTCGGGCAACCGGCGCTTCGGTTTGTCGGCGGGCGTCGGACAGGTCGTGCGCATCAGCGAGTTTCGCTCGGCCGCGCTCGGCTATTTCGGTCACATGTGGGAGTTGTACGCGTTCTGGACGCTGACGCCGCTGCTCGTGCAGCGCGCGTTCGCGAGCGGTGCGCCGGCGACGCCCGGTACCGTCGCGTTGTGGTCGTTCCTGATCATCGCGATCGGCGCGCTCGGCTGTCTGTTCGGCGGCAGACTCAGCCAGGCGGTCGGCAGCGCGCGCACCGCCGCGCTTGCGCTGTCGATATCGGGCACGCTGTGCGCGATGTATCCGCTGACCACCGGGCTCGGCACTGCCGCGCAGCTTGCGCTGCTACTCGTGTGGGGCATCAGCGTGATCGCCGATTCGCCTCAGTTTTCGGCGCTGTCCGTGAAGGCCTGTCCCGCCGACAAGATCGGCGGCGCGCTGACGCTGCAAAACAGCTTCGGCTTTTTCCTGTCCGCCTGCTCGATCCTGTGGTCGACCAGCGTGTTTCACGCGCTCGACGTGCGCGTCGCGTGGCTGCTGCTGCCGGGGCCGATCATCGGTCTGGTCGCGATGTCGCCGCTGCTGTGCAAGCACCCACGCTGGTGATGCTCGCGGCGCGTTACTTGCCGCCGTGCTTTTCCTGCCAGCGCCGCATGAACTCGATCTCGTCATGCTGCGCCTTGATGATGTCGCGCGCGAGTTTCTTGATCTCGGGGTCCTTGCCATATTTCAACTCCGCCTGCGCCATCTCGATCGCGCCCTGGTGATGCGGAATCATGTGCGCGACGAAATCCCGGTCGGCGTCGCCGGTGTATTCGGGGGCGCTCATGTCATGCATCATGCGTTCGTCGGCGGCCTTGAAGGCTTGCGTCGAAGCGCCCGCGTCAGCATGCGCCGAATCCTGCATATTCATGCCGGGCATGCCCTGATGTTGCGCGTGAGCGGGCAGAGCCGCCGCCGCGAATGCCAAACCGCCGAACAGACAGAGAGCGCGCACCGCGCGAAGGTTTTTCATATTCGATTTCCGTTGTTGAAGAAAGTGGCGAGTGATCCGCGCGATTCTAACGGTCACGTCGGACATCGTGGAGCTTCCCACCGTGGCAAGGTCAAGCGAAGCCAAAGCAATGCACGCCTATAATGAAACGCCACCGGATGACCAATCCAGCATCATTGGCAGCATCACTCACTCAACGAGGCTGACAGTATGTACATCGCGATGAACCGCTTCAAAGTGGCGCCCGGCTCCGAAGACGCCTTCGAACATCTGTGGACCACGCGCGACACCCATCTGAAAGAGGTGCCGGGCTTCGTGGAATTTCATTTGCTGAAGGGACCGCGCAAGGAAGATCACGTGCTCTATTCAAGCCATACGATCTGGCGCGACCAGGCATCGTTCGAGGCATGGACCAAGTCCGACGCGTTTCGCGCCGCGCATCGCAGTGCCGGTAACGAAAGCCGCGTGCTGTATCTCGGCCACCCGGAATTCGAAGGCTTCGAGGTCATCCAGACCGTCAGATAGCGCAGCGCTCGCGCGGGCATCGCGCATGCGCGCCCGACACCTATCACACACTACTCATCAAGGAATGAAAAACATGAAAGCCGTCAGAATCGGTTCACCCGCCACCGTCGATAGCCTGCAGGTCGTCGATCTGCCCGATCCCGGTCAGCCCGGGGCCGGCCAGATTCGCGTGCGCATTCGCGCAAGCTCGTTGAACTACCACGACTACGGCGTCGTCAGCGGCAATCTGCCGGCCGAAGCGGGCCGCATTCCGATGGCCGATGGCGCGGGCGTCGTCGAAGCGGTCGGCGCGGGCGTGCGCGAGTTCAAGCCCGGCGATCACGTCGTATCGTGCTTCTTCCCGCACTGGGAAAACGGCTCGCCCGCAATCGGCGATTTTTCGACCACCCCCGGCGACGGCGTCGACGGCTACGCGCGCGAAGTCGTCGTGCTGCCGAGCCACTACTTCACGCACGCGCCGGCCGGCTATAGCCACGCCGAAGCGGCGACGCTGACCACGGCGGGGCTGACCGCGTGGCGCGCGCTGGTCGTCGATGGTCAGTTGAAGGCGGGCAGCAGCGTGCTGGTGCTCGGCACCGGCGGCGTGTCGATCTTCGGCTTGCAGATGGCGAAGGCGATGGGGGCGTCGGTGATCGCGACGTCGTCGTCGAATGCGAAGCTCGCGAAGCTGCGCGAACTCGGTGCCGACCATACGATCAACTATCGCGACAATCCCGAGTGGGGCAAAGAAGTGCGTCACGTCACCAACGGGCGCGGCGTCGATCACGTGATCGAAGTGGGCGGTCCCGGCACGCTGCCGCAGTCGATCACCGCATGCCGCATCGGCGGGCATATCGCATTGATCGGCGTGCTGACCGGCCGCTCGGGTCCGGTGCCGACCGCGCATCTGATGGCGCGGCAACAGCGTCTGCAAGGTTTGATCGTCGGCAGCCGGCAGGATCAGATCGACATGGTGCGCGCGCTGGAGACAACCGGCATCAAGCCGGTGATCGACAGCACGTTCGAGCTGGACAAGCTCGCCGACGCGTTCCGGCACGAGGCATCGGGCGCGCACTTCGGCAAGATTTGCGTGGCGATCTGAGGATTGAATGTTCGCGCTCGGCCCAGGCATGGCGCGCGCGACCGTTCCAGTTCATGGGTGCCTCGCGAGGTCCGCGAAACAGACACGCGTCGCCTCGCAGGCCTGCGTGAACCCTTCGTCGTAACTCGTGAAAAACACCGTGCGCGTCGTGCCGAGCGTTCTGAACAGCTCCGCGAGCACCGTGCGCGCAGACGCGTCGAGTCCGCCGGCAGGTTCGTCGGCGATCAGCACGCGGGTGTCGCCGAGCGCGGCCGCCGTCAGAAACACCTTTTTGCGGCTGCCATACGACATCTGCTCGAAGCGTTTGTCCAGATGCGGCGCCAGGCCGAAGCGTTCGGCGAGCGCGAGCACGTCGTCGGTCAGCGCGGTGCGTCGCGCCGACGCGATCTGCCGCAGATAATCGCGGCCGGTCTGATCGGGCCAGCTCATATTGTCTTCCGGCACGTACGTGAGCAACGCTTGCGCGGCATGCGGCGCGGTACGCAGCGAATGGCCGCCGAGCCATACGTCGCCGCTATCGGCTTCGAGCGCGCCAGCGAGGATGGCGAGCAACGTCGATTTGCCGCTGCCGGATTCATCGTTTAGCGCGACGCAGCCGGACGTCGCGTCGAAGTGCAGTCCTTCGAACAGGATTCGGTCGCTATAGCGCTTGCTGAGGTTGTCGAATCGAAGCATGGGTTGGCGCGCAAGGGCGATGTGAACGCGGCGCAGGATTGCGCCGCATTTCGTGCGGGTAATTTCGCGCCAGTGTAGCAGCGCACGCCTGCTTCTTTTGCGCCGTCACGCTGACGGCGACGTCTCCAGCAGAAACTCCACCATCCGATCGCACACGCGTTCGAACATCTGC
The DNA here is from genome assembly GCF_046543485.1 of Paraburkholderia sp. EG304. Taxonomy (NCBI): domain Bacteria; kingdom Pseudomonadati; phylum Pseudomonadota; class Betaproteobacteria; order Burkholderiales; family Burkholderiaceae; genus Paraburkholderia; species Paraburkholderia sp. EG304. The sequence continues at coordinate 42,716 of NZ_JBKGUA010000033.1, read as the reverse complement.
GTGCCCGTCACGGTCGGGCAGCCGCGCGCGCGTGCCGCTTCGATCAGCGGCGTGAGCGGCGGCTTCGTTACGACGTCGCCGACGAAAGTCGTGGCCGGCAAGCGCGCGACGTCGATCGGCAACGGATCGCTCGCCCGCATGCCGAGCGGCGACGCGTTGACGACCACGTCGTACCCGGTCAAGTCCAGTTCGGGCGCCGAGCCGCGTGCCGTGCCGCGGCCGAGCGCATTGAGCCGCGCGGTCAGCGAACTGGTGCGTTCGGCGTCGTTGTCGCGCACGTCGAGCGAGCCGACGCCGCTCTGAATCAACGCATGACCGATCGCCGAGCCCGCGCCGCCTGCGCCGACCAGCAGCGCGCGTTTGCCCTGCAACTCGCAGCCCGCGGCGACGAGCGCCGCGACGAAGCCGGTGCCGTCGAACATGCCGCCATGCCAGCCGCCATCGGCGTTGCGGCGCAGTGTGTTGACCGCGCCGAGGAACGCGGCTTCTTCGGCGAGCGTCGCGCAATAGCTGGCTGCGCTGAACTTGTGCGGCACCGTGATGATCACGCCGTCGACGTTGCGCATCGGCGCGATGCCCGCGAAAAACGCGGGCAGATCGGCGGGCGCGACGTGCGCGGGCACCACCAGCGCATCGCGGCCGGCCGAACGCAACGCGGCGGTCACGCCCGACGGCGAGCGCACCTGCGCAATCGGATCGCCGACGATGAAATACACACGCGTCGCGCCGCTCAGACCCGCGTCGAGCGACGCCGCGAACGAAGAGTTTCCAGCCTGCTGCATAGTCGAATCTCCTGAAATGGGTGCCCCGTTCGCATCGTGCCCGATGCCGGACGTCATGTGTTGCCTGTTGTCGAGTGTGTTCAGAAAACTTTGCTTTTTCTCAATACTGGAATAGTATTCCAAAAACAAAGCAAATTCTAGCTGTTGCGAAAAATCCAGAACCGCTGCTGCGGCCGGATGCAACGCACGAGCACACAAGGAGCAGCAGATGGTGGAGACATTGAGCGATTTGCAGCAGAACGAAGCCTTCGACGTGGTGGTAATCGGCGCGGGCGGGGCGGGCATGTCGGCGGCGCTGTTCGCCGCGATCGACGGCGCGCGCGTGCTGCTGATCGAAAGCACCGAATACGTGGGCGGCACGACCGCGTACTCGGCCGGCACCACATGGATACCGAACTCGCCGCACGGCCCGTCGATCAATCCCGACGACAGCAGCGCCAACGCCGAGGGCTTCCTGCGCCGCGCGGTCGGCGAGCGCAGCAGCGAAGCGTTGCGTCGGGCGTTCCTACAGGCGGGACCGCGTGCGGTCGCGCATATCGAGGCGAATTCGGACGTCAAGTATCGGGCGCGGCCATTTCACCCGGACTATCTGTCGGAGCTCGAAGGCTCGACGCTGCGCGGCCGCGCGCTCGAACCGCTCGCGTTCGACGGCCGCAAGCTCGGCCGTCACTTCGCGCTGATCCGTCCGCCGATCCCCGAGTTCACGGTGCTCGGCGGCATGATGGTCGATCGCGACGACGTCGGGCATCTGCTGAACATGACGAAGTCGTTCCGGTCGCTGCGCCACGCTGTGAGACTGCTTGCACGGCATGCGCGCGACCGCATCAGCTGGCCGCGCGGCACGCGTCTGGTGATGGGCAATGCACTGATCGGCCGGCTGCTTTCTTCACTGCTCGCGCGCGACGTCACGGTGCTGGTGAGCACGACGCTCGAAGCGTTGTGCACGAACGCGCGCGGCACGATCGACGGCATCACGCTGAGCCAGAACGGGCAGCGTCGGCAAATCTCGGTCACAGGTGGCGTGATTCTCGCGAGCGGCGGTTTCAACCGGCATCCGCAAAGGCGCCGCGCGATGCTGCCGGGTGCGGAGTTGACGTGGTGTCCGGGCGCGCCGGGCCATACCGGCAGCGCGCAGGATCTCGCGCTCGCGGCGGGCGCGCGTTACGGCGAGGGCGCGCTCAGCAACGCGTTCTGGGCGCCGGTGTCGATACGCCAGCGCGCGGACGGCACGACCGCGGTGTTCCCGCACTTCATCATGGATCGCGGCAAGCCCGGCATGATCGTCGTCAATCAGCAGGGACGGCGCTTTCTGAACGAAAACACGTCGTATCACCTGTTCGGCATCGCGATGCAGGAAGCGCATCGCAACACCCCATCGGTGCCCGCCTATCTCGTCACCGATGCGGAAGGCCTGCGCAAATACGGGCTCGGCATGGTGCGGCCGGGCGGCAAGGGCCTCGCGCCGTTTCTCGCGGACGGGTATCTGACGCGAGCCGCGACGCTCGACGAACTCGCCGCCAAGCTCGGCATCGACGCGGCGGGTCTCGCCGACAGCGTCGCGCGGATCAACGACTACGCGAAAACCGGCGTCGACCCGGAATTCCAGCGCGGCACGACCGACTATCAGCGCGCCAACGGCGACGCGAACTGGCCCGGCCCGAATCCGTGCCTCGGCCCGATCGTGCGTGCGCCGTTTTACGCGGTGCGCCTGTACCCCGGCGATATCGGCGCTGCGACCGGCCTCGTCAGCGACGACAAGGCCCGCGTGCTGAATCGCGACGACCAGCCGATCGGCGGCCTGTATGCGTGCGGCAACGACATGCAATCGGTGATGGGCGGTGTCTACCCGGCGCCCGGCATCACACTTGGACCGGGGCTCGCGTTCGCGTATCTGGCGGCGCGCGACGCGGCGGCGCGCGCCAAAGCCGCGCGGAACGATCCGGCGTCGTTCGTTGCGCGCGGTACCGCTGAGGCCGCCGCCAACGAAAAGATCGTCTGACGAACCAGGGGCACGCCTGGTTCGAACGAAGTTAGAAAGCGGAATAGGTATTCAACAAATGCAGCAACATGGATTGTCCCAACCGACGAAGCGAATGGCGATGAAGCGCGAACCGATTCTCGAATGCGATGTACTGGTGCTGGGTTCCGGCGCGGCGGGACTGGCTGCCGCGGTGACGGCAGCCACGCAAGGGCTGCGCGTGATGGTGGCCGAGAAGGCCGACGTGTTCGGCGGCACGAGCGCATGGTCGGGCGGCTGGATGTGGATTCCGCGCAATCCGCTCGCGACGCGCGCGGGCATCGTCGAAGAATCCGAAGCATCGCGCACCTATCTGCGCAACGAACTCGGCGCGCACTACGACCCCGAGAAGGTCGACGCGCTGCTCGAACACGGTCCGGAGATGATCGAGTTTTTCGAGCGCGAGACGGCGGTGCGTTTCATCGACGGCAATCGTATTCCCGACTTTGATACGACGCCGGGCGCGATGACGGGCGGCCGCTCGGTCTGCGCGATGCCGTTCGATGGCCGCGAGCTCGGTGCGCTGATCGAGCGCTTGCGTCCCGCGCTCGACGTCGTGACGCTGAAGGGCATGGCGATCGCGTCGGGCCAGGACCTCGCGCATTTCTTCAACGCGACGCGCTCGCCGCGTTCGGCCGTGCATGTGCTGCGCCGGCTCGCCGCGTTCGCGACAGACAAGTTCCGCTATGGCCGCTCGATGCATCTGGTCAACGGCAATGCGCTGGTCGCGCGTCTGCTGAAGTCGGCGCATGACCGCGCGGTCGATTTGCGTACCAACGCGAAAGCGGTTGCTTTGCTGCGCGAAGGCGGCGCCGCGAGTGCGCGCGTCACCGGTGCGCGCGTCGAGATCGACGGTGTCGCTCACGAGGTGCGCGCAGCGCGCGGCGTCGTGCTCGCGTGCGGCGGTTATCCGCATGACGTTGCGCGGCGCGCGCAAACCTTCGCTTATACGCCGTCGGGTCGCGAGCACTGGTCCGCCGCACCACTGACCAATACCGGCGACGGCATTCGTCTCGGCGAAGCGGTCGGCGCGCATTTCGACGCGTCGCTGGAAACGCCGGCGGCGTGGGCACCGGTGTCGCTGGTGCCGCGCAAGAGCGGCGAGGCCGCGGTCGCGTTTCCGCATCTGATCGAGCGCGCGAAGCCGGGCGTGATCGCGGTCACGCGCGCGGGCCGGCGCTTCGTCAACGAAGCGTCGTCGTATCACGACTTCATCAATGCGCTGATCGGCACGACGCCGGCGGGCGACGAAGTCTGCGCATGGCTGATCTGCGATCACCGTTTCCAGCGCCGTTACGGGCTCGGCTTTTCGAAGCCGTTTCCATTCCCGACCGCGCCATATCGCCGCTCCGGTTACCTGCGGCGCGCGCACAGCCTCGCCGAACTCGCAAGCCAGTGCGGCATCGATCCCCAAGGACTTCAAACGACGGTCGCGGCCTACAACAGTTACGCGAAAGACGGCTTCGATCCGCAGTTTCACAAAGGCTCGACGCCATACAACCGCGTGCAGGGCGATGCACGCCACAAGCCGAACCCCTGCAACGCGCCGCTGGAACACGGTCCGTTCTATGCGGTGAAGCTGCTGCCGGGCAGCCTCGGCACGTTCGCTGGCCTCGCCACCGATGCCGCCGCGCGCGTGCTCGACGACGCGGGCCGGCCGGTGCCGGGTCTGTACGCGGTCGGCAACGATAGCGCGAGCATGATGGGCGGCTGCTATCCAAGCGGCGGCATCACGCTCGGACCCGCGATGACTTTCGGCTACCTGGCTGGGCTGTCGCTCGCCGGCGCGGCGCAGGCCGATGGTCTGGCCCGTGCCGCGCGCACCGAATCCACTCCGAATTCCTCCATCCCGTTACAAGGACGCATCTGATGACTCTCTACGACCTCGTTACGCTCAGCGTCAAGATCGGCGCCAACGCACAGGTGTTCGAAAACATCCAGGCCCATGGCGACGCACCGGGCTCGAAGCTGCTCGGCTGCTGGTACTCCGATATCGGCGTGCTCGGGCAGGTGCTGGTGCTACGCGGCTTCGATTCCGAAGCGTCGCTGATCGCGGAGCGCAAGCGTATGCTGCTCGAAGGCAATCCGTTCGGCTGCGGCGAATTCGTCACCGACGTGAAGATCGACAGCTATGCGCTGTTCCCCTTTTTGCCGCCGATCGAGCCGGCCGTGCATGGCGGCATCTACGAGATGCGCGTGTACGGCACCAAGCTCGCGAGCCTGCAGCACACGATCGACGCCTGGGAAAAGGCGGTGCCCGAGCGCACGCGGCGCTCGCCGCTCGTCGGCGCGATGTATGCGCTCGACGGCGCCGTGCCGCGCTTCCTGAACATCTGGCCGTATGCGAGCGTCGACGAGCGTTGGCGAATTCGCGCCGAAGCGGTGAAGGACGGCATCTGGCCGCCGAAGGGCGGGCCGGCCCATCTGACGACGATGGAGTCGACGATCTGTGTGCCGGCGCCGTTCTCGCCGCTGCGCTGAACTCGAGGAGACGACATGACTCAGCCCAACTCGCGCGCGCTGTCGCTGTCGGCGTTGACCGTGCTCGAACTGAGCCCGCCGCAGATGGTCGAGTGCGCCGCGCAAGCCGGCTATGACTACGTCGGCCTGCGCCTCGTGCCCGCCACCGATCACGAGGTGCGCCACGACATCATTAGCCCGGGCGCATTGAAACGCGAAACGCTCGCGCGTGTGCGTGATACCGGCGTCAAGGTGCTCGACGTCGAAATTCTGCGCCTGAGGCCCGACACCGACGTGAACGCATTTCTGCCGATGCTCGACACCGCCGCCGAACTCGGTGCGCGCTACGTGCTGGTCGCTGGCAACGATCCCGACGAAGCGCGCACCGCCGAGCGGCTCGCACAATTGTGCGAGCTGGCCGAACCGCGCGGCCTCGCGCCATCGCTCGAACCAATGCCGTGGACCGACGTGAAGGACGTCACACAAGGCGCGCGCATCGTGAAGGCGGCCGCGCGGCGCAACACCGGCCTGATCGTCGATCCGATCCACTTCGATCGCGCGGGGACGTCGACGGGTACGTTGCGCGCGTTGCCGCGCGAGTACTTCGGCTACGTGCAGTTCTGCGACGCGCCGGCCGAGCGGCCAACCGATCTCGACACGCTGCTGTACCAAGCGCGTTGCGAGCGCATGATTCCGGGCGAGGGCGGCCTCGATCTCGCCGGCATTCTGCGCGCGCTGCCCGACGACCTGCCGATCAGCCTCGAAGTGCCGACGCAGCAATGGGCGAAAACCGCGTCCGCGCTCGAACGCGCACGCAGGCTGCGCGAGGCGACGCTCGCTCTGCTCGAACGGACTTACGCGGCGACGCCGTCATCTATCACGTCATGATGTAACCGCAAACCGCAGTTCACCCCCGGCTGGTCTTCACGAAAGCGCACGGCAAAGAGGCGCGAGGGACCGGCTTGCCCAATCGATCACGATGAAAGGTCAGGAGACAGCAGGCATGGAACCTTCAAGCAAGGCGCCGCGGCACGGCGCGTCCGCGTCGCGCGCACTCGACGTACAGCAATGGCTCGACGAACGCCGTATCGGGCGCTTTCAGATTCTCGTATTGCTGATGTGCATGTTCATCGTCACGCTCGATGGGCTCGACACCGTGATGGTCGGCTTTATCGCGCCGGCGTTGTCGAGCGCGTGGGCGATTCCGCGCGATGCGCTCGGCCCGGTGATGAGCGGCGGCCTGCTCGGCCTCGCGTTCGGCGCGCTGTGCGCGGGGCCGCTCGCGGACCGCTTCGGCCGCAAGACCGTGATGACCTGCGCGGTGCTGTTCTTCGGCGTGTGGAGTTTCGGCTCCGCGTTTGCGACGAACATCGGCGAGCTGACCGTGCTGCGCTTTCTGACCGGCCTCGGGCTCGGTGCTTCGATGCCGAACGCGGCGACGCTGATGGCCGAATACGCGCCGCAGCGCTGCCGCGCGTTGATGGTGACGACCGTGTTCTGCGGCTTCACGCTCGGCGCGGCCGGCGGCGGCTTTATCAGCGCATGGCTGATCGCCGCGCACGGCTGGCGCTCGGTGCTGATTCTCGGCGGCGTGCTGCCGGTGTTGTACGTGCCGTTGATGATTCGCTGGCTGCCGGAATCGGCGCGCTTTCTCGCGCTGAAGGACGCGCGGCGCGCGCGCCTCGTCGCGGTGCTGAACCGCATCGAGCGCGGGATCGCCGACCACGCGACGCGCTTCGTGGTGCCCGCCGTCGCGCAGCAGGCATCGAACAGCGAGCGCAGTCCGGTGCGGCTGATCCTGTCGCGCGATTACGCGTTCGGCACCGTGATGCTGTGGATCTGCTATTTCGCGGGACTGCTGACGGTGTACCTGCTCGGTAGCTGGCTGCCGACGCTGATCCGCGGTGCGGGCTTCACACTCGGCGAGGCAGCGCTGGTCGGCGCGCTGTTTCAGGCGGGCGGCACGCTCGGCTCCCTCGCGATCGGCTGGCTGATGGACCGCTTCAACGCGCACCGCGCGCTCGGCGCAACCGTGTTCGCGGGCGGCGCGCTCGCGTGGGCGATGGGGCTGCCGGGTCACGGCATCACGATGATGGCGGTGCTCGCGTTCTGGATGGGCTATTGCATGAACGGCTCCAACACCGGGTTCTGCGCACTGGCGGCAAGCTCGTATCCGACGCGAATGCGCGCGACCGGCACCAGCTGGATGCTCGGCATCGGCCGCTTCGGCGGGATCGCGGGCGCGATGCTCGGCGCCGGCATGCTGCACGCGAACTGGGGCTTCAGCCAGGTGTTCACTTCGCTCGCCTTGCCCGCGGCGGTCGGCGCGGCGGCGGTGCTGCTCAAGGGCGCGCGGCATCGCGGGCCGTTGCTGCGCGTGAGCGCGGGCATCGGGCATTGAGCGCGCCGGAACCCGCGCCCGTCGTGCCCTTGAATTCCGATGTGGAATCATGTTCTCATGTGGGATTCGAATCGAATGAGAGTGGATCATGGCGGGGAATCTCGAGCGGGCGCTGGCCATCATCGAATTGCTGGCGAAGCAGGGCGGCAGCATGCAGCTGGCCGCGATCGCCGACACGCTGAACATCCCGCGCAGCGGCACGCATCGGCTGCTCGCGGAACTGAGCGACGAAGGCTACGTGCGTCAGGATGAGCACGGCGAGTATGTGCTTGCGCTGAAGCTGGTGTCGCTCGGGCTGATGTGGCTGTCCACGGCCGGCGTGCTCGATATTTCGCAGCCGGTGCTGGATCGGCTCGCGAGCGCGTCGGGCGAACTCGCGCGCCTGGGCGTGATCGAGGACGATCACATCACGTTCGTCGGCAAGGCCCAGGGGGCGCGCTCCGGGCTGCGCTACGACCCCGACATGGGCAGCAGTCCGCCGCTGCATTGCACTGCGAGCGGCCAGGCGTGGCTCGCGAGCATGAGCGACGAGGAAGCGCTCGAACTCGTGTCGCGCCAGGGCGGCATCGGCAAAGCTGGCCCGCGCGGGCCGAAGGCGCCGAAGACGATCCAGCAGTTTTTGCAGGACCTGGCCGGCGCGCGCAAGCGCGGCTACGGCATCGCGAGCGAAACCTACGAGGCGGGCATGACGTCGATGGCGGCCGCGATCCGCCATCCGGTGACGGGGCTGGTGGTCGGTACCGTCAGCCTCGCGGGGCCGACGAGCCGCCTGCCGGACGCGCGGCTCAAAGAGCTCGCGCCGGCGCTGCTCGAAGCCGCGTCGGACATGAGCGCGGCCACCCTCAGCTCGCCGTATTTCAAGCGCACGCCGCGCGTCGCGCCGGCAGTGGCGGTCGTGCGGCCGGTCGAGCCGAAGCGCAAGGGGCGGCCGCGCGCGGCTTGAGCGCTGCCATCCCAATCCATCCGCAAGTTTCACGACCTGAGCAGCGGGCAGCGCACCAGCTCGTCCGCTGCTTCGCGCAGCCGGGCAGTCCCGCGCGCCGAGCCGTTTCGGCATGCAAAGACGGCCATACCAGTCGGCATTTCTGACGCAAGCGTCCAAATTTGAGACGCACGGTCAAGCCGTGCGCCAAAAACTGCGCTAACGTCACACGCGCAGATTGCGGATTGCTTTCGGTTTGAGCGATCGGGGCGGCGAGGTCATCGGGCCAACAGCAGGACGCGGGGGAGCGAAGATGAGCCTTACGAGCAGGCAAACAGCCGCGCAACGCGGCGGGCGGCTTCCGGCGAAGTTCGCGGATAGCCATTTGCAGCATCTCGAGAGTGTGCTCGGCTACGCGACGCGCAAACGCGCGACGCAATCCGGTGAACTCGACCACGTCTATTGGGAGCGGCGCATTCGCGCGCTCGAGGATACGCATCATCTTGTCGATAGCCAGCGCTCGCGCATTGCGAAGCTGCGCGACTTGTTGCGCCTGCGGGCGCAGACGCAGGCCATCGTCGTGCGGCGCACGGCGGTCTGAGATGTCGGGGTGGTCCGCGAGGACCGAAAGAAGTGCAGGGGAGGAGAGCACCGTCGACGCCGCCCGGCGCCGACGTCAAAAAAGCAGAACCTGAGAGAAAAGCGGCGATGACGCGAACGGGCCCGCAGAGGCCCGTCGCGCATCCGCCCGAGATGGCCGCCGGATTCAAAATCCTGCCTAATCGCGCGCTATTTTTCAGATCAATTAACTCTTTCTAAATCGCCTTTTCTCAGTAATTCTGACTGATTTTAATTGGGGTGCGGTTAGATATAGACATTCAAAACACGCGCCGCTTTTTACACTGATAAACTGTGCGGCGGAGCCAATGCGGCGACGCCTTTCGCGCGCTCGCCGCGTCACCCTTCCGGCGTGTCGACGGCCGGATAGACGGTACAAAGAGGCCTTTTCCGCGAATTTGACAGACGCGTAACCCGGGCATACTGCCTTCGGCAACCGCGGCTCACCGGGACGCACTTCTCGTCGTCCTTCTGGATTGTCCTTTAAGCCACCTCCGTGTGGCGCTTCGCCTCAGCCGATTTTCCGCAGACTCCACCTTCCGCTTTCGACAGGTAATTTTGACAGACAGCTTGATTAAGTAAGGGCTTGTTCAGTCCTCATTTTGGAAATGACTCATGAAGCCGGGAAATAATTCGCTTGGGAAGAAGCGCGCACGCAAAATTGCGGTGGCGGCTGTGGCGGTGCTGATCGCCGTGCTGGTCGGTTGGGGCGTCTGGTATTTCCAGCATCGCGCCGAGCCGCAGGCGCCCGCGTTGAGCGGCATTGCGAGCCAGATGCGTGACGATGCATCCGCGTGGACGCATCAGGAGAAGGACGCGTCGACGATGCTGCGCGACATTCACGATGCGAACGTCGCGGCGATCGGCGTGAGTCCCAACGCGATTCTGGTGTCGCTGCGCGACGGCTCGAAGTACTTCGTCACCGATCACAACGCCACCTTCTCGCACGCGCTGCTGCTGGGCGAGCGCTCCGACGCCGCCGCGTATCAGCTCGTGTGGCTGCCCGACGTCGATATCCACAGCGATGGCGCGCGCTGGACGCAACTGTTCGAGCAGTTCCGCGACGCGCTGAGCGTGCTGCTGCCGCTCGCGCTGATCGGCGGCATGGCGTGGTTCATGCGGCGCGAAATGAAGGGCGGCGCGACGCTGCTCAGCGAAACGCCGACGCTGCGTTTCGACGATGTGATCGGCGCGAACGAAGCGAAGGCCGCGCTCGCCGACATTCGCGGTTACCTGTCCGATCCGAAGCAGTTCTCGTCGCTGGGCGTGCGCGCGCCGTGCGGCATCCTGATGGTGGGCGCGCCCGGCGTCGGCAAGACGCGGCTCGCTCAGGCGCTCGCCGGCGAATGCGGCGCGAATTTCATTTCGATCACCGGCAGCTATTTCAGCGCGAAGTACTACGGCGTCGGCATCCAGAAGGTGCGGCACCTGTTCGAACTCGCGCGCAAGAACGCACCGACGGTCATCTTCATCGACGAAGCGGACGGTCTCGCGAAACGCACCGATACCGGCGGTGGCCCGGTCGAAGCCGAAAGCAACCGGATCATCAACCAGCTGCTCGCGGAGATGGACGGCTTCGAATCGAACGAGGGCGTGATCGTGGTGGCGGCGACCAACCATCCCGACAATCTCGACGAAGCGTTGCGCCGCCCCGGCCGTTTCGATCGCACGGTGCAGGTGCGTCTGCCGGACCGCGAAGACCGCGCGAAGATTTTCCGTTTCTACGCGCAGCGGCTGAAGTCGAAAGCGGCGGACATCGACTACGACCAGCTCGCGCGTTTGACCACTGGACTGTCGCCGGCTACCGTCGCGATGGTCGTGAATCAGGCCGGGCTGATCGCACGCAAGGCGGGCGACAATGAAATCGCTGCGAAGCACTTCATGGAAGCGATCAAGATCGCGCGCATCGGCGACGTGAGCGGCGCCGAGCGCGCGCTCACCGAGGACGAGCGCAAGCGCATCGCGGTGCATGAGGCAGGTCATGGTCTGGTCGCCGCGCTTCTCGGCACCGGCGTGCTCGAGGAAGTGACGATCCTGCCGCGCGGCGGCGCGCTCGGCGTCGCGCTGATCACGAAGGCGCAGGACAAGCACCTGTACCGCGAAACGGAGATCCGCAACGAAATCCAGGTGCTGCTTGGCGGACGCAACGCGGAGATTCTGATGTTCTCCGAAGCATCGAGCGGCGCTGCATCGGACTTGCAGGAGGCCTCGCGCATCAGCCTCGACATGGTGTCGAAGTTCGGCTTCAACAGCGACGGCGATCTGTTCAGTCTCGCGGCGCTGCCGTCGCAGTACGCGGGCCTGCAGATGAAGAGCGCAATCGAGCATGCGAACGTGCTGCTCAAGGAACTCAACGAACTGTGCTACGGGCTGTTGCACGCCTACGAGCCGGTACTGCGCGACATTTCGGAGCAGTTGCTCGAGCACGAGACCGTGCCCGGCGACACTGTCTATCGGCTGATTGCGGAGCACAAGAGCACGTTGAAGATCGTGCATGAGCCCGCGGCGGCCTGACGGTCGCTTCGCAGCGCTACGCGAAGTCGGACGATCCCGGGTCGGGCACGCCCGGCGGCGCATCGGTATCACCCAACGGGTTGCCGCCCCCTTGGCCGGATATGCTCGGGTCCGGTTCGGGGGTTTCGCCTTTCTTCGGCAGAGGCTGGTCGAGGCCCGGTTCGACCGGAGTCGGGATTGCATCGCCGATGGGCTTCGAGACCTCGGCGGGTGGACTGCCGGGATCCTCGTCCGCTGGGCGATCAGGCTCGTTCGGGGAATTGGCGGTGTTCGACACAATGCTCTCCAGTTGCTGAAGATAAGCCCTCGGGTCGCAATGCGCGTGCCACGGTCCCGTGGCGGATGTTTGATACAGGCGTTCTTCTATCGTTTGGCCGGTTCGGTCACGTGGAGTGCATCAGGTGAGGGGAGGCCGCTGGGTGAGGCCGAATGATGGCGTGATCCGCGTAGCTGCAGAATCGGCGCCTCGATCAGCCGCCACGACAGCAACGCAATGCCTAGCGAAATCGCAAACGATGCGACGACGCCGAGCATATGTGCCCAGATCGGCACGGTGCCGCCGGACAACGCTTCGGCATGACGGTTGCGCGTCAGATCGGGGATCAGGTTGTGATACAGATAAAAGCCGTAACTGATGCGCCCAAGACCGGCAAGCCAACGCGTCTGCAGCAGACCCATCACGGCAGCATTGCGGCAACACGCAATCGACGCCACTAGCGCCGCAATACCGATTCCGTACATTGCGCTGATCGCGGTAAACAGCAACGGATCGTCGAGCGTGTTCCATCTCGGCTCGGCCGCGCACAAACCGATCACGACGAGACTCAGCGCGAACAGCGTCAGGCCATGACCGAGCCAGGCACGCACGCGGCCGCGATCGTCCGCGATCACCAGGCCACCGATACCGCCTAACGCGAGAAGCCAGACATTGCTCAACGGGTGCGTATAGATGGTGATCTCATCCCAATGCGCGGCGCGCATCGCGAACAACCCGGCAAGACCGAGGGCCACGATCGCGCAACATGCCGTTCGATGTCGCCGCGCGGAGAGCAGCAGCAAAAGCGGCGCAACCACGAGATAGAACTGCTCCTCGATCGCGAGGCTCCACAAGTGCGAATAGCGGCCCGGCCAGTAGCGCAGCACCGAGCCGATCCAGAAGTTGGACAGATACGCGAAGTGAAACGGCATGCCGCTCGCGAGTTCCGGATTCGCGAGGCCGAAGGCCATCAGCACGCACATCACGACGAGCATCAGGTAATAGATCGGAAAGATGCGCACCGTACGACGAGACAGAAAGCGTGCGAGTTCGGCGCCGAAACGGCTGTCGCCTGATTCAATGCGCGCGCGTTGCGACGACAGGATGCCGATGATCAGAAAACCGCTCAGCGCAAAGAAGATCCACACGCCGAGATGCCCGATCTCGCCGATGTCGCCGAATAGTCGATGCTGCAAAAACACCATGAGCACGGCGATCGCGCGCAACCCATCGAATCCGGCAATTCTGTTTTTCATAAACCTCTATTCGCAAAGCGGCTGAAAAGCACGAAAACATCGTACGGGGAAAAAATGCGAAAAAAATCGCCGCGCGCGTTCGATGGTTTTTTTTCTAGGCTTGTGTTCGCCCATCAATTGCGGGCGTCCTTGTTTCGTGCATGAAAGCCGCAAAACTTTCCGCGCGTTCGTTAAAGACGCACCGAGTATTACCAGTCGCCAACGACTCGATTTCAATCAGGCGATGCGGGGGAACGAATTAGCCTTTTGCAGTTCGCACGGCATTGGCCGCTGACGCGTGGCCATTCACGTTCTTGCGTGCGCTCGGCGCGCGCATTCTTCGAGAAGACGAATGGAAACATCTGGCCGTGGTCGTGGACGATCGGTCGAAGTCGATTTCTTTCGCGGTATCGTGCTGATCGTCATCGTGCTCGATCACATTCCCGGCAGCACGCTATCGCATCTGATGCTGCACGCGTACGCATTGTGCGATTCAGCCGAGGTGTTCGTGTTTCTGGGCGGCTATGCATCGGCGGCGGCGTATACGGCGGTGCTTGCGCATCGCGGCGAACACGCGGCGCAGATGCGTTTCGTCAAACGCTGCGGGGAAATCTATCGCGCGTATCTGTTGACGGCGATGCTGATGCTCGTGTCCGGCGCGGTTCTCGCGCGGCTCGATCTGAATCGGGCGATGGTAGAAATGACTGGCTGGCCGCCGTTCGCGTTGCAGCCGTGGCATGAGGCATTCGATATCGCGCTGTTACGCCGGCAGCCGTATCTGTCCAGCGTGCTGCCGATGTACGTGCTGTTCGCGCTATGTGTGCCGGTGATGGTGCCGCTCGCGCGCCGCTCGGTATCCCTCGCGCTTGCGGTGAGCCTCGCGGTGTGGGCCGTCGCGCGGCCGCTTGCCGCGTTATTCAGCATTGACGATGTCGCCGGCTGGGCTTTTAATCCGTTTGCGTGGCAGCTGATGTTCGTACTCGGCATGCTGTGTCGTGTGCAGCCGATCAGCGAACGTTTTCATGCGAGCTCCGCCGCCCAGTGGTTCACGCGCGTCGCGGTCGTTACGGTGCTTGCCTTCGCGATCGTCAAACTTTTCGTGCTGACGCAGCCTTTGCCCGGCACGCACAAACAGAATCTTTCAATGGAACGTGTGATCAATTTCATCGTCATCGCGTGGCTCGCCGCCCGGTTCGTGCGGATGGGCAGCATCGCGTGGCTCGCGAGGCGGCTGCCCGCCGTGGTGACGGTCGGGCGCGCCGGACTGGTGTGCTTCGTCACCGGCACGCTGGTGTCGTTGATCATCGACACGGCGACACCGCACACCTTTCATGGTTTTCGCGCGGTGCTGGTCGGGCTCGGCGGCGACCTCGCGGCGATCGGCGCGCTGCTGATGATCGCGCGCGGCTGGAGCGGCTGGAAGGCGCAGCAGCCGGGCGCGCAGGCGAAAGGCGCGGGTTGCGGATGACTCGACGCGAGCGCCGTGGGCGCGTCACGACTACGATGCGCACCACGCGCAAGCTCATTGGACTCGCAACCATGATGAGCGTCGTCGTGCTCGCGTGGCTTGCGATACTTCGCACGGCCGCGCAGGCCAAAGAAACACCGTTCGCGATGCACTGCGCGGAGTTCGCGGGCGCGGTGCTGTCGCCCGAACTGATCGAGATGCCGACGGCGGGCGCGCTGATCGAAAGCGCGGCGATGATCGGCGCGACCGCGCAGGGCAATCAGCAAGGCGGCGAGTATTGCCGCATCACGGGCCGCATCAAGGCACTGAATCCGACGACACCCGACATCCGCTTCGATCTGAATCTGCCGCGCCGCTGGAATGGCCGCGCGTTGCAGATCGGCGGAGGCGGATACAACGGCGTGGTCGTCAGCGGCATTGGCGTGATGCCGTTCTCGCCGGATCGCGCGCCGCTCGCGCAAGGCTATGCGACGTTCGGCGACGACTCGGGGCATGTCGGCGATTCGTCGCTCGCGCAGTTTGGTCTCGTCGATGAAGCGGTGACGAACTTCGGCTACGCGCATCTGAAGAAGACCCACGACGTCGCGCTCGCGCTGATCGCGAACGCGTACGGCAGGCCGCCGCAGCGCATGTATTTTGGCGGCGGTTCGACGGGTGGCCGCGAAGGCTACACGGTGATGCAGCGCTTTCCCGACGACTACGACGGCGTGATCGCCAATTCGCCCGCGCTGAATTTTTCCGGTGTGCGGCTGATCGGCGTGAAACTCGGCCAGGCCGAATACGGCACGCCGGGTGGCTTCGTGCCGCCGGCGCTGCTCGAAGCCGTCCATCAACGCACGCTCGAGGTATGCGACCGGCTCGACGGCACCGCGGATGGCATCGTCAGTGACGTCGAAGCCTGCCGCGCGCACCAGTCGCAAATTATCGATTCGCTGCGCTGCGCGCTGCGGCCTTCATCGCACGATGCGTGTCTGACCGACGCGCAATTGGCCACCTTGCTGGTGATGCGCGATGGGCTGTCGCTGCCGTATCGGCTCGCGTGGGGCGTGAGCGGCTATCGCGGCTACAACGTGTTCCAGGGCACGCAACTGACCGGCGCGCTCGGGCTCGCGCATCAACCGCGGCGTCAGCCGGTGCCGACGTTCGGTGCGAATGGTTATCTGTTCGCGCAAGGGGACGGCTATCTGCGCTACTTCGTCGCGCGCGACGCGCAGTTCGATTCGTTCACGTTCGATCCGCAACGGCCCGGTAAATATCGCTCGCAACTGATCGCGCTGTCGGCCACGATCGGCTCGATGAACCCGGACCTGTCGCGCTATATCGCGCACGGCGGCAAGCTGATCACGCTGCAAGGCCTCGCCGACGAAGTGATCAGCCCGAACCAGACGATCGCGTATCACGATGCGCTGATCGCGCGTTTCGGCAAGGAAGAGGTCGATCGATTCATGCGGCTCTACATGGTGCCGGGGTTTCAGCATGGCAGCGGCGTGTTCATCCCCTCGGTCGATCTGCTCGGCGCGCTCGACGCATGGGTCACGCGCGGCGTCGCGCCCGAAACGCTGACGGCCACCGATCTCGCCGCGGCGACGAATGGACGTTCGCGGCCGCTGTGCCGCTATCCCGGGTTTCCGCGTTATATCGGCAAAGGCAATGTAAATCTGGCGAGTAGTTTTGTCTGTGTGCAGCCTTGAGGTCTGAGTCGTCGCAGCGCTATGTCGACGAGCGGGCCGCACAAAAAAAACGGCGACGCGGCAACTCGATGCCGCGTCGCCCGGTGAAGCTCAACGGCCGTTATTGCCCGTTCTGCATCCTGCCGTTGTTCATGTCGTTGTTCATGTTGTTGCCGGTTCCGTTCATGTTGTTGCCCATGCCGCCTGTCGAACCACCGGTCGCCGGGCTATTCGGGGTCGCGCCGGTGCCGGTGCCCATCCCGCCGCCGGTGCCCGTCACACCAGGCGAACCGTAGCCGGAGCCGGTGTTGCCCGGCGTGCGGACCGAGCCCGGGCCGACGCCCGGAGTGGCCGTACCGCCCGCGCCGCCGGTCGTGCCGCCACCGGCGCCGATGCCGGTGCCCCCCGCGCCACCGCCACCGCCGCTCGTGCCGCCGGCAGCACCGCCGCCCGCGCCTCCTGCACTACCGCCGGCGCCCGCGCCGCCAGCGCCGCCCGCCTGCGCGTATATGCCACCCGACAACGCCATCACGAGCGCGGAAGCAAAGATTGTCCTGGTCATGCGTTTCATGATTCACCTCCACGAAAAGGGTTGGTGCCATGTGAACCTCGCAAGGGGTGTGCCTCGGGGTTCATCGGCCGATGATCGGCGAGACCGCCGCGATGGCGCGTGTGCTCGACGCTGAAACGGTGAGCCCGGCGAGCGAACTCGCGCGCAACACGCTGACGTATGGCCGCGGCGGCGAGGTCTACTCCTGCACGGTGCAACGCAATGGCCGCATCGGTCCGCGGCTCGCCTTCATCGAACAGGGTCCGGGAATTGCTGATCTTCAGGTGGCGTTGACCGACGGTTTCACGAGCCGCAGCGGATTGGGCGAGGGTCTGGGCGGCGCGCGGGCATTCTCCTACGGACACGCCTTTTCATGACCGATGCGAACGCGAATCTGATCCTCAACGTCGACGATAACGAAGGCGCTCGTTACGCGAAAACGCGCATTCTTTCGCGCGCGGGCTTCATCGTGATCGAGGCCGGCAACGGCGCCGAAGCGATCGAGCGCGCACGCATTTCGCAGCCGGACCTCGTGCTGCTCGACGTCAATCTGCCCGATCTGAACGGCTTCGAAGTGTGCCGCCGCATCAAGGCCGCGCCCGAGACCTCGGGCGTGCTCGTGATCCACACGTCGGCGGCGGCGGTGCAGAGCATGGACCGGGTGCGCGGCCTCGAAGGCGGCGCGGACAGCTATTTGACCGAGCCGGTCGAGCCGGCCGAGCTGATCGCGCAGGTGCGCGCGCTGCTGCGCGTGCGCCGCGCGGAGGGCGCGTTGCGCGAGAGCGAAGAACGCTTCCGGCAGATGGCCGAGAACATCGACGACGTGTTCTGGATGCTCGACCCATCGAGCGCGCAACTGCTGTATGTGAGCCCCGCGTATCGACGTCTGTGGGGCGACGCGGCGCACGAGCCGACGCCGAGCGGGCGCCACTGGGCCAACCACATTGATCCGCAGGACGAGGCCGCGGTCGAGGCCGCGTATCGCGCGCTCGCGACCGGTGTCGCGTACGAGATCGAATACCGGATCGTGCGGCCCGACGGCGAGACGCGCTGGGCCGTCGAGCGCGGCTTTCCGGTGCGCGACGCGCGCGGGCGCATCTATCGGCTCGCCGGCATCGTCAACGATATTTCGGATCGCAAGGCCAACGAGATGGCGTTGCGCGACGCCGATCGCCGCAAGGACGAGTTCCTCGCGATGCTCGCGCACGAGCTGCGCAATCCGCTCGCGCCGATTCGCAACGCGATCGAACTGCTCGACCCGAGCCGTGCGCCGTCGCAGCAAAGCTTCGAGGCGATGCGCGCGGTGATCGGGCGCCAGGTCAAGCATCTGAGCCGGCTCGTCGATGATCTGCTGGATGTTGCGCGCATCACGCAGGGCAAGATCACGCTGCGCCACGAGATCGTGGAGCTGGCCGCCGCGCTCGAGGCCGCGATCGAAACCGTGCGGCCCGCGTTGAATCGCAAGGGCCATACGCTCACCACCGATCTGCCCGGCGAGCCGCTGTTCGTCGTCGGCGACGGCGTGCGGATCGCGCAGGTACTCGGCAATGTGCTGTCGAATGCGGCGAAGTACACGCCGCAGCGCGGCGACATCCGCATCGAAGTCCGCGAAGCGGGCGACGACGTGCTGATCAGCGTACGCGACAACGGCGTGGGCATCGGCGCCGAAACGATCCCGCACATCTTCGATCTGTTCGTGCAATCGGAAATCTCGATCGAACGCTCCGAAGGCGGCCTCGGCATCGGCCTGCCGCTCGCGCGTACACTGGTCGAGTTGCACGGCGGCCGGATCGAGGCGTTCTCGGCGGGATTGGGGCGCGGCAGCAAGTTCGTCGTGCGTTTGCCGCTGACGCGGCTTGCCGACGCCGCGCAAGCGTCGACGGCGGCGCCCGAAGCCGTGCCGGGCCACGGCGGCGAGGCGCTGCGCGTGCTGCTCGTCGACGACAGCGTCGATGCGGCGCTCGCGTTGTCGCTGGTGCTGCAGGCGGACGGGTACGCGGTGCGCGTCGCGCACGAAGCCAACACCGCGCTAGAACTGGCCGCGCACTTCCAGCCGCAGATCGTGCTGCTCGACCTCGGCCTGCCCGGCATGGACGGCTTCGAGCTCGCGCGGGAGATGCGCCGCCGTCCGCCCACCGTGGGCGCGCTGCTGATCGCCGTGACCGGCTATGGCCAGGCCACCGACCGGCAGCACTCGCGCGAGGCCGGCTTCGATCATCATCTGGTGAAGCCGGTGTCGGTCGAGGAAATCCAGAATGTGATCGCAAGCCGCTTTCCGGGCGCGCAACACAGCGCGTCGGCGTAAAAGGCTGCCATCAGTAAGCCGAACTATCCCGCGCCGTGGCGAATCCGCGGCGGCGTGCTTTCGTGCTCTGCAGGCTTTCCCACTTTCCATTACATTGCGGATGCGGCGCGTCCGTTCGCGCCGGTTTCCCTCATTCAACAGCGGTGTCTGCCATCATCGAGTCCATGCAGCCAATCGTTTCGGTCACGAATCTGTCGAAAACCTATGCCAGCGGTTTTCGGGCACTGAAGAACATCAATCTGGCGATCCACCGTGGAGAAATCTTTGCGCTGCTCGGGCCGAACGGCGCGGGCAAGACCACGCTGATCAGCATCGTCTGCGGCATCGTCAACGCGAGCGAAGGCAGCGTGACGGTAGACGGTCACGACATCGGCGCGAACTATCGTGCGGCCCGCTCGCTGATCGGCCTCGTGCCGCAGGAGCTGACCACCGACGCGTTCGAAACCGTCTGGGCCACCGTGTCGTTCAGCCGCGGCCTGTTCGGCAAGCCGAAGAACCCCGCTTACATCGAGAAAGTGCTGCGCGACCTGTCGCTCTGGGAGAAGCGCAACAACAAGATCATCACGCTGTCGGGCGGCATGAAGCGGCGCGTGCTGATCGCCAAGGCGCTGTCGCACGAGCCGCGCGTGCTGTTTCTCGACGAACCGACCGCCGGCGTCGACGTCGAGCTGCGGCGCGACATGTGGAAGCTCGTGCGCTCGCTCGCAGAGAGCGGCGTGACGATCATCCTGACCACGCATTACATCGACGAAGCGGAAGAGATGGCCGATCGCATCGGCGTGATCAATGCGGGCGAGATCATGCTGGTCGAAGAGAAGACCGAGCTGATGCGCAAGCTCGGCACCAAGCAGTTGACGCTCCAACTGGAGTACCCGCTCGACGATGTGCCGGCTGCGCTCGCAGGCTACGGGCTCGCGGTCGCGAACGGCGGCAACGAGCTGATCTATACCTACGAAGGCGAGGGCGGCCGCACCGACATCATCGCGCTGCTGAAGTCGCTCGACGATGCCGGCATCCGCTTCAAGGACCTGCACACCACGCAGAGTTCGCTCGAAGACATTTTCGTCAGCCTGCTGCGGGGGAACCCATGAACATCTACGCAATGCGCGCAATCTACAAGTTCGAAATGGCGCGCACGTGGCGCACGCTGATGCAAAGCATCATCGCGCCGGTCATTTCCACTTCGCTGTATTTCGTCGTGTTCGGCTCGGCGATCGGGTCGCGCATCAAGGAAGTGGAGGGCATCAGCTATGGCGCGTTCATCGTGCCGGGGTTGATCATGCTGTCGCTGCTGTCGCAAAGCATCGCGAACGCGTCGTTCGGGATTTACTTTCCGCGTTTCACCGGCACGATCTACGAGCTGCTGTCGGCGCCCGTATCGTATCTGGAGATCGTCGTCAGCTACGTGGGCGCGGCGGCCACCAAGTCGATCCTGCTCGGACTCATCATTCTCGCGACCGCCGCGCTGTTCGTGCCGTTGCAGATCATGCATCCGCTCTGGATGGTGCTCTTTCTCGTGCTGACGGCGGTCACTTTCAGTCTGCTCGGCTTCATCATCGGCATCTGGGCCGACAGCTTCGAGAAGCTGCAACTGGTGCCGCTGTTGATCGTCACGCCGCTGACGTTCCTCGGCGGCGCGTTCTATTCGGTCGACATGCTGCCGCCGTTCTGGCGCGCCGTCACGCTGTTCAATCCGATCGTCTACCTGGTCAGCGGGTTTCGCTGGAGCTTCTTCGAGTTGGGCGACGTCGGCGTCGGCCTGAGTCTCGGCATGACGCTGCTGTTTCTCGCGGTGTTCCTCGTGATCGTCGGCTGGATCTTCAGGACCGGCTATCGGTTGAAAAGTTAGCCGCCATATCCCCGGCTGAAATGAGGAGAGGGCGCGACAGCGAAAAGCCGTCGCGCCCTCTTCATCGATACGCGGTGACGCCGGCTACGACAGATACGCCTGCGCGACATTGATCAGCTGCACGCGATTGCGCACGTTGAACAACTGCCGCAAGCGCCGCAGATGATAGTCGACGTTATGCGGCGAGAGCCCGAGGAAATACGCGATCTCCTTGTCCCGCTGCCCCTGCACGACCGCCTTCAGCACCGCATGCTGCAGCTTGCTGAGCGCGATGCGCTGCTGCTGCGCGGGCGCGATGCCGATCACGCTTTTCGCGTGGGTCCAGATGAACTCGTGAATCGAGTGCGCGAACATCAGCGTTTCCGCGACGATCGATTCGGTCATCCAGCGCGGGTTGCCGATCGCCGAGTTGAAGCACAGGCTCGCGCTCAGCTCCGGCTCCGGCAGCGGCATCTGCGTGAGAATGCCGCTCTTGCGCCCGGCTGCTTCCAGCATGTCGATCAAGGCGCCAAGCCGCTCGCTGCGCAACTGCGCGCGCGGCAGATCGGCGCGCAGATCGGCGGTATTCCACAAAAACGGCATGCCGGTCGGCGACGCGTGCGCGACGCGCGGATCGAGCTCGAAATAGCGCTCGCGGAAATAGCGCGTGAGCCATGCCTGCGATTCGTAGCTCGTCAACACGAACATCGTCTTGTGATGCGACGACGTGCGCGTGGCGGTATAGCTGAACGAGTCGAAGCCCAGTTGCCTGATGCGCTGGCGCACGAACTCCATGCGGTGCTGCGCGCTGCCGAACCGTCCGAGCGGACTGATCAGCGGCGCGGCCCGGCGCGCCGCGGGCGACGGCGTGCCGATCTCTTCCTCGGTAAACAGAGTCAGAAAGCCACTGCGCCCCGCGCCATTCGCGGTGCGGGGAGACATCTTCACTGCTTCAGCCGCGTGGGCTGATTTCGCGGCGTGCCGCGCGCCGGCCGGGTAAGCCGGTTGGGCGGATGCCGCTCTCGGGTGTACTGCCGACGCGTGCCCGGCTTCGCCTTGCGGCGAGCCGTTCAGCCATTGCGGCAGCGTATCGCATTCATGTTCCATGAAACGGTAGCTCCGGCGTTCTAAACGCGTGAAATACGACAACCTCAATGATTAGCGATTTCGTGAAATGTCGGTAGCCGGTTCCTTGCTATCATTTTTGTGATCTTGCGCTGACAGTGGACCGGCAATACAGGTACGGCGGCGCTTCTCCTTCCATACGGCACCTCCTTCGAAGGGATGTGATGGCACGAATTCCCAAGCTCACGACGACGCTCGCCTACGACCGCTATATGGCCGGCCAGCGACTCGTGTCGAGCGTGGATCGCGAGTGGCGGCATCTGGTGCTGCGCTCGTATCTCGAGCCGGTGCGGCAAGACCTGCTCGAAGCGCCCGGTTTGCGCGACTTCACGCTGATGACGCTCGCGAGCGGCGCCGAGCATCTCGAACGCAACCTCGGCGGAGCTTGGGAAAGCGCCGATATGCGCGTGAACGACCTGTGGTTCGTGCCGCCCACGCCGATCTCGTGGCGCTGGCATTCGATCAGCGACGAGCCGTTGTCTACCTTGCACGTGCACATCGAGCGCGATCTGATCGACAGCGTCGCGCAACAGATGGGACTCGACACGTCGCGTGAACTGTCGCTCGGCGACGCAATGCGCTTCAACGATCCGCTGATCGCCGCGATGCTTGCCGCACTGCATCGCGCCGCCCGCGATCCCGCCGATTCGCGTCTGTATGTCGATACGCTGGTTCACGCGCTCGCCGCGCACCTGCTGCAGCACTATTCGGGCGGCGACGGCGCGCGGCGCCACAACGCGACGGAACCGGAACGGCTGGTGCCGCGCCGCATCCGCCGGGTGACGGACTACATCCGCGCCAATCTCGCCGAAGACCTGGCGATCGCCGAACTGGCCGAGCAGGCCGGCCTAAGCAGTTTTCATTTTGCCCGGGTGTTTCGCCGCGAGACCGGGGAGACGCCGCATCAGTTCGTCACGCGCTTACGGCTCGAGGAAGCGGCGAGGCTGCTGCGCGCCACGGATCGAACCGTGCTGCAAATCGCGCTCGAAGTCGGCTTCGAGAATGCCAGTCACTTCTCGGTGCAATTCAAGCGTGGCTATGGCGCGACGCCACTCGCCTACCGGCTGCGCGGTTGAGATGGACGAGCCGTGACGGCTCGTCTTTTCTCCAGTCGGAATCACGCACCTGCGCAGTGTGCGTTGCATTGCGCGGCTTGCAAACTACGAACATTCGTGGCGGCGCGCACCGCAAGCTGGCATGGCACGTCGCGCAAGGCTTTGCGGCTCGGCCCGCCACCCGCGATCGTATGTGGTCTAACTGGACTGACCGGGACGCGGACAACTGTACCTGTCGAAGCCTTGCATCGGACGACAGAATCGAAGCGCCTTTCAATTTCACACACCGGATAACGCGCCATGACCCGACTCAAGATGACCGCCTGCGGCCACACCTTCATCGCCGAAACGCATCCCGATGCGCCGCAGACCGTGGCCGCGTTCCTGAAACTGCTGCCGTACCGGCAGAAGCTGATCCACGTGCGCTGGAGCGGCGAGGGCTGCTGGGTGCCGCTCGGTGAATTCAAGCTCGAGAACGACGGCGTCGCGGTCGGCTTCGAGAATCACACGAGCCATCCATCGGTCGGCGACATTCTGTTCTATCCGGGCGGCTATAGCGAGACCGAGATCATCCTCGCCTATGGCTCGTGCTGCTTCGCGAGCAAGCTGGGGCAGCTCGCTGGCAATCATTTTCTGACGATCGTCGAAGGCAAGGAGAAACTGCGCGAACTCGGCACCAAGGTGCTGTGGGAAGGCGCGCAGGAGGTGGTGTTCGAGAGGCTTTGAGCGGCCGCACTTCCTTGCTGGGCATAAGCGATGCTTGGTTGAAGAGCCGCGTGCGGTCAGATACCGACCGCGCACGTCAGGCACGCGGCACTGTCTGGCCCGCCCGGCGAGGAGGAGCAAATGCGAGGCATAAATGACAAGGTCTGCGCTGTAGTTTTTGCCATGTCGATCGTGCTGCTGTCCGCTTGCGGCGGGGGCGGTAGCGGCAGCGGCGGATCGAGTACTGGCAGCAGCACGGCGACCGAGCCCGCCGGCGGCGTCAAGCTGCAGGTGGTGTCGTTCGGCGACAGCCTGTCGGACGTCGGGACTTATGCGCCGCTCGCGAGTGCGGTGGGCGGCGGGCGTTTCACGACCAATCCCGGCCAGGTATGGGCCCAGAACGTCGCGCAATACTACGGCGATACGCTGAGCGCCGCGTTCACGATCGATTTCACGCACAAGCTGAGTGCGCAGAACGGCCTCGGTTATGCGGAAGGCGGCTCGACCGTGGCGACACCGGCGAACCAGTACGACTACCTGAGCGACGTCATCGGCAACATCGAAATGCCCGTCAATCAGCAACTGTCGAGCTATCTGGGCGCTCACGGTAGCTTCAACGCCAATCAGCTCGTGCTCGTGTGGGCGGGCTCGAACGATGTGCTGCGCGCCGGCAACCTGCCCGCCGCCGCGCCGGTCGTGCAGGCGGCGGCCACCACGCTCGCCCAGCTCGTCGGGCAGATCGTGCAGAACGGCGGCGTGCATGTGGTGGTGATCAATGTGCCGAATATCGGGCTGTCGCCGAAGGGGCTCGCTTCGCCCGATGGTGGCGCGAACCTCACGCAGTTGTCGCAGCTATTCAACGCTACGTTGAATACCGCGCTGCAAACCGATGGGCTGCAATCGAAGGTGATCGAGGTCGATTCGTACACGTGGACGAATCAGGTGATCGGAAACTTTCAGGCGAACGGTTTTACCGTGTCGAATACGGGGCAGGCCTGCGACCCGAAGAAAACGCCCGATGACACCTCGCTGCTATGCTCGCCGGCGACCTATGTGAGCGCCAATGCGGATCAGACTTACATGTTCGCCGATGATCTGCATCCGACCACGCATATGCATGCATTGTTTGCGCAGTTCGTCGAGCAGCAAATCGCGCATAGCGGGTTGGGGCGGTGAGAGGGGCATCGCGGCGTGGCCTGTTTTCGGCACCCCGTCCCTCAACCGGGCCGGGGTGCGCACCACATCACATCCTTACTTGAACAACTTCGTCGCCTGCGTCAGCGTATTGATCACTCCCCACGCAAGCGGAATCATCACATACAGCCAGAACACCGCGAGCATCACCTTGTTGGTCGGATGTACAGTTTGAACGGTCGACATACGGATCTCCTCACGCGCCCTTGGCGACTTGTGCATCGGTCATGTGGTGCTTCTCATCCACACGCTTGACCAGCAGGTTGCAGATAAAGCCGATCACGAGCAGCACGGCCATGATGTGTACGGTCATCGTGTACGCGTCCGCTTTCGCCACGCCGTTCGCGACTTCATACGCGCGGATGTAGTTGACGAGCACCGGACCCGCGACGCCGGCCGCGGCCCACGCGGTCAACAGACGTCCATGAATGCCGCCGACGAACGTCGTGCCGAACATGTCGGCGAGATAGGCCGGCACCGTCGAGAAGCCGCCGCCGTACATCGACAGGATGATGCAGTACGTCAGCACGAACAGCGCGATCTGTCCGTTCGCGGCGAAGCTCGGCACGAGGTAGTAGAGCACCGCGCCGAGCGCGAAGAAGATGTAGTAGGTGTTCTTGCGGCCGATCCAGTCCGACGCCGACGCCCACACGAAACGGCCGCCCATGTTGAACAGCGACAGGAGCCCGACGAAGCCGGCCGCCGCAGCGGCTGTCACCGAGTTCTTGAAGCTCTCCTGGATCATCACCGAGGCCTGGCCGAGAATGCCGATGCCAGCCGTCACGTTCAGGAACAGCACGAGCCAGATCAGATAGAACTGCGGTGTCTTCAGCGCCTGGTCGATATGCACGTGATTGCTCGTGATCAGTCGGTGCTGCGTCGCCGCGGGCGGCGTCCAGCCGGCCGGCTTCCAGCCCGGCGGCGGCACGCGGATCGCGAGCGCGCCGATCGTCATCGAGATGAAATAGACGATGCCGAGCACGATGAAGGTCTCCGCGACGCCAATGCTCGTCGCGCTTTGAAAGTGCTTCATCAGCGCGACCGACAACGGCGCCGCGATCATCGCGCCGCCGCCGAAGCCCATGATCGCCATGCCGGTCGCCATGCCGCGGCGGTCCGGAAACCAGCGGATCAGCGTCGACACCGGCGACACATAACCGAGCCCCAGCCCGATCCCGCCGATCACGCCGTAGCCCAGATACAGCAGCACGATCTGATGCAGGTACACACCGAGCGCGGACACGAGGAAGCCGCCGCCGAAACAGCAAGCGGCCGTGAACATCGTGCGGCGCGGACCGACGTGTTCGAGCCATTTGCCGGCGAACGCCGCCGACAAACCGAGGAACACGATCGCAAGCGAAAAGATCCAGCCCAAGGCGGTCAGCGACCAGTCATCGGGCGTGGACTGCGTGATGCCGATCACCTTGGTCAGCGGTCCGTTGAAGACCGAGAACGCGTAGGCCTGGCCGATGCACAGATGCACGGCAAGCGCGGCCGGAGGCACCATCCAGCGCGAGAAACCGGGCTGCGCGATGGTGGCCTGTTTCGAAAAGAATGGGGCTGAACCTTGTTGGCTGCCCGGCTCGCTGATGCTACTCATAAGTGGGTCTCCTTACAGTTGTTCTGTTTATCGGCGTTTCGTGCGTTTACCTGAGGCGGCGGAGTGTAACTTGTGCAGACCGTCTCGTCATCGCTATATGTACTTTTATTTCATATGGCTCGTCCCAAGCACCCGAAAATCATGCCTGGGTCGACAATAGGACGCGGACGATGGCTTCGCAATATGAAGCGCGCGGACATAAGGTGTGATCCTGGTCACACGCGGGGATTCTTCAGGCGACTCTGCAAATCGTGGGACGCGCCGAGCTGGTCGCGCCAACTTTCCGATTAGAGGCACTATGCAAACCCGGCAATAAACGAGCCGCGCCCGTCGCGCGGCAAAAAGAAAAACGGGCCGGCGCGGCTTCTTTGCCGCGTCGGCCCGTCGTGTATCGACGTCGAGTTTTCCGGTATCAATCGATCTTGCGGCCGGTCTTCATGCGCGCTGCAACGAGTACCGAAATCAGACAGCCGATTGCCAGATATGCGGCCACCGGATGCCACGAGCCGCCCGCGAAGCTGACCAGCGCTACCGCGATGAACGGCGTGAAGCCGCCGCCGACCACGCTCGCCACCTGATAGCCGACACCCGCGCCGCTATAGCGGTACTCGGTGCCGAACAGCTCGGTGAACATCGGCTGCTGCACGCTGACGACCATGTCGTGTGCGATGTTGGCGAGCATCACCGCGAACACGACGATCCATACGGTCGAACGCGCTTCGAGCGCGAGGAAGAACGGCACCGCGCTGAACACGCCGACCAGCGCGCCGATCATATAGATGCGACGGCGGCCGAAGCGATCCGCGAGCCACGCGAAGCAGGGGATCGTCACACAGCTGAGCGCCCCGACGACGAAGCCGATCGTCAGGAAGAATTCGCGCGGCATGTGCAGGTTCGTCGTCGAGTAGCTCAGCGCGAACGCGGTCACGATGTACATCGTGAACAGCTCGGCGAGCCGCAGCGCGATGATCAGCAGGAAGGCCTTCGGATGGCGCAGCAGCGCTTCGACGATCGGCAGGCGCACGCGGCGCTCGCCATGCTTGCCGACCTTCTCGACGAACTCCTGCGACTCCTCCATGCTCGAGCGGATCCACAACGCGATCAGCACCAGCACGACACTGAACAGGAACGGCAGACGCCAGCCCCAGCTGAGGAACGCGGCGTTGTCCATCGAGCGGCTGATCAGCGCGACGAGACCCGTCGACAGCACGAGCCCGACGCCGTAGCCGACCTGCACGCCGCTGCTGTAAAAGGCTTTCTTTTTCTCGGGCGCGCTCTCGACCGCCATCAGCGCCGCGCCGCCCCATTCGCCGCCGACCGCGAAGCCTTGGACCGCGCGCAGCGTGACGAGCAGCACCGGCGCGAGCCAACCGATCGTCGAAAACGCCGGCAGCAGACCGATCGCGGCCGTCGACAGACCCATCATCATCACGGTGAGCACCAGCATCCGCTTGCGTCCGAGCCGGTCGCCGTAGTGGCCGAACACGAAGCCGCCGAGCGGGCGGAACAGGAAACCGACGCCGAAGGTCGCGAACGCGGCGAGCGTGCCCATCGCCGGGCCGACGTTCGGGAAGAACTCGGCGTTGAACACGAGCGCGGCGACGATGCCGTACAGCAGGAAGTCGTACCAGTCGACCACGGCGCCGACAAAGCTGCCGAGTGCGGCCTTGCGAGCCTGATTGCGCGCTTTGCGGTGAGTGGCCACTGCGGCCTGCGGGTGGGTGGTGCTCATCGAGTCTCCTTCAACGTGACATGGGCTTGAGTCGATCGCGCCGCGCCGGTAAGGCATTCGACGCGATCGCTCCGCGGCAGGACGTCCGGAAGGTTAATGACGCGCCCCGGAATTCACAATCCGCGCAATGGTGAAAGTGCGCGATCATCGCACGGGGCTGCGCGAATAGCGCGCGTTTTGCGTGTTTACACCAAGCGCCAACGAGACAATCGCGGGCAATGATGTGGGCGAACCATGAAGCCCTGTGGCGTGCTAACGTGGGGCATCTTAAAAACAACAGACGTTGATATACTACATACCGAATATTGAAAAATGCGGCGTTGCAGCATATGATTGAGGAATCATCTTTCTCAATCGTTCGGAGTTGCACGTGGAATTCGTACCTCTCGCGCTGTTCGCCGTTGCTGTCGTAGGGTTGGGCTGTGCCGCCACCGTTTTGCTGACCGACTGGATTCCCGACTCGATCGGAGCGCTTGCATCGCAACATGGCCGCTTCGTGGGGCTCGGCGAGCAGCGCGGCAAAGCGGCGGCGCCGAATCGCGCGCGTGTTCAAGCAGAGGCGATGAATGTCGTCAGAACTTCCAACTGAAACAGTGGCCACCCCGTTGACCCTGTCGTTGCAGCCCATCGGCGCTAGCGCGAGCTTGCGCGATCAGGCGTATGCGATGCTGCGTCAGGCAATCGCCGACGCGGATATCTACCAGAATCGCGAAGAAATCCGTCTCGACGAGCGCGTGCTCAGCGAATCGCTCGGCGTGAGCCGCACGCCGGTGCGCGAGGCGATGACGCTGCTCGAGCAGGAGGGCTTCCTGCGCATGGTGCCGCGGCGCGGCATCTACATCGTGCGCAAGAGCAAGCGCGAAATCGTCGAGATGATCCAGATGTGGGCCGCGCTCGAAAGCATGGCCGCGCGCCTCGCCACGCTGCATGCGACCGACGAGGAAATCGGCCGCCTGCGCCATATGTTCGACAATTTCCGCGATACGACGCCGGCCGAGCATATCGCCGAGTATTCGGATGCGAACATCGCGTTTCATCAGGCGATCGTCGAGCTGTCGAAGTCGCAGATCATTCTCGACACGATCAAGAACATCTTCATCCACGTGCGCGCGATCCGGCGCATGACCATCTCGCAGAGCGACCGGGCCGCGCGCTCGATCGTCGATCATCTGCGCATCATCGAGGCGCTGGAGAAGCGCGATACCGAACTCGCGGAGCGGCTCACGCGTCAGCATTCGCTCGATCTCGCGGCGTTCGTCGAAGCCAATTGCGATTTTCTCGATTGATGGCGGCGTAGGCCCCTGATTGCCTGCTGACTTCGAAAAGCCCGCGGTGTGCAAGCACCGCGGGCTTTTTGCGTTCGCGCTTCGAGCGAGCACCCCGCTGCGGGATAAACCGTGCTTGACGGCCTGAAAAATATGGTATGTGATATATCAACAGTGACAGCCGCCATTCGCGACTCAGTGTTTTCCCTTGAAACAACCGCCGCAAAGCCTTGCAGATTCAGCGCAAAGCTACGGCTGACAGGCTTGAGCAGTAAGAACCTCGCGCCGTTTCTGTCTCGAAATTGGGCTTGAACGAATGTGATATATCACATACGGTATCTTCGAAGCCGTGAGACGTCGGTGCAGCCGGACGTATATCGAAGCGGACGCGTCCGTCGATAACCGTTGCACATCCGATAGATGAGGAGATGACCATGTCTGCAGTTGTTTCATCCCTGAGTCCGGCCACGGCCACCACGACCGCCGACGACACGCTCAAGCAGAAGACCCGCGACGCGGGCGTCGTGTCGGGCGGCCATCTGGTTGCGAAGGCGCTGAAAAACGAGGGGATCGACACGATCTTCACGCTGTGCGGCGGCCACATCATCGATATCTACGACGGCTGCGTCGACGAAGACATCCGCATCATCGACGTGCGCCACGAGCAGGTCGCCGCGCATGCGGCCGACGGCTACGCGCGTCAGACCGGCAAGCTCGGCTGCGTGGTGACCACCGCCGGCCCCGGCTGCACGAATGCGGTGACCGGCATCGCCACCGCGTTCCGCTCGGAAAGCCCGATCCTGCATATCGGCGGGCAGGGCGCGCTGACCCAGCACAAGATGGGTTCGCTGCAGGACCTGCCGCACGTCGACATCATGGCGCCGATCACGAAGTTCGCCGCGAGCATATCGAGCACCGAGCGCGTCGCAGACATGATCTCGATGGCCGCGCGCGAATGCTTCAACGGCGCGCCCGGTCCCGCCTACCTGGAAATTCCGCGCGACGTGCTCGACCGCGAAGTCGACGCGACGCGTGCGATCGTGCCGCGGCCGGGCCACTATCGCGCGTCGACCAAATCGATCGGAGACCCGCACGACATCGAGAAGCTCGCCGACATTCTCGTCAATGCCGAACGCCCCGCGATCCTGTACGGCCAGCAGGTGTGGACCGCGCGCGGGCACGACGAAGCGATCGCGCTGCTGCGCGGCATCGAGATTCCCGGCTATTTCAACGGCGCGAGCCGCGGACTGCTGCCGCCGGGCGATCCGCATCACTTCGATCGCACGCGTTCGCAGGCGTTTGCGAATGCCGACGTGCTGATCGTGGTCGGCACGCCGTTCGATTTCCGCATGGGCTACGGCCGACGCATCAGCAAGGAATTGACGCTGGTGCAGATCGATATGGACTACCGAACCGTCGGCAAGAATCGCGATATCGATCTGGGCCTCGTCGGCGATCCGGGCGCGATTCTCGCTGCGGTGCTGCAAGCCGCGAGCGGTCGTATCAAGGACGACAAGCGTCAGGCGCGCCGCAAATGGATGGCGCAATTGCGCGACGCCGAAGCGACCGCGACCGAAAAACTGCTGCCGCTGTTCCGCTCGAATAGCACGCCGATTCATCCGTATCGCGTCGCGTACGAACTCAACGAATTCCTGTCCGACGACACCATCTATATCGGCGACGGCGGTGACGTCGTGACGATCTCCGCGCAAGCGGTGCGCCCGCGCCGACCGGGGCAGTGGATGGACCCCGGCGCGCTCGGCTCGCTCGGCGTCGGCACCGGCTTCGCGCTCGCGGCGAAGCTCGCGCATCCGCACAAGGAAGTGCTCTGCTATTACGGCGACGGCTCGTTCGGCATGACCGCGTTCGACATGGAAACCGCGAACCGCTTCGGTGCGCCGTATCTCGCGGTGGTCGGCAACAACTCGGCGATGAACCAGATCCGCTACGGCCAGCTTGCCAAATACGGCGAGGAACGCGGCAACGTCGGCAATCTGCTCGGAGACGTGCCGTTCAGCAAATTCGCCGAAATGCTCGGCGGCTATGGCGAGGAAGTGCGCGATCCCGCGCAGATCGCGAGCGCGCTGCAGCGTGCGCGCGAAGCGATTCATCGCACCGGCCGCTCGGCGGTGGTCAACATCTGGGTCGACCCGCGCGAATACGCACCGGGCACGAAGAACCAGACCATGTACAAATAACCTTCATCGTTCAGGAGATACGACATGGCCAAGGCACTCGACGGTGTGCGCATCCTCGATTTCACACATGTGCAATCGGGGCCGACCTGCACGCAATTGCTCGCATGGTTCGGCGCGGACGTGATCAAGGTGGAACGGGCAGGCGCGGGCGACATCACGCGCGAGCAACTGCGTGATATTCCCGACGTGGATAGCCTGTACTTCACGATGCTCAATCACAACAAGCGCTCGGTCACGATCGACACCAAGCATCCGGAAGGCAAGCAGGTGCTCGAAGCGCTGATCCAGAAATGCGATGTACTGGTCGAAAACTTCGCACCGGGCGCACTGGACCGGATGGGCTTCACGCGGGAGCGGATTCAGGAATTGAATCCGCGCATGATCGTCGCGTCGGTGAAGGGCTTCGGTCCCGGTCCGTACGAGGACTGCAAAGTCTATGAGAACGTCGCGCAATGCGCGGGCGGCGCGGCGTCGACCACCGGCTTCGACGACGGCCCGCCGGTCGTGACCGGCGCGCAGATCGGCGATAGCGGCACGGGGCTGCATCTCGCGCTCGGCATCGTCACCGCGCTCTATCAACGCACGCATACCGGACGCGGCCAGCGCGTGCTCGCCGCGATGCAGGATGGCGTGCTCAATCTGTGCCGCGTCAAATTGCGCGACCAGCAGCGGCTCGACCGCACCGGCGTGATGAAAGAGTATCCGCAATATCCGAACGGCACGTTCGGCGACGCGGTCCCGCGCGCGGGCAATGCGTCGGGCGGCGGGCAGCCGGGCTGGATTCTGAAGTGCAAGGGATGGGAGACGGACCCCAACGCGTATATCTACTTCATCACCCAGGCGCCCGTGTGGGCGAAGATCTGCAACGTGATCGGCAAGGAAGAGTGGGCCACGGACCCCGACTACGCGACGGCACCCGCGCGCCTGCCGCGACTGAAAGAGATCTTCGCCGAAATCGAACGATGGACGATGACGAAGACCAAGTTCGAGGCGATGCAGATCCTGAACAAATACGACATTCCGTGCGGCCCGATCCTGTCGATGAAGGAAATTGCCGAGGAGCCGTCGCTGCGCAAAACCGGCACGATCGTCGAAGTCGATCATCCGCAGCGCGGCAAGTATCTAACCGTCGGCAATCCGATCAAGCTGTCCGACAGCCCGACCGACGTCAAACGCTCGCCGCTGCTTGGCGAACATACCGACGAAGTGATGGCCGAACTCGGCTACTCGGCCGAGCAGATCACGGCGCTGCGCACGGCTGGCGCGATCTAGGAGCGAGGCATGCAGACGTGGATGCGGTTCATGTCGGGCGACGGCGGCATCGTGTTCGGCCGTGTCGAAGGCGCCTACCTGCACGAGTACGAAAGTCTCGCGCAGCCGGTGCCGACCGGCGCGGTTCTGTCGCTGCGCGCACTGGCGCCGCTGGCGCCGTGCGCGCCGGGCAAGATCGTCGCGCTGTGGAATAACTATCACGCGCTCGCGGCGAAGCTCGACAAACCCGTGCCTACCCATCCGCTGTTTCTGATGAAGCCGGCGGCGTCGGTGATCGGCGCGGGCGAGCCGATCCGCCGGCCGCGGCATTACGCGGGCAAGATCGTCTACGAGGGCGAACTCGGTATCGTGATCGGTCAGCGTTGCCGCGATCTGGATGTGCAGCAGGCGGAGGCGGCGATTTTCGGCTACACGCTCGTCAACGACGTCACCGCCGCTGATCTGCTCAACGAAAATCCGCATTTTCCGCAGTGGTGCCGCGCGAAAAGCTTCGATACGTTCTGTTGTCTGGGTCCGGCCATCGTCTCCGGTTTCGACTGGCGGGCGGCGCGTCTGCTGACGACGCTCGACGGCCTCGAGCGTCAGAACTATCCGCTCGCCGATATGGTGTTTTCGCCGGCCGAGCAGGTGAGTCTGATTTCGCAGGATCTGACGCTCGAACCCGGCGACGTGATCGCGTGCGGCACTTCGGTGGGCGTGGGCTCGATCAAGGACGGCGCAACGGTGTCGATCACGATCGACGGGATCGGCACGCTGAGCAATACCTTGAGCGCGGCGCCGCGCGACGAGCCACGGCGATTGGGCGATACCGCGAACGTCGGTTGACGAGAGCAGGGACCTCGGGGCTGTTGCCTTGTCGTCGCATCACGGAGGATCACGCATGCCGCAAGCCTGTGGGAGTGCCGTGTTGATGGATCTGTTGCTGCTGCTTGCGGTGGCCGTCGCGATGGCGCTGGTCACCGTGCTGACGGTGGCGGTGACCGCGCTCACGCGACGACGCTTCGGCGCGCGTTCGGCGCATCGGCACACATGTGTGCGCGAACCAGATCCGACACACAGGGCCCGGATGCTTGCATTGCTCGGCTGCGGCATCGGTTTGGCGGTCGCGTCGGTAGGCTTTATGGGTGACCTGTTGGCTGCGGCGCGCGAGAGCACCGAACGCATCGAACTATTTTCAGCCGTACTGATCGGCGCGCTGATCTTCGCGACCTGTGCGATCGCGTTCTTCAAACTGCGCGGCGTATTGCAACTCGAGGCGGTCGCGCTGCCGGGCCATCACGTCGTCAATCTGTTTGCGCTGCTGTTATGCGGCTGGCTCGGTTACAGCTTCGTCACCGAACAGGCCCAGCCATTCGGACTCGCGGCATTGCTCGCGACGGGCGCGCTGGCGGTGGCGATGGGCGTGCACCTGATGCTGAGCCGCGAGTACTCGGCCGAACCCGTTCACGCGGCGCATCACGACAGTTGCGCTCCGCGCATGCGTGCGTTCGCCGCGCGCAGCGATGGCCTGGCGATCGGCAAACCGGGCCTGCTCGCGAACCTCGAGTGGCACGGTGGGGAAGAGCAGACGTGGGCGCTTCGCGATGACGCGCCGGCGATGATGCGCTTGAGCGCCTGTGCAGAGCGTCGGGATGGGCGTGACGGTAGACGAAGCAATGGACGGCAGCGCGACGGTTCACGCAAATGTACGCACAAGCGGCCGGTTCATTTCACCACGCGCCGCTAATCGACGATGCATACGCCGCTGACAAACCTGATTGCCAATAGCGACGACGGCGGGATGATGATCCCGCCGCCCGGGTCTTCTTCAATACTTCTATTCACCAACTGCAGCGGCGAATTCGCTGTAGTACTGCATCTTCCTGTGCAGAATGAGTTGCGCGAGAAAGTCGGCATCGTACGCGCGATGCAGATGGCTGTGATAGCGCTCGATATAAGCGGTGATTCGCGCCAACTCGCCATTGAACTCTTTCAGCATGTCGAGCGTCGCACGGTCCCAGCGAAACCGCAGGCCGAGATCGCTGAACGCGGCATTGTAGGCGCTCAGATGCGCATCCTCGGAATGGTCTTCGCGATCCGCCGCCGCTGTGCGAGCGTTGCGTGTACTGATACGGGATTCAACAGGAGCGTGGTTCATGATCGGCCTCCTCGGCTCGCAAGTGAGAGAACTCGCTTGCAGCATAGAAGTCGCGATCGATTTGCAATAGTTAAAGTTTTATTGGCTTTCCATAGCTTACGGCTTATGCACGCTCAGTTCCTTTACGCGCGTGATCTTTTCGATCAGATTGGCGCCTTCCTCCATCAGAAAGCGTTTGAAGGCGACGGCCACCGGCGGCAGACGTTTGTTCTTCCGATGCACGACGTACCAATTGAGCATGACCGGAAAGCTCTCGACGTCGAGCACGACCAGATGACCCAATTGCAATTCGAGGCTGATCGTATGGGCGGACAGAAACGCGATGCCCATTCCGGCAATGACCGCCTGCTTGATCGTCTCCGTGCTCTTGATCTCCATTGCGATCTTCAGATTGGACAGACGGCCGGCAAAACCCTCTTCCATCGAATTCCACGTATCCGAGCCGCGTTCGCGCACGATGAACGCTTCGTTCGCGAGTTGACTGAAGCGGATATTGCGCTTGTGCGCAAGCGGATGAGTGGGCGCCGCGACGATCACGTACGGATGCGGCGCGAACGGTTCATTGGTCGCGTCGGTTTCGTGCGGCGGACGCACCATCACCGCGAGGTCCGTCTGATTGGTCGCCAACTGATGCAGCAGTTCTTCGCGGTTGTGCACCGCGAGATTCAGATCGACACCGGAATAGCGACGCGTGAATTCGGCGAGAAGGCGCGGAAAGAAATAGTCGCCGGCGCTGATCACGGCGACATTCAGCTTGCCGCCGGAGACGCCCTTCAACTGACTCATCGCTTCGTCGACTTCATGGAACTGCTGCATGATCGCGCGGCTGTAGTGGAGCATTTCGGTACCGGCCGGCGTCAGATAGATCTTTTTGCCGAGTTGCTCGAACAGAGGCAGCCCCGCATGTTCTTCGAGTTGCCGGACCTGGGTGGAAACGGCCGGCTGAGTCAGATGCAATTCCTCCGCGGCGCGCGAAAAGCTCAGGTGGCGCGCCACCGTTTCAAAGACCTTCAGTTGCCGCAGCGTTGCATTGCGCATCGTCATGGTCGATGTATAAGGAAACGTGAATCGACATAATAACAAACTTTAATTATGAGTAATTCAGCAATGACCCTAGCATGAAACCTATAAGAAGCCGAATAGCCACTGAAATACGCGGGTTAACGCATAGATATGTGGTGTGGCGGACTCAATAGCGGGGAATAAGCTGTAATGCTTACCGGCCGAAGCTAGGTTCTGGTCGGAATAAAGCAAGAACTATCATCGAAAAACGGGTTCGGGGGATTTGCGGAAAAGCATAAAAGCATCGACTTCGAGATTTCCCGAATAGCGAAGTTCTCGGGCCATAACGATAAGGCGGGACACATCCAGCGCGGCGCGTAAGCCGGCTGCACTAAATAAATAGTGGAGACAAGGCTCATGAACAATATCACCCAGCAATCGACAACCGGTATGTCATGGCGCAACCGATGGTCGCAATTGGTCATCGGCATGATATGCATGGCGCTGGTGGCGAATCTGCAATATGCGTGGACGTTATTCGTGGCTCCTATGCATGCGCGGCATCACTGGAGCGAGGCGTCGATCCAGCTCGCGTTCTCGATCTTCATTCTGACCGAGACGTGGCTCGTGCCGTTCGAGGGCTGGCTGGTGGATCGATTCGGGCCACGCCCGGTGGTGGCAGGCGGCGCGATATGCGCGGGTTTGTCCTGGATTCTCAATTCGTATGCGACGACGCTCGGCATGTTGTATTTCGCCGCGGTGATTGGCGGGATAGGCGCGGGCGGTGTGTACGGAACATGTGTCGGCAATGCGCTGAAGTGGTTTCCCGACCGGCGCGGTCTAGCCGCGGGTTTGACGGCCGCGGGCTTTGGCGCGGGCGCGGCGCTGACGGTGATTCCGATTGCAAACATGATTACGAGCCGCGGCTATGAAGCGACGTTCCTGTTCTTCGGCATCGTGCAAGGCGTCAGCATTCTGCTGCTCGCGATGCTCCTGACGCGGCCGATCTTGCGTCAGGCAGGGATACGCAAGAGCCGCTTCGCGGTGTCGAAAGTCGATTTCACGTCGCGCCAGATGATCAAAACGCCAGTGTTCTGGGTGATCTACGCGTCATTCGTCGCGGTCGCGGCGGGTGGTTTGATGGCGACCGCACAGATCGGCCCGATCGCGAAAGACTGGGGCTTAGCGCGCATTCCGATGTCGGTCTTCGGCGCTACGTTGCCGCTGCTGACTCTCACGCTGTCGATCGACAATATCTTCAACGGCTTGACGCGTCCGCTGTGCGGCTTCATCTCCGACAAGATCGGCCGTGAAAACACGATGTTCGTGATCTTCATCGGCGAGGGACTCGCGTTGCTCGGCATGATGCAGTTCGGCAGCAATCCGTATGCCTTCATGGTCTTTGCCGCGCTGATCTTCCTGTTCTGGGGCGAGATCTTCTCGATCTTCCCGGCGACTTGCGCGGATACGTTCGGCAGCAAGTATGCGGCCGCCAATGCAGGCACGTTGTACACCGCGAAGGGCACGGCCTCGTTGCTGGTGCCGATCGCGTCGGTGCTCGCGGCGACGGGCGGCTGGAACCTCGTCTTCATCGTTTCTGCCGTCATCACGATCGCAGCCGGTATTTCCGCGAAGTTCATCCTCGAGCCGATGCGCACGCGCTGGATCGAATCGCATGATGAACCTCAGGGCGCGCTGGCCGTCGCGGGCCATGGCAATGGCAATGCGTCGAGAATGAGTCACTGGCCGGAACAGTCCGGCGAATAAGCTGAGCGTCGCGCGCCCGGAACCGACGCCATGAATGTTTCGTTGCAGCAGCTCAAGGTATTCGTCGCGGTCGCGCGCGAGCGCAGTTTCACGCGCGCGGCGCGCGAGTTCGATCTGACGCAGTCGGCCATCAGCCGTTGTGTGCGTGAGCTGGAAGACGCGGTCCAATTGAAGCTATTCGATCGCACGACACGCCAGGTTGAACTGACGAATGCGGGTGCGAGTCTCGAGAGAAGAATCGGCCGGCTGCTCGACGAAATCGAATTGACGCTGCTCGAAGAGCGCGCTGCTTACGACGGACAGACGGGCGTCGTGTTATTCGCGAGTAATCCGGTGTTGTCGTCGGGCTGGGTGCCGCGGGCTTTGGCGCAGTGCGCGTCGGTTTATCCCGAGCTGGTCGTGTCGGTGAAGGATCAGCCTCAATGCAGCGTACTGGCCAGTGTCGAGCAGGGCGAGGTGGATTTCGGCGCTCTCTGTGTGACTGCACCCGTCGATAATCCACTATTACATGCTCAGGTACTTTTCACTACGCCATTGCATGCGGTGCTTCCGTCGGTGCATCCGCTAGCCCAGCACGACAGCATCGGATGGCACGCGTTGCGCGAATGTCCGTTGATCACGCTGAATGGCGATACCGGCGTGCGCGCTGCGCTCGAACCGGTACTCGCCGCGAACGAATTGAAGCGCCGGCCGATGCAGGAACTCGGACACGTTGCGGCAGTAGTGCGCATGGTCGAATTGGGACTGGGTGTCGGCGTATTGCCTGTCGATGCGTATTGGCCATCGCCGGGGGCTTCATTGGTGAGTCGTCCGCTGATCCCCGAAGCGACATTGACGACGGTACTCGTGCACCGCAGAAACCGCTCGCTTCGTCCCAATGCGGCTGCTGCGTGGGCACAGTTCGTCGCATCGACGACCGGTCATGCGCGGATCGCCGACGAAATGCCTGCCGCAGCCGCTGCCGCAACGCAAAGCTTCAGCTGGCAGTCCGTGCGGCAAAGCCTGTTGCCAGAACCTTAGATAGGGGCCGACCGACAAGCTCGCGCAATGCGCGGGATTCGATCGATGCGCCGCCAGTCAGCCATATAACGTCCTACTCAAGGAGCTTCATGATGGATATCCAGTCCGACCTCAGGCAACATGATCTGTTGATCGACGGCAAGCGCATGCCGCCAGGCACCGGCGAATATTCCGTCGATATCAACCCCGCGACCGAGGAGCCGATCGCGCTGGTCGCGCAAGGCAGCGCCGCCGACGTCGATGCCGCGGTGCGCGCGGCGCGCAGCGCATTGAAGGTATGGAATTCGATCCGCGCCGCCGAACGCGGCCGCATCCTGCAACGGCTTGCGGGTCTGATGCGCGAGAACATGGAAGAACTCACCTCGCTCGAAAGTCTCGACTGCGGCAAGCCGATTGCCGCGGTGATGCGTCAGGACGTGCCCGCCGCGATCGATACCGTCGAATACTACGCAGGCTGGTGCGACAAGATCAACGGCCAGGTGGTGCCGACGCGTCCCGATGCATTGACCTACACACTGCGCGAACCGGTCGGCGTGGTCGCCGCAATCGTGCCGTGGAATTTTCCATTGATGATCGGCATGTGGAAGATCGCGCCCGCGCTCGCATGCGGTTGCACGCTGATCGTCAAGCCCGCCGAGATCACGCCGCTCACCGCGTTGCGCGTCGGCGAGCTGGCGCTCGAAGCCGGTGTGCCGCCGGGCGTGCTCAATATCGTCACCGGCAAGGGCAGTGTGGTGGGCGACGCGCTGGTGACGCATCCCGGTATCGACAAGGTCACGTTCACCGGTTCGCCTTCGGTCGGCCGAGGCATCCTGCAGGGCGCGGCGGGCAACTTCAAACGCGTGACGCTGGAACTCGGCGGCAAGTCGGCCAACGTGATCTTTGCGGATACGAATCTCGACAATGCGGTGCGCGCCGCGGCGTCGGGCGTCTTCTTCAACACGGGGCAAGTGTGCTCCGCTGGGTCGCGGATACTCGCGCATCGTGACGTGTACGACGAAGTGGTCGAGCGTCTGGCAACGCGCGCGAAGTCGATCAAGGTCGGCGATCCGTCGCTACGCGAAACGTCGATGGGACCGCTGATTTCGGCCGCTCAGATGAAGACCGTATTGAGCTATGTCGACACAGGTCGCTCGGAAGGCGCGTCGCTCGTGACGGGTGGCGCGCGCGTCGGCAATCGCGGCTTTTTCGTCGAGCCTACCGTGTTCGCGAATGTCGAGCACGAGATGCGCATTTCGCAGGAAGAAATCTTCGGGCCCGTGGCAAGCGTGATCCGGTTCGAAGACGAAGCGGACGCGATCCGCATCGCCAATGGCACATCGTATAGTCTCGCGGCCGGCGTATGGAGCGCTGACCTGAGCCGCGTGCATCGTGTGGCGCGCGACCTGAAGGCGGGCACGGTGTGGATCAATACCTACGGCTATACGGATGTGCGTTTGCCGTGGGGTGGTGCTGGCGACTCGGGCTTCGGTCGCGAGCATGGCGATGTCGCGATCGAGAACTTCACTGAACTGAAAGCGGTATGGGTGGCGATCGATCAATAGCGGCTAATGTGAAAAAGGATCGGATGCATGGCATCCGATCCTTTCTGTCGTGTTGCAAGGAGAAAAATGAGCTTAACGAGTACCTGGTCAATTACCTTGTAATGCCATCTTCTCGCGCAATTTGATCAGCGCGAGCACGACGTCGATGGTGGGTGTCGGTTCGGCAACGAGTCGGCCCATTTCCTGCACGACGGTCAGCAAAGGATCGATTTCCATCGGCCGGCGGTTCTCGAGATCGACGAGTGTCGATGTCTTATGCGCACCGACCGCGCCCGCGCCATCAATACGCCTTTCCACATCGACACGAAAGTGCACGCCGAACTGTTCCGCGATTCGCTTCGCTTCGAGCATCATCGTGCGTGAAACCGCGCGCGTGCCCGGGTCGCTCGTGAGGACATCGAGCGTTGCATGCGTCAATGCGCTAATCGGGTTGAAGCACAGATTGCCCCACAGCTTGAGCCAGATTTCGTCGCGAATGTTGTCGCGAATCGGCGCTTCGAAGCCGGCTGCCTGCATGATCTCGTGCAATTGCTGAATGCGCGGGGTGCGTTCGCCACTCGGTTCGCCGATCGGGAACTTCTTGCCGTACACGTGCTTGATCACACCCGGTTCGACGATTTCCGCGGCCGGATAGAGTACGCAGCCGATCGCGCGCTCGGGTCCGAGCTTGGTCCATTGCGAACCGTCGGGGTCGACGCTCGCGAGGCGGGTACCGGCAAAGCGTCCGCCATGCTGATAGAAGTACCAATAGGGGATGCCGTTGACGCCGGTAACGATCGCTGTGTGCTTGCCGAGCAGTGGCTGCATCAAATCGACCACGCCGGGCAGCGAATGCGCCTTCAGCGTGACGATGACGACGTCCTGGACGCCGAGTTCGCTTGGGTCTGAAGTACAGCGCACCGGCGCGCTGAATGTTTCGCCATCCATGATCAGGCGCGCGCCGTGTTCACGCATGGCCGCCAGATGCGGGCCGCGCGCAATGAAGCTGACGTCCGCGCCGGCGCGCGCCAATTGCACGCCCATTAAACCGCCAATCGCTCCCGCTCCGAAGATGCAGATCTTCATGATGTCGCTCCGTGACGATGAAAAAGCCGTTCGCCCAATGCCGCATTGCACCACTTCGCGGCCGGTCACGGTTCGAGCATAAGGGGGAGCAACGAAAGCTGATAGTTAAAGTTTTTCCGCCGATGTATTAGCTATTCGTTATGAAAAGGCCCCGCCTCACGCGCGCCGAACCAGCAGAAAACTCACGCCGATCGCCGCGAGAAAGCCGCCGCAGCAGCGATTGAACCAGCGGCGGATCTTCGCGCGCATCAGCCATTTGCCGAGATACATGCCGGCCCAGGAATACAAGGCGATCGCGACCCATTCGAGTATCAGAAAGCTCGCACCGAGCGCGGCGAATTGCGGCAGGATCGGCTGCGCGACGTCGACGAATTGCGGCAGAAACGCGGTGAAAACCAGAATTGCCTTCGGATTGCCGGCCGCCACGAAGAATTCGTGCCGTGCAATGCGCGTGAGCGCGGCTTCCTGGGGTTGCGAGGTGTCGATGGCGGGCGCGTCGCTGCGCCACAGTTGGATCGCGAGCCAGATCAGATACGCGGCGCCCGCGAGTTTGATCGTCAGAAAGATCCACTCGGACGCATGCAGCACGACGGCGAGACCGGTCGCGGCGAGCGCGAGCATCATCGCGAAGGCGAGCAGCCGGCCGCTGCCGCCGACGAATGCCTTGATGAAGCCATGCCGTGCGGCGACGTTGACCGAAAGCAGGTTATTGGGCCCGGGTGCGAGGTTGATGGCAAAGCAGGCGGGCAAGAAGAATAGCCAGGCGGTAAGGGACATGACGGCTGCATTCCGAATAGATCATGATGCATTGCGCGGAGGATCGCGCGCGATGCGTTACCGGGATTGTAGCGAAACCACGCCGCGCCTCCGCCGGCCGAGTGTTTAGGCAGTATGACTTTCCGTGATGTGGTGGCTGGCCCGCCGTGAGAAACCAGACGCGGGTTAGCATTGCTGCCAGAGCCGCATGGTGTGCACGAGGGCGACACCCGGCGATTTCCAGCACGGAGGC
>NZ_JBKGUA010000032.1:0-81860 GCF_046543485.1 Paraburkholderia sp. EG304 | reverse complement strand
GATGTCATGCGCAACGCCAATCCTGCCGTCCGGTCCGCTCGGTCACGTTCCCGAAATGACCGGTCACGTTGCCGAAATCCCCGGTCACGATCCCGAAACGGCCGGTCACGTTCATCCGAAATACGCAATTACTCATAAGTCAGGAATTTTGCGGACAGGCGGCATATGCTTGAGCGATAGCTATTGAGAGCATCGCACATGAAAAGAGATGGCCGGAGCCTGGCTCACAACACGCTCGAAGAGATGCGTATCCTTGCAGTTCAGCGTATGGCTGAAGGTGAGCATCCAAATGATGTTGCCGCGATGGAATGCATCGCTCGTGGGCCTACAAGATCAGGGCGCAGGCGCGAGGCAGTGGTCGTGGTGTGCGAGCGCTGCGATCGACCAAGGGCACAGGTCGCCCACGTACGCTTACTGCGACGCAGGAGCAGCGGGTAATCCGCTGGGTTAATGGCAAGAATCCAATGCAGTACGGGGTTCGATTCTGGCTTGTGGACGCGCAACCTGGTTCGTGAACTGGTACGGCAGAGATTCGACGTCACGCTGAGTCTGGCTTCGATCGGTGCGATGCTCGCGCGTCTGAACCTGACGCCGCAAAAGCCGTTGCAGCGTGCTTATCAGCGTGACCCGGAAGCTATCGAGCGTTGGCAGCGAGACACCTATCCGAGCATTGCTAGGCAGGCTCGTGAGCAGAAGGCGGATATCTTCTTCTGGGACGAATCGGGCTTCCGTGCTGACTCGGTACATGGCAGGACGTGGGCGCCGCGCGGTGAGACGCCGGTGGTCGAGCGGTCCGGCGAACGGCAAAGCATGAGCGCCGCGTCCGCTGTTATTTCGAAGGGGGCTTTCTGGTTTGCAACGTATGATGGGGCACTTAGTGGCGAGTTGTTCGTGGAACTGCTCAAGACGTTGATGTTCAATCGGAAAAAAGCGGTTCATTTGATCGTCGACGGATTGCCAGCGCATAAGAAAGCCGTCATTAAGGACTATATCGCTAGCACGCAGGGCAAGTTGACTTTGCATTTCCTGCCTGGTTACGCATCGAGACCTCAATCAAGATGAACTGGTGTGGAGTCACGTGAAGCGGACCGGCGTCGCGCGACGCCCGCTTCAAAAAGGTGAAAAGTTGGGCTCAAAAATTCACGAACAGCTTTCACAAATCAGGAGCGATCCGCGCCTTGTTCGATCCTTTTTTAGGCATCAATCTGTCCGCTATATTTCTGACGTATGAGTAATCCTCCACCGCCACCGTACAAGCTCTAGTACTGCGCGAGCGGTCATTGACGCACATCAAGAGGGGGTGCGAATTGCCGAGTAGGCTCGAAATCGGCGACAGCGACTTGTAAGTCGCGCCCTGCACACCCGGAGGCAACAATGAAGAAGCTTTTTTTCGCGATGACTCTATGCACCGCATTGACTTCGCCGACGCTCCTTGCTGCGTCCAAAGACGCGGCTGCCGCACAAAGCAGTTCAAAATCTCAAAGTCCGGATACTGCTGCATTCGACAAGAAGCTGGCTCAGTTTCAAGAGCAGATGAAGACCATGCAAGCGCAGATGGATCAGATTCGCAAGACCCATGACCCGCAGGAACGTCAGAAGCTCCTGCAGAAACACTGGGCTACGATGCAGACCGCAATGGGCACCTTGCACGGCATGTGGGGCTCCGGCATGATGGGATACGGTGGGATGGGCCCCGGCATGATGGGTGGATGGGGGCACATGGGAGGATATTACTCGCAGTTGACACCTGAACAGCTCAAGAAGCGCCAGTATATGACTGACCAGTACCTGCGGATGCAGCAGGAAATGATGAACAACATGATGTGGCAACAGCAGTACTGGATGGGACCTCCTGCCTCGCCCCAGTAAAGTCCGCGCGAGCGGATGATCCAATTACTTCAATCGTGTCGAAAAAGTCGCGTTTTGGGCGGAGACACTGGACCTGGCAGAACGTCGCGATCGGG
This sequence comes from Paraburkholderia sp. EG304, assembly GCF_046543485.1. Classification (NCBI taxonomy): domain Bacteria; kingdom Pseudomonadati; phylum Pseudomonadota; class Betaproteobacteria; order Burkholderiales; family Burkholderiaceae; genus Paraburkholderia; species Paraburkholderia sp. EG304. Next base: position 79,896 of record NZ_JBKGUA010000032.1, on the reverse strand, counting down.
GAAGCAGCGAACGGGAACGAGGCAACGGTCCCCGTTGATCGTCATGTGTGCGATTCACAGACATCGTTTCAATTTCTTGAATGCCGTTTTCTCGGCGTGCCTGAGTTTGCGGCTCGTTAGGAGACGCAAACTCAGGCACGCGCCGGTGATGTTCGGCAAGGATCTTGTCAACCCGCCATTCGCGATGTCGTATCCTCTCCTTCAGCCCGTCGTAGGCGTTTTCCACCTGCTCCGCGAGAGGTGTGATTTCGTTCACGTCTGCGATGCGGTCGACGGGCGTCTTACCACCGAGTGATCCGTGCGGGCGGCGCCAATTGTAGTCGAACTGCCACTCCTCAATTCGCCGATCGATCTCGTCCTCGGTCGGGGCATGGTGGGACCAGAACTCGTTGAGGTCAGTAAGCTGTGAGCGCTCGACTTTGCCGTTGAGGTGTGGGGAGCGCGGCGGAATTGGTCGGAATTTGATGCACTCGCTCATCAGACGCCGCTGCACCGAGTCGGCGAAGAACTCGCCGCCCCTGTCGGTCTGGATACGCTGGATTGGAAATGGCATTTCCTCGATGACACGATCAAGAAAAAGCAGCGTATTTCTGGCGTTTCTGCGGGGATAAACAGCCAGAACGCGGAAACGCGAGCAGCCGTCGATGGCAGTGTATTGATAGACACCTCGCGCGATCTTCATCGTGTCCATCTGGACTCGATCCCCGGGAACTGGGCGGCTATAGCGTTTGGGATTTGCAGGCCGTCTGGGGCGCGCTAACGGCTTCACAGACGCCTCAGTCAGAACCTTGTGAATGGTCGCGAGGGACAGCTCTCTTTGCTCATGTAGCCGCAACTCGTTCTGAATCCGGCGTGCTCCCTTTCGTTCTGCGCGCAACCGGAGAATCGTCGCCCGATCGGCTTCGGAAACCTTTCGGTTTGGACCGTTGAGAGGGCGGCGGCTTCGCGAGCGCAGACCTTCTTCGCCAGCATCCCGGTAGCGTCGTAACCATTTGCGAAGTGTCGGTCTCGAAATGCCGCATCGCGCACATACGAGACCGGCGCTGCCGGTCTCGTGATACATCAGCACCCAACGTAACCGAGTCGCAACCTCGCGGTCCATCGCTTCATTTCAGTTGAAACGATGTGTGCGAATCACACACGTCATGCAACCGCCCGATTCATCTGCTTGCTTCTTGGAATAAGCCGCGTGGCCATTCTTCGCAGGTTTTGCGCAGTCGCTGCCATCAGAAACTCATCATGGGCACCGCTTAGACCCCGCAGTCTGAGGCGGCCGAGCTTCAGAATGCGTTTGAGATGAGCGAAGAGCATTTCCACCTTCTTTCGCTCACGGCAGGATCGGCTATATTCAGGCGCCTTCGCAATACGCCTCGTTTGGTCACGCGCAGCCTCATGGATGCTGCGAGCGATCTTGCGGAACGGTGTATTCGGACAGCAGCAATCCTTCATCGAACAGCTCTTGCAGTCGAGCCGGCCCGATACATGATCGTGTCAGCCTTCGTGACACGCGAGCGCGGATTCCTGAATTTGTGCCGATCACTGCGTACTGCGTGTCCGGTGGGACAGCGATATTCATTGGCCTGCTCATTCCATTGGAACTCACTGCTCGACAATGTGTTGTCGTTGCGTGCGGTTTTATCCCAGACCGGAATATGCGGTGCAATCCCTTTCTCCTCGATCATCCGGGCAAGCATCGAAGCTGAGCCATACGCGGTGTCGCCTGCAAGACTTCGAGGTTTGAGATCATGCCGCCACTCAACGCGGTCAAGGATCGTCCTGGTTGATTCCACTTCGTGCCAACAGTTCGCGTGCGTCGCCTCAACGTCTACGATAGTCCCTGCCTGCAGGTCAATCAGATAAGTGGTCGAGTAGGCAAAGAACGCCGAGCTACCCTTCGCAGCTGTCCAGCTCGCCGCGGGATCAGTCAAGGATATCTTCTTTGGAGGTGTCGATATCTCGGCCTCCTCAGCCGCGTTTGCGCCGGCGGAATTCGCGTCGTCCAAAGCTTTTAGATATTCCCTCACTGCGCGGCTTTGGCCTTTGACGCAACCCCAGTCGACGGGCTCGGAACCCGGAGTCCAGGAAGTGATCGATGCCTCTCAACAGGTGCTCACGAGGGACGTGATTATCGAGGTTGAACGAGTATAAGAGTTTGTCCTGTCCGCTGCCCAATTGACCCATCATCGCGAATCACTCCCGTCGATCGATGTCTTCCAGGATACCGAACTGCTACGACAATGCCTGACCGCCCCCCTTTGTCCTGTCCTGACTTACGCCGCGGGATCCTCGCGCAGCAAAGGAACTGGAGACCGCAGACGATATGTTCAGGCGGTTATTCAAAACGCTGCTGCTTTCGATAACGCTGGTTTGCGCTGCACAGGCGCAAGCCGCGAGCCCACCGGTACGTGTGATCACATTCGTTCTGCCGCCATTCGTAATGGAGCAGCAAGGTTCGCTGACCGGATTCAGTATTGATCTTTGGACAGCGATCGCCGCAAAAATGGGCATCGAGAGCCGCTACGAGATGGCGCGTGACGTCAAGGATGTCTTCGATGAATTACGCACCGGCAAGCGGATGTCGCCGTTTCCGGCCTTTTCTACACGACGGAGCGTGATCGCGAATTCGACTTCTCATATCCGATCACGGAGGTGGGCCTGCGCGTCATGGTGCTGGATCCAGGGCAGCCCTCGAAGCCGAGACCGCTGCATGACCTGCTGAGGCTGGTGTTTTCGCGGGTGAGCGTTTATTGACTCGGCGCTGCATTCCTGATTGTCGTGGTTGCTGCGCATCTGATGTAGTTCGTCCAGCGACGGCGCGAGGACAGCGCAACCAGTTCTGATCGGAAATACTTCCCCGGCATATTTCACATGATTGCTGGGCAGCCACGACCCTGATTACGCAGGGTGACGAGCCTCCCCTGATTGGCTCTCCGAATACTCCCTGTCCTGTGGATGTTGGTGGGCATCGTGTTCGTTGCTTTCTACACCGCTCAATTGACAACGATGCTGACCGTAGAGCAGATCCAAGGTGTCGTCAACGGACCGAACGATCTACCAGGGAGGCGCGTCGCCACACTGAACGGCGGCTCCGCCGTCGGCTACCTTCGGGAGCACAACGTTGACGTGCGCGAATTTCCGGACCTCGGCCACGTATATCAAGTCTTGCAGAATCGCGAGGTGGACGCCGTGGTGCTGGGCGCTGCGGCTCTCGACTACTATGCAGCTCATGAGGGAAAGGGCCTGGTCAGGATAGCGGGGCCCGAGTTCAACAGAAACGATGTGGGATTCGTATTTCCGATCGGCAGCCAATTGCGCAGACGGGTCGACAGCGCGTTGATCGCCTTGCGCGAAGACGGTACTTATCAACGGATCTGCGACAAGTGGTTCGGCACCCAGTAGCGGTTCTGGAGGGAACCGCGGGCGACGCGCCTACGAGCCCGTGTTCAGCGTTGCCGTGCACTGTCGCGCATGAGCCTGCGCGATCTCCAGATAGTCGAGCGTACGCCGGCGCCAGTGCCTGACACGTCCGATCTTGCGTTCGAGAAGATGAGCCGCGGCCAATCTTGCCCGCACAGTCGCGCGGAAACTTTGATAAAAATGCAGCAAGCACGGGTCGACGGGGTCGTGCATCGACGCGCTATAGGCATCGAGAATCGCCTTGGCGGTTCTGGGCGCACCGAGACGCTCACATTCGAGCGCGAGAAATCCCGCTTCATCGAGGGTGTCGATTGTCCTCAAGCGCTCTGAAAACTCCAGACAATCGATGATCGCGACCGGCCTCGTCAGGCAAATGTGCTCGGGACGCAAATCGCCATGACATTGGCTGACCCAGCCGTGCGCGACACGCTGTTCGAGTCGGGCCGCGCAACAGGCTACCGCCGCGCGCTGCGCTTCGCACAGTTGACGCACCGCAGCGGCCTGCCGGCTCATGATGCGGACCAGCACCGATTCGTTGATTGCGACCTCTCTCAGAAAATGCGTGCGATACGTGGACGCGCTCAGTTTGCAAGCAGGCAAAGAATGGTAGAACGTGCCGAGCCTGCGAACAATCCGTGCGATGTCGGATTCCTCCACTGCACCCCGCGTGAGCACGCGGTCGAGCATCAGCCCGGCAGGCAATCGACGCATCTTGATCAGCCAGTCGACAACTTTCCCCGAGGCACCGACGCGCATCACTCCATCGGCGCCGAGCGTCAGCGGAACCACACCCAGATACACGGATGGCGACAAACGGCGGTTCAACCGAAGTTCCGTAATGCAGCTTCTTTTTCGTGCAGCGACACTGCGCAAATCCACACCGTCGTAGCAACCAGGCTTCTTCATCTTCCACGCATGGCGCGCAGTGAGGAAAACCCAGGACAGATGCGTTTCGATCGCCTCCACATGGCGTGTCCGATCAGGCCATGCATCACATACGCGCAGCCGGGCGACCTTGTCCTCGGGTGACACGGAGCTGACCGGACTTCGCACCCGTTTAACGTTGCGCTTGCGGACACCGACCCGAGCCATGTTTTATCGGCAACCTTCAACGTGTTCGACCATCTACCAGCTTCGACGCAAACCATTGGACGGCAAGACCCTCTACGACCTCCAGCTTGCCCGGTTCTTCGAACAGGTGCGTCGCCCCTTTCACGATCGTTATCTCGTGCTCGCATCTCATCTGCTTCGCAGCTTTGCGGTTCAGGCGAACCACCTCTTCATCGAGTTCGCCGACTATCAGCAAGGTCGGGGCGACGACTGATGGCAACGCTTCGCGCGCCAGATCCGGTCGCCCTCCGCGCGACAGGATCGCAAGCACTTCAGGCATTTCCGCCGAGGCGGCCAACGCGGCTGCAGCTCCTGTGCTCGCGCCGAACAGACCGATGGGAAGCACGTTAACGAGAGATTGCGCGCGCAGCCACCCAAGTGTTCCAATCAGCCTGCGTGTCAGCAGCGGAATATTGAAGCGATATCCGGCCGTTACGTTGTCGTTTTCCTGTTCGCCGCACGTGAGCAGATCGAACAGCAACGTCGCCATGCCTGCTTTCTGCAAAGCTATCGCGGTCTGGCAGTTGCGAGGGCTGAAGCGGCTGCTTTCGCTTCCGTGAACGAAGACGATCATCGCGCGCGCATCGTGCGAGACACCCAACGTACCTTCGAGCTGCACATAGTCGACTCCGATGGCCACATCCATGGTTTGCATACAATCTCCTTATCGCTCCGGGCATCTCATCGCTAGTGCGGAACGAACGTCCACAGCGCCGCCATGCCCATCACGGCAGTTGCGATGCATCCGAGTCCCCGAATCGGTTTGCTTGCTGTGAATGGGCCCATCACCGATGGCTTTGACACGAGGATGATGATTACGACCATCAGCGGAACTGCGACCACTCCATTGATCACTGCACTCCAGAACAGCGCCCGCATGGGACTGATCGGCGAATACTGCAGGGCAAGTCCGGTGAGTACACTTGCTGCGATGATTCCGTACAAGCCGCGCGCCTCGGCGACACCGTACTCGAGTCCCTCCTTCCAGCCCATCGACTCGGACAGTGCATAAGCCCCCGAGCCTGCCAGTACTGGCACGCCGATCAGCGCTTCGCTCCAAAACACTCGGATATTTCTGACACGCCCGGCAAAGATCGGACGCCAATCCCGGCCGGGGCTGATTGTGCCCGCCGCTCCCATCGCCGATGCTTGAGGCGTGACGGGAACGCAAGCCTTCGGCGGCCACCTGGCGAGCAGAGTCAAGCTCCACGACGCTGTTCGAATGGACCCAGTGCCGCTGCAATGTTCGGGAGCTAGCCATGAGCCTGCAGCAGACAACCGCGTGCATCGACCATGCGTCCATGCGCGACTTGCCGGTCGGCGCCCATCTCACCACGAAGCGCGCCGGCTACATGCATCACGGCATTTATGTCGGGAACGGCCGGGTGATTCACTATGCAGGTCTGTCCAGCCGCCTCTGCGGCGGTCCGATCGAAGCTGTGTCGATCGAACGTTTCGCGGCGGGCCGCGGCATCGAACTCATCCAGCATCCTCATGCGCAATACAGCCGCTTCGAGGTAGCGCACCGCGCGCAATCGCGACTCGGCGAGCGCAACTACCGGCTGCTGACCAACAACTGCGAGCATCTGTGCCTGTGGTGCGTGTTCGGACAAGGCAGAAGCGCCCAGGTCGAAGCCTGCATCCGTAATCCTGTCCGCGCCGTGGGCGTGCTCTTCGCGCTGGTCGTCTGCAAACTCGTCGGTGACCGGATACCGGCGCAGCCGGGCAGGACGCGCGAGATCGCCGTTGCGGCGCTGGGCGATTGGGTCGCGCGCGCGAGCGGCCGCGCCGCGATTCACGCGTAGTTGGAGGGTTGGTCGTCTCCCACACGCCCCCAGCCGGTTTCCCCGGCGGCACGGCGTACGCGTCGAAGGCTAAACGTGCAAGGGTGCCTGTACGCTGCCGATTTTTTCGCGGTTGAGCTCGCTGCGCAGAATGCCCGTGAGCATGCTCCAATCGCGGCCAAATGCATCGATGACATCGTCGAGCGACAGAATCCCGACGATGGCGGCGTCGTCCCGTATCACAGCGAGGCGCCGCACACCGTGACTGGACATGATTTCCATCGCGTCATCCAGATCGGCCATTTCGTTGACCATCGCCACGCCTTTGGTCATCACTTCGCCGACCGCGGTCTCGTTCGGCGGTTTGCCGAACGCTGCCGCCTTCAGCACGATATCGCGATCGGTCACGACCCCGACCATCTCGCCCGGCACGACGTCGTCGGTCACGATCAACGCGCCGACGTGCTGTGATGCCATTTGCCGTGCCGCCTCCTGAAGGTTGCAGGTCACCGGGATGTGAACAGTCCCGCGGCTATAGCACTCATCTACTCTCATGATCGTCTCTCCTTCGGAATGGACCGACCGCGCGGCGAACGCCCGCAGTCATGCCTTCAGTTCCGAGGATAGGTAAGCGCGCCGCCAGGCAATTGACATCGATCAACTAGCGCATGAGTCATGGCAACGGGTCGTCGCGGCGCACGGCTAACGCATCCGAGCCGCCGCCAGGAGCACCGAACTGCCGCGCGGGGTCAGACTTGCGCGAGCGGTCGCGCTATCGCGCCGTTCCACGACTATCAGCTGCCGGATCTCAGGGCTTCCAGTTCGGCACGCTCCAGGTGTTCGACCTCGTGCCCGTCATTGATCAACATGAGTGTGGCGAGTTCGTGCGGACTCAGCATCATCCGGCTCCTGTGCAAATGGTCTGCCTGGGGCGGTAGCGCCGCAGACCGCGGCCTCACGCAAGGCGAGACGCGCAAATAGACACGCAAACCATGAATTGATCCGACCATCGTCTTCGGTTGGCGTGGGGGGCGACAAATATTGAAGTTTCCGACCAGATCGCATCGCGTCATTTGACGCAGATCAACGGGCGCTCCGGCGACGACATCCGGGAAAGATTCTTCAGCCAGCTCAGGCATTCCCTCGGCGGCACGCCGTCAATCCACTGCAGCGGTCCTTGCGCCATGTCAAAACGGCGCGGCACCGATACAGCAGTATGAAACCGGTGCGGCAACCGGTTCCCTTTGCCATCACCGGCAAACGCCGCGACACGCAGTAACGGAGTACCGCAATGAAAGTCGAAGACAGGCGAGCGCCGCAACGGCGGCGCTACACGCGGTGGTACGCGGCGTCCTTGAGCACTCTGGTGGTGACGGCCATCACCTGGCTCAGCGCCATCGTCGATCTTCCGATCGACGATGCAATCGTCGCGGGAATGACGGCGCCACAGTGCGCGAGGGTCGGCAGCATGCCTTCCGGCTCAGTGCTGCTTGCTGCGCTACCGGACGACGCCATCTGTCGCTCCTTCTTTCTCTACCGCGCAACGACACAGAACGCCGCCATGGATGCCCCTTCCTACACGAACATGATCATGCAGGAGCGGGTCGGCGAGTTCTGGAAAATGATCGGCTACGTGCTTCTATTGTGGTTGCTGGCGAGCGCAACCGTGGTCGGACTGGCGCGGCAGCTCAAGCGGTTTTTCACTTGCCGCATGCATCGCTCGTAGCAGCAAATGGTTGGACGCGTCGACGCTCATGGCTTCAGCCGGGGATGTCGAGCCGCCAGATGAGCGAACCGGCTTTCATTTCGCCTCCGTCCGCTCGGCCTGCATCGGTTCGCACGAGTCCATCTGGTTCACGTCCTCGCAAACGAACACGAACGGAAAGCGGGGGTCGGCGGCGCCTTGGGACACGAAATCGGGCACCGACACATCACCTAAGCGGTGTATGACGAGAATGCCCGCGCATACTATGGCCGATGCGGTCACGATTCCGAACGCCAGCCGTTCGAATCTGCGAAAGAAGCGATACATGGCACTGCTCCCTGCATTGCGTCCACATGTGGCCATTCACCTGTCGTTCACGCCGCCTGCACCGACGCGAAATGCCCGCGAACGAATTCACGCACCTGCGCGAAATGCTGGCGGCTATGGCGGGAGGCATCGCCGGGCCGACTTCGTCGAAATGCAGGTGCCCGATCAGGTCGAAACCGGATGCGCGGTACACATGGGTATCCTGCAGCAGCTGCATCGCTTGCCATCGGCCGTCCTCCGCGAACGAGGCCAGCGGTGCCGCGGAGAGGCTCACGACGAGGGCACGGCTGTCCCGACAGCAGGCCGTGAACGCCGTCCGGTTGCGTCTCATACGCGAAATCGCGGCTGAATACGCAGTCGATGTAGCCTTTCATCATCGCAGGCATCGCCATCCACCAAAGGGATTCCCGCACTCCGGCTCATTCGACAAAGCGCTTGTCGATCATGCGGCATGGTGAGCCCTGCACCGCATCTCACATCGACGAGAAGATGTTCGGATATTCCATGTGGTCCTTCACTTCCTTCACACCCGGCACACGCTCTGCCGCCGCGAGGATTGCATTGCGTTCTTCCTCGGAACGCGCCACACCCCAGCAATGCACGACACCGTCGGTGACGATCAGGCCGTCGGAGGCCATTGCCCAGCGATGTCCATCGAGATCATTCGCAATTGCACGACGAATCTGTTCGTCCGACGGTTGCGCATCAAGCTGCGCAGGCGCACAACTCGCGAGAGCGCGCACCAGGTTGGCCCGGCTGACGATGCCGACGAGCTTGCCATCGCGCAACACAGGCAGGCGCTTGATGTGTTTGCGCCCCAGCAGTTCGGCGACCTCGGTGAGCGGGGCGGCCTGACGGACGGTGAGCGCCGGCGTGCTCATTACGTCGCGCACCTGGATCGAATGTTCCTTCAGATACTCGGCCGCGAGTTCACGCGTGGGCGCCATGAACTCGGCAAGCCACGAGCGGCGCTGCGTTTCGGTACCCGTTTCGATGCGTCTGAGCAGATCGCCCTCGCTGACGACGCCGACCACGTCGCCGTTGTCGTCGACTACCGGCATTCCGCTGATGCGGTGCTGCGTCAGCAGCTTCGCCGCGTCGTAGACCGAGCTGTCGGGTGCGATAGAAATGACCGGAGTCGTCATGATGTCCGAGGCTTGCATAGTGAGTCTCCATATCGAGGGCCTACCCTATTGCAAACAAGTGTAGGCATGAGGCAGACCATGCAATTGACGAACGTCAAAGAGAACCTCACTTCGATCCCGCACCGGTCGAGCCCGCGATTCCCGGCGCAGACGTTACGCAGCACATCGCCGGGGCGGCCTCGGAATGGCAGGCCGACGCGATCGTGATAGGCACGCACGGTCGCCGCGGCCTCCGGCGATTCGTGCTCGGCAGCGTCGCCGAGCGCGTGCTGCGCGACGCCCTCTGCCCGGTTCTGATGATCCTTGGCCGAGCGAGCGGCCCGCCGCAGCCTCGACTGTCGCGGCTGCCGCCGAAAAGGAACTGACATGAGCTACCGGACTGTGCTCGCTCATCTCGCCGACAGCCGCTGCTGCGACATGCAGGTCGCCCTCGACCTCGCGTGACGGCTATCCGAGACATGCTTACGGCAGCTCGCCCGGCGCCATCGACGTCGCGGCGCATCTCAAGGCGCACGGCGTGCGCGCATCGTTCTCGACGACGACGCGCCATGGCGCCGCCGGTACGGGGGCGACGTTGCTGAACCGGGCGGCGGATCCGCACGCCGACGTGCTGATGATGGGTGCCGGCGGCGCTTTGCCAGATACTATCCGGCGACGGCTTTGTGCTTGTCCTCTTCGCGAATCAGCAGCACCGGACACCGCGAAAAGCGCACAACCTGCTCCGCCACGCTGCCGATCACCAGACGCCGTACCCCACGGCGTCCATGCGTGCCCATCACGAGCAGATCGGCATGGGCCTGATCCGCGTGCCGCAGCACTGCGCTGGCCACGTCGTCAGACAGGTTGTTGGTTTCGTCCAGTTCGGCGTGACATTCCACGTCGGCGCCAGCGCAGGCCCGCTCTGCGTCCTGCAGCACTGAGCGTCCATCCTTGCGCACCGCATCGATGAAGGTTATCGGATCGTAATAGCCGGCATAGGAGAAGAGCGGTGTCTTGTCTACGACGTAGAGCGCATGCACGAGACCCTTCGTCAGGGCAGCAAGACCCACAGCTTCTTTCAGTGCGCGCTTCGAGGAACTGCTGCCGTCGAGCGCGACGAGGATGTTCTGGTACATGGTGATTCTCCTGCAGGATGGTCATGTGCTCCGGCAACGGCTATGCACACCGCGCATAGCATGTGCATCAGTTACAGCGCAGGTCTCCGTTCGGGCTAGAGGCAACGGCCTGAAACAGAGAAGTTGCTCGGTTACATCATCGGCCGCGATGCGACAGCCAACTTGATCTGGGTCAACCGGTTGCAGGCGATCCGAACGTCGACAGGTGCCGGTCGCTAAACGGGCTCCCGCACCAACTTGCTGATCAGCGTTCTGGGTTGACCTCCTTCGATGACGGTTTCGACGTCGATGCAAAACCGGCATCGCTCGCCTGTCGGTGTTTCGACGGTCAAATCGTGGGCGTCTGTCGGGAATTCCATCCGATGTCGGACATAGCCGGGGCCGAACTTGCGCGGCGCCAACTGGCTCTCGATCAACTTCGTAGGGTCTGAAATGCCCCGAATTGGACCGAAGGGAGAAGCCGTTTCCCACACTACCTCGGGATGCAGAAGGCTGGCGGCGCCAGCGCCGTCCCGCCTGTCGACGTAGTCGAGAAAACGCATCAGAAGCAGTCGTTTGGAATTTCGTGCGGCATAGCCCGTGTGGAGAAAGCGTGGGCGTATGCGGAGTTGGGGTGCACAAGTTCAGTCGCGTAAAGACGTTCGATGTCGCGATTCTCGTACGAGCAACGGTGCGGCGCGAGCTTGTCCATCTCATAGATGGCGTCCATACGTTTCTCAAGAATTAGCGGATCCAAGGATTTAGGCTCCCCGCCTCCTCCCAGGCAGCCTGCAACACACGCCATGACCTCGATGGCGACGTACTCGGCGCGCCAGGCCTCCGTGCGCAACATCCGCTGCGAGACACTGATGCCGTTGCAAACGGCGACCTTGCCGACTGCGGGGATATCAGCCGTCTTCACGCCCACATCCACGCCGCGAATCTGATGCCAGTCCAACACAAGCATGGTCTGATCAAGCAGGTGGGACACGGTACGCGCAATCGCCTCCATGACTCCGCCAGATGCGGCGAAGATCTGTGCGGCCCCCGTGCTCTCGCCAAGAGGATCATCGAATGCTCCAGCTTCCGGCAGAGCGTTGAAGGCAATGCCTCGGGCCCTGATCATCCGGGCTGGCTCACGCGTGGTGAGAACGCGGTCGACGTCACCAGAAACCCCCGGCCGGACGGCCTCATCCTTTTTGGCGGTACAGGGCATTACGCTCACGACATACGGCTCGGCGTCGCCCTGCGCGAAATCCGGGCCAAGTCCGCGCGCGAACGGCCCCCGCTTGGAAAGCGCGCCGTGCATTTGCTGCGGAGATTTCGCCGTGCACAAATGCGGAAGAAGATCCGGCCGGTTGAATTCGACCCAGTGTACCCACCCTGGGCAGCATGACGTAAAAAGCGGCAATCTTCCCTTTTCTCTCAGACGTGAAAGCAGCTCGGCCGCTTCTTCGATGATGGTCAGATCAGCCGCAAAATTCGTATCGAACACATAGTCGAACCCCAACTGTCTCAGGGCGTTGATCATCCGTCCGGTACTGACGGTACCGGGCTGCATCCCGAATTCTTCACTGATTGCAACGCGCGTCGCCGGTGCCTCCTGGACGACGGAAACCCGCCGGTGCCTGTCGAGAGTGTGAAGTACAGCATGCCAATGCGGCGTCTCGATCAGAGCCCCGGAGGGACATACGAGCGCACATTGCCCGCAGGAAATGCATGGGGTTTCGGCCAAAGGGCGATCGAAACCGGTAACGGGCAACCGCTCCGATCCGCGCTCAGCGAACCCGATCACGTTTTGCTGTTGCCCCGCATCGCCACATGCCTCTACACATAAGCCACATTCGATGCATTTCGAAAGGTCGCGCCAGATGCTCGGCGAAGTGTGGTCGTCGAGGGCATGCAGCGGATGATGCGCGGATCCTCGAGAAATCTTCTGCCACTTGTCTTCTAGTTGATACTCGTTGACGAAACTTTGAAAACTGCAGGAGCCGTTTACCTCGCATCGCATACAGTCGTCAGGGTGACGCGCGAGAAGCCACTGTGCGTCCTCGCTGCGAAAAGTCTGCAGTTCGGCGGAGTCTGTCACGACGACATCGCCGTCGTTTGCCCGTGTTGCGCAGGCCGATTGCGGACGAACCTGGCCGCGTACTTCCACGAGACAGATGCGGTATACCGCACGGGACGGCAGGCGGGGGTGGTAACAAAGCGTGGGGATATCCCCCCGGCCTTGCCGGCGGAATCGAGCAAGGTGGAGCCGTCTTTTACCTCGACGGCTTTCCCATTAATTGTCAGCCTGATCATCGGTGTCTCCCGCTGCTATCCCTACTCGTCGGCACCGCCTCACTTGCTGGGGGGGCGGCGGCACTCGTGCAGACGGGCAGCGGTGTTTCAGCGTGCAGAATGCCGGCCGCCAACAGTAGAGACGCAAAATCGCCTGCCAACGGACGCGGCCCGCTTGCAGTCTGTGCCGCCGTTCCGATATTCGTCGCGCCGGCGATGTCCAAGGTCACTTCCGTGGCGAGAAAGATGAACCACCCGGACGCCTGACAAAGGCCGCAACGTTGACAAGGACCGGTGATCCGGCCAGCCCTTGCTGCCCCTCTCTATTGAACCTGTCGACGCGGCACAAGCGTTGATGTACGTCAATCGGGCTTGACGCGGCCCGTCCGAAATACATCGCGCCACGGTGAACGAGATGACCCAGATCAAATGACATCCGGGCGCCTCGCGTATGGTGGACAGCAGACTACCGGAGCACATCGTGTACTCGATCGAACCTTTCTTCGTTGAGATCTTTCCCGAACGGGTCGATGGCTGGAACGCCGAGGCACGGTTTTCGCGCCAAGACGACTACCGGAAACCGATCCGGATACCAAAGATCCGTTTCTTTCTCCGTGCGGTGAAGCCGACCAGGGCAACGGCTGAATATGACGCCATCGAGTGGGCGCGTCGCTACATAGCATCGTCGGCCGAGGTTCTGGAAGAATCGCTAAAACGGGAAGAGGCCCGTCACAACCCGCGTACTCGTTTCTAAGGTTCATTGAAGCGCCCCCTCGGGCGACTCCCAAAGACCGACATCGATAACGACCCGCCAAAGCAGACTTTCGCTCGAGATGCGTATCGCCTTTGACGTGTATCAAACGTCCCGCCATGCGAGGCCTTAGGCTGAAACCATACGTGAAGCCCAAACGGGGCACAGCATGTTGAAACGGATCTTGCTGATCGGCTTTCTCGCGTTGCCGGGGTCCTTCGTGATCGTGTCGGTCGCGTGCGTTCACCCCCGCATCCGCGCCAGGTTGGCCGACCTCGTCTACGCGCCGCAGTTGCTCGCGCGCTTGAACAGGAATATTGCGCCGTTGCAAGCTATCGGACGCAGCGGCGTGAACAACCGCATTTCAGTCGCACGACGCGAGGGGCGCACGAGATGAAACGCGGATGGCAATGGGGGTTACTGACGATCAACGAGAAGCTCGAGAAAACCGCCACGCCAGAGACAGGTCGTAATGGACGGTGAAGGGGAACGCCGGAGCCTTGTCGACCACGTACACCACGTGCACCACACCTCCTGTGAGCTTGGCAAGCCGGGCCGCCTCGCCCAATGCAGCCCTCGACGAGTCGCTCTCATCAAACGCGAGAAGGATTCTTGAATACATAAACCGCTCTACTTCAGCACATCATGTTGCTGCTAACTCTTGAAACCGGGCACAGGAAACGGGGCCGCAAAAATTCATGCTGACACGACGTCGCGTGCAGGTGTGCTAATGACCTCGTAGCCGTCGGCGGCGATCTTCCACGTGGACACGCGCTCCAACTTTTCGAAACGATGAATCGCGCCGCAGATCGCCACCGCCGCTTGCACCGCGCCGTCAGCGCAGACGCGCATTAGCTCACAACGGTGTGGAAAGCCGCGGTGGTCGAGGAGTTCCTTGTAAAACAGCACGACTTCGACACGAGACTGATCCTCGGGCACGGCGCCGCCGGGTCGCAGCGACGGATAACGTGCGCAGTCGTCGATACGACGACCGCGGGCTTTTCTGCCATTGCGCGTCGGCTTCGCCTCGCATCCCACATCGCAACGGTCAAGCTTGCGATTTTCACGTCGTCCAGGTTTCTTTGGCATGGCAGGGCTCCGACTGTGATGCGGCTCGCTGCAACGGACGCGCATTCCGCACGACGAGCGCGATGCGCACGAAAGGCGCGCGCCGATGTAAGGAAAATCTAAGCGTCTCACTCAAGGCGCGGTTGACGCACGTCAACCGGATCGAACTGGCGAGCCACCGCCGTGCGCGAACTCACCGGTGTTGACCGGTACTATCGCAGCGGTTAATTCAAAGTCTCGAACCGGGTGTAAAAATTGCGTTAATCGTCCGTCAGGTGGGTAATAGCTGCTATAAAATGAATGAGTTTCGCATGCTCGCTGGCGGTACTCTTCGAACAGACGGAGATTGAATGGAACCGTACAAGCACTTGAGCAGTCCCACGCATGAGCTATTCGGCCAGGTGGTTGAAGCGGCCCCCAACGCGATGGTCATGGCCGACCGGGATGGCCGGATCGTGCTCGTCAACGCGCAGGCAGAGAAGCTGTTTGGGTATCGGCGAGACGAACTGGTCGGCCATAGCGTCGATATGCTCGTACCCGAGCGTTTTCGTTCGGTGCATCCTGAGTATCGCCGCATGTTCTACGGCAACCCCAGCAGCCGGCCGATGGGCACGGGCCGGGATCTGTTCGCGCTCAGAAAGGATGGTTCCGAAGTCCTCGTGGAGATCGGTCTCAATCCGGTCACGACCTCGGAGGAGGTCTTCGTGCTCGCTGCGATCGTCGATATCACGGAACGCAAGCGCGCGGAGCAGGAACTTATCGGACGCACCGAAGAACTCGCGCGCTCTAACCACGATCTCGAGCAGTTCGCCTACGTAGCGTCGCACGACCTGCAGGAGCCATTGCGCGCTGTCGCGGGGCCTCTTCAACTGCTGCAGCGCCGCTATCAGGGGCAACTGGATGCCCGCGCGGACGAATTCATCGCACATGCGGTAGATGGTGCGACTCGCATGCAGAAACTCATCGATGATCTGCTTGCGTACTCGCGCGTCGGAAGATCAGGGGCCGTGCAGGAGCTGACCGACTGCACGACGGCGCTCGAACAGGCGCTCAAAAGTCTGAGCGTCGTACTGCAGGAATCTAACGCACAGATCAACCACGATGTGCTGCCCGTTGTCGTAGCCATTCCGACGCAACTCGCGCTCCTTTTTCAGAACCTCATCGGCAATGCGATCAAATTCCGGCGAACCGATCAACCGGTACGCATCGACATCGGCGCCCGTCGTGAAGGAGACGAATGGATCGTGTCGGTCAAGGACAATGGAATTGGTATCGAGCCACAATACTTCGAGCGCATTTTCATGATTTTTCAACGCCTGCATTCGCGTGCAGAATACCCCGGCACGGGAATCGGCCTCGCGTTATGCAAGCGTATCGTCGAACAGCATGGCGGCCGCATCTGGGTGGAATCTTCGCGTGACGGAGGTTCGACCTTCTTTTTCACGGTGAAAGCGAAGCTGGATGGCAGCGCTCGAACATAATGTCCGCCCGAGGAGTCGCCGATGCTATCACATGTCATGTGCAATACCGTTAACATCCTTCTCGTCGAAGACAGTCCTACTGACGTGTTGATGACGCGCGAGGCCTTCGAGGACTACAAGGTACCCAATCCGTTACATGTCGTGCAGGACGGTGAGGAGGCCATGGATTTCCTGCGCCGAAAAGGACGGCATCACGATGCACCCCGTCCCGGCCTGATCATTCTCGACCTCAATCTGCCAAAAAAGAGCGGCCGCGAGGTCCTGCAGGAACTGAAAACCGATCCCGAACTGATGAGCATCCCGGTCGTCGTACTGACAACCTCGAAATCGGAGAAAGACGTCGCAAGGTCGTACGGGTTACATGCGAACTGCTACGTCACCAAGCCGGTCGACTTCGCGATGTTCGGCGACGTCCTGCGCAGAATCAACGACTTCTGGTTCAGCGTCGTGACCTTGCCGCCGGCCGCGTCATGAACCCGACCCTGCATCTGCAGATCCTCCTTGTCGAGGATAGTCCGACCGATGCGCTGTTGGTCCGTGAGGCGCTGGCCGACGTGGACGATTTCCAGCACAACCTCGTGCATGTGGGCTTCCTCGCCGAAGCGCTATCGAACTGCGCGGCCAACCGTTTCGACATCGTCCTGCTCGATCTGGGTTTGCCCGATGCGCAGGGAATCTCCACGTTCAGGACCTTTCGCGAACGGGTCCCGGACCTGCCCGTGCTCGTATTTACAGGTCTCGACGACAAGTCGGTCGGTCTTCTGGCGATTCAGGAGGGAGCGCAGGATTATCTCGTCAAGCGCAACATCGACTCTTCCGAATTGAGCCGCGCGATCCGGTACGCGATCGAACGCCATCGCATCGCACGCGCGCTCAAGGAAAGCGAGGAGCGGTTTCAGCTTGCCGTAAGCGGCGCAAGCGCGGGACTGTGGGACTGGAGTCCGCAATCGGGTGCAACCTGGCTTTCCCCCCACTTCAAGGAAATTCTCGGCTATGAGCCAGATGAGTTTCCCGACGACGCCAAGACGGTTCGCGAAGCCATTCACCCGGCTGATGTTGAGCGCGTCAACACATGTCTAGCCACGCATCTCGAACAGATGCGCCCCTACGACGTCGAATATCGCATGCGGACTAAGTCCGGTGAATACTGCTGGGTCCATGCGCGCGGGCAGGCGTTGTGGAATCAGTTCGGGCAACCCTATCGCATGCTGGGCTGGATCATCGATGTCACAGAACGCAGGCTCGCCGAGGAGGCCCTGCGTGCCTCCCGCGAAGAGCTCCAGCGACTGTCGGCAGGCATCCAGCAGGCGCGCGAGGACGAAAAAGCCCGGATCGCGCGCGAATTGCATGACGATTTCGGCCAGCAGCTCGTCGCGCTGAAGATTGCGTGCGCAAGGCTCGATGCGTCGATCACGCGTAGCGATAGCCCGGCTGGCGCGGCCGACCTCGCCAACGTCTACAAACTCATTGATCAGCTGGTTGTGTCAGTAAGGCGCATCGCCACCGATCTGCGGCCGGCGATGCTCGACGATCTGGGCCTGATCCCAGCCCTCGAATGGCTCGTCAACCGGTTTTCGGAGCGACATGGCGTGCGCGTCTCGCGTCGCATTGCCGACAACATCGCTTTCAACGACGACAGCGCCACAGCCGTGTTCCGGATCGTTCAGGAAGCGCTGACGAACGTCGCCCGGCATGCGCGGGCGACCGAAGTGGCGCTTGAAATCCTGCGCAAGGAACCGCATTGCGTCGTTCAGATTGCAGACAACGGCTGCGGCAGCGCGCCGGACCAACGGCCCGCAGCGGACTCGTTCGGCCTGCTGGGAATCCGCGAGCGCGCGTGGGCCCTTCGCGGTGACCTGCAGATCCGCACGGCGCCGGATCGGGGCTTTGTGATCATGGTCTCGTTGCCGCTCGACACCATTGAAGCCCGCAGTGGAAGAAGTTGACGGAGGTCGTATTCGAACAGCGTCTCTGCATGGCTCAGGGACGCAATTGTGGCGCGTTGCATGGTCACACGACGACAGAACAATTCGCGTCGGACAGCATCCGCGACGTGATGAACGCGCGGCATGCCTGCCAGTTGCACATGAGGGCCGCACGTCCGGTCGAGCTGCACATCGTGACCCGATTGATCGAGGTCAACAAATCTCATTTCGCCACTCGTAAACTGACCTTTATCCTAGGGAGCGCCTGCCGTGATTACACCGTCACGAACTGCCTGCACGCATGCGCGACGTTTGCGCTGACCGCCGGTATCGCACACAGAGATTCCGATCGGACCGCTCTCATCGATCAGCAGTTGCATGTTTTGCCATACGCGTGATGCGCCGTTTATCACGTCGTCGTTCCAGCAAATCGCGGAACGGTATCGCAACCTGCCGGATGCGCAGATGTTGCTCGAGCACAAGCTCCGGCTTGGCGGCAAGGCGCACTCGGTGATATGTCGATGCCGTCCAGTCAAACTCCGCGGACCGCTTTCGGCGGAGACGCGCATACCCTGGTGAAATGCGTATTGAGTCAATGAGGCGTCGATGAGTCCGGCTCGGTCTCGTGGTTGCCGGGTCTCCACCATGAATTGCTTTGTTCCGGAGAATGTTCATGCGACTTACCGTTCATCTCGATACGTTCGATCGAATCCACCCGATGGCTTTCGCGATCCTGTGGCTACACAGGGACACTCGGCAATGGTCGCGCGAAGGCCACTTCGGACTCGAACTGCCCGAATCGGGTCCGTTGCAAATCGATTGCGGCAATACACTTGTATGCGCTCCGCACAGCATGGTACCCATGTGTGTGCTCGAAGGGCTCGATTTGAACGACGCGAATGAGCCGGTCGAGGGCAAAGTTGGCCGGCTTCAGTGGTGCACGGAGGGCGCTCGCTACCCGATGACCGGACACTGGCGTGTGACGTGCATCGACACCGAGCGGACGCAGTCCCCAAACGGCGTCTTTTCCAGCGAAGACGATGCTTAAGGCCGTCCACGAAGTGCATCGACCGCGCCGGCGCGCGCAGTTTTTGTTAGCAAGGTTATTCGCCATGAGTCTCGTGTCCGATCTGGACGGTGCGCGGCACGCGTACCGGCTATGCTTCGTGCGTGCGCCGTGGCCACACTTCTCGCGGCTTCCGTTCGATCAGCAATGGCGCGACGGATGGGAGCGCGCGCCACACCAACAACATGCAGGACCGCCTTACGACGACGCAGCTCTGCGCGGCGGATGCTGACCGTCACCCACCACGACCTTCTGACGCTCCGATCCCGGACGTGATGACCGTTCGCTGAGCGCCGACACGACACATGGCGACGCTGCGCCGTGCTTGCGCACGCAGTTCTTATCAACAACGCGCCGGTACGAACTCCCGCCGGCGTTTCGCTCGAATGATTCGTCCGCTTGGTCGAACCGGGACGCGGGCCCGCTTTACCACGGGATCCCGGTGGTTACGAGCGATGCACAAGCATGACCCCCTCTGGAAGGGCTCGATTCGTCGTCGCGCCTTGCATTTTGCGGCGCGAGCCCGTCGTTGCATCGTCCATGCGGTGCGTTGTTCTCCCAGACGGGTAGCGGTTGCCAACCCGAGTCGATCTCACGGTTACCGTGCTTCCGGCACTGACACCATCGGGAGCAGTCGTAAAGGCCGCGGCAGGCCTGCGCGACGCCGCTCGCGGCGCAGTAGGCGCTCATTGTGGGGAAAGGGTTCTGAGCGAGATCTCTCTGCTGGACGATGCGCCAGTCGAAATTCGATTGAACGGGTCGGTCGCGGAGACAGTCATGACCTACTCGACTCGAGCCGTTGTGCCCCATCATAGGTCACTGTCAGTTCGTACGGGATTGGGCAGGCAAGTCCGAAACCGTTCAGCGTGACGGTATGCCATCCGGCGGCGCTGGCGATTATTTCAAGTGAAGCTGACATGTCACTGTAATAGATAGTCTTGCGACCGATTACGTGGCCGTCTGGCCCGACAATTTCGAGCAGGATCGACGCGCTGCGCGACCCTACAGTGCTTGCCGGTTTGAGGAGCGCGATCACTCGACTGCCGGAACCGGCATACACCCGGGCCGGGCTTGTGGCGCCGTTGCTCAAAGGAGGCCGGTCGAGATCCTCAGCACCGAAGAAAGTTTGTGAAGTCGAGCGCAGCCGGGGCTCAAAAGCGGCGCCATACCCTGGCAGAGAAAAACAAAGGTAGCTTTTTCCCGAACCATATGCATTCGACGGCAGCGAAAAGCTCGCGCGACCTTGGCCGTCTGTCCAGATTTCCGAGTGCTTGCCTGTATATTCGTGAAGGCACACGTGAGGCCCAAAACCTGTCGCGCATGTGATCGAATGGCCGTTCATTGAGTCGAAATTGAGCGCCGTCAACAGGCCCGGAAATCCAGTTCGGTTCAAAACAATCACATTCCGGTCGATATACCGTGTGACAGTGCTTCCTGAAGCGAGATTCTCGTGAATCCATATCAGATTGTCGATCCAGGGCTTGAGACCATATGCTCCGCGCCAGACGTCCTCGCCAAAATAGTCCTTCCCGCTAACGAACGGGTAACCTTCGGTTGTCAGTATAAAAGCATAGGCAAGCAGTTTGTTCGACACGATTTGCTGGCCAGGCGACGTGTCAGTGTCGGGGTTGTCGACGAAGGTGCAGGAAAGATGCGGATTCCAGCTCGCGTACCCAGCACCGTTGAGTGCGGATACGTTGCCGCCGTCGCAAGCGGCCTGAAGCGCCCAATGAAGAGGGAAATCGGCGACTAGCGAGCGTGACATCATCGGCGAGCGCGTGGCCCAGTCATCGAGTGCTGCGCGATTGCCGTCGAAGTATTCAGAGTATGCAAACTTCGACGCCATCGATTTCGAACGCATGAACTGCGAAACGAACGGAGCCCACGTGCCTTTGACATCGTCGAAGCGCATACCGTCGGCGCCCGTGGTGCGGAATAGCCAGTCCCCGAAGTCGATTGCGTCGTGCAGCGTATAGCCAGGCGGAACGCAATTTTGATAAACCTTCTCCCGTCCGAACGGAAAATCGTCGTTTGGTGCTGGGACCTCGTCCTCCGGCCTGAACGGCGGAATCGGATCCTGATTACCGGTGCCCCCCCGGAAGCATCCGGGCTGCATGGGACCCCGTCCATTCAACAGATGGCAATCCGCGCCAAGATACCTGAAAACGCCGGGGCCGCAGTTTTCTCCAATGAGCTGATGTAAAACAACGTCGAGATAGACATCGATCCCAACGGCGTGACAACAGGCGATCAAACGGCGCAACGCGTCTGCGTCTCCATAGCGGGTCGGGGTACTGCCCTGCTGTGGCTTGGTCCCGAGGTCCCGCAGGTCAAATACGCCATATCCATCACACCCGGCTTCGGCACCGCCTTCCGCCTTGCTGGCTGGCGGTAATTGCAGTGCGGTAAAGCCGGCGCCGCGTAAGTCCCAAGCAATGCTCGCGAGACGATCCCAAAGCCATAGAGCATCCGGGTCCGTGCTCGGCGCTGGAACAGTCACTCTCTGGCCACGCTCGAAGAATCGTCCCCATGCGATCAATGCTACCCCCATGTCGCTTCCCTCTTAACGATCTGCCATATCAGTTGGACTGCCTTTGACGGACCACGATTCCATCCCTCGATGAACCCGCAACAGGCGCTGCTTGAACAGGGCGGACTGCAGTCCGCACTTGATGTCGGTAGGCGCGCTGCCGTTCCGGCCAACGATGGAAATCGAGAAACACGCGAGCATTCCCGATATCAGCGCAGAGCGCATCGAGGCAGCTTGCGGACAGCGCTGACGGACAGGCCCCGTTCAATCGCCTGTCGAACGTTTAGGGTTTGTCATCAGCGCCTTGATTTCGTCGAGCAGATCAAGCGCGAGCGCAATGCCCGGAGCGTTGATCTGAAGATCTCGAGCCAGCCGGAAAGCCGTTCGCGCACGACACAGCGAAGCGCCGCTGAACCGCCAATCCCGTGGGCCGGCGCCTTTCGGCTCGAAAGCGCCTTCAGCAACCCAAAGGATGATTTCTGCTGCCGATGCGCCAGTTATCCGACTCATCTCGACGAGTGTGATTCAACGGCTTCATCAACGATCTGGCCTGCCAGATAGGTGATCCCGAGTTCTTCATCATGAGCTACCCATAAAGCCGCCCACGCGGGTCAAAGTCAAACGCTTGCCGCATCGTGTCGTAGGCAGCTTTGGCTCGCTCGCTGTCGGCCGGCGGCAACACGTTGTTCAAGATCACGTACAGGTCCCCGGGGGCTTGCCAGGAATTCCCTTACCCTTGAGCCGCAATCGCCTGCCACCGGCCGAGCCCATCGGTACCGTCATGTCGACCTTGCCATCGGGTGTCGGCACTGTCACATGCCCGCCAAGCGCCGCTTCCCACGGCGCCACCGGCAAGTCGAGCAAGACGTCGGAGCCATCGACGCGAAAGTGCGGATGCTCGCGAAACGCGATTTCCAGGTAGAGATCCCCTGCCGCCTTCCACGCCGGACCCTCCCTGGCCTACGAGCCGCAGGTGCTGCCCCGCCCGCACGCCCTTCGGAATGGAAACGTTCAACGTATGTGATCGCAGCGATACTTGGCCGTGCGCATCGACGGTAGGCAATTGCAAAGAAATCGAGCGCTGTGCTCCCCGATAGGCGTCTTCGATATCGATGGCCACCCTGGCGTGGTGATCCTGGCTCATCGTATGAGAGGGCCGCGCATGCGCGGTTCGTTCACCGCGAAACAATGCTTCGAAGAAATCGTTGAGGCCCGCATCCGTGCCGGCTTGCTCACCCGCGCCGCTGAATTCGAAACCTTCGTCCCAGTTCGGCGGCGGCTGGAAGTCCTGCCCGGCGCGCCAGCCTGTGCCCATCTGATCGTAGGCTGCGCGCTTTTCCGGATCCTTGAGCACCTCATATGCTTGGCCCAGCTCCTGGAAACGATCCTCCGCGTCGGCATGCTTGCTGATGTCCGGGTGGTATTTGCGCGCGAGCTGGGGAAGCTAGCGGGTAACTGTCTCACCAGTTGTTGCAACGCGTCGATGCCGCCGTGCGATGCGCCTATCACAAAGATCCGGCCGCTCATGATTAGCATTCGGTTCGAATAGAACCCCATGATCGCTGCGTGAAGCCGGACCATTGTTGATCTGCGTCAAGCCGGCAGTGGCGGCGCTCATGCAGATGCCCCACGACTATCGTGCGCGGCTCGACCGGGTCGACCGGTGGTGCCCGCCCCATTTCATATCGCAGGGTAGCTGCCGGTTCCGCCCCGCTTGATGTGGATCAACGCGACGGCCGCCCTCGACCGTAAGGTAAAGCCATTGGCGGTATGGAGATGCAGATGGCAAGCGCAAAGGAATCCCCGACGCCCGCTGTGATACACGAAGCCGGCGTCAGCCCACCCTCCGCGCTGCCGCCGCGCGTGCGCCGCCTCGTCGAGAACCCCACTTATCTGCAAGCGGACGAAGACCTCGCTTTCCTGCGCAGACCGGAAATGTGCGGCATCCGCCTGCAACTCGACTACTGGAAGACCGAGGAAACGCTGCAACGTTATGAGATCTGTCACACGATCGTCGTGTACGGTAGCACCCGCATTCCCGCGCCCGACCTCGCGCGACGGCGGCTTCGCGAGGCGCGGCGCGCACTGCAGGAGCGGCCCGACGCGCGACGCAACCAGCAGGCGCTGCAAGCCGCGACACATCAGCTAGAGCTCAGCCGCTTCTACCGAGTTGCTCGCGAGCTGGGCCGCATCGTCGGCAGCGCGCGCCTCACCGGCGCCCTGTCGTCGCTCGCGATCGTGACAGGCGGCGGCCCTGGCATCATGGAGGCAGCGAACCGCGGCGCCCACGAGCGCTCCGCGCCGAGCATCGGCCTGAACATCGCGTTGCCGCACGAGCAGCAGCCGAACCCCTACATCACGCCCGACCTGTGCTTCAGGCTCCACTACTTTGCGATCCGCAAGCTTCATTTGCTGGAGCGGGCGCAGGCGGCCATTTTTTTTCCCGGCGGATTCGGCACTTGCGACGAACTGTTCGAAGTCTTGACGCTGCTGCAAACGAGGAAGATCAGGCTACTGCCCGTCGTGCTGGTCGGAGAGTCCTACTGGCGGCGCACGATCGATTTCGACTTCATGGTGACCGAAGGCATGATCCGCGTCGAGGATACAGATCTTTTCGTCTTTCGCGAAACGGCCGAGGACATCTGGTCCGCGATCGTCGAATGGCACACGCGTCATCGATCGGGTCCGTGAACGCGCCGCTGCTCCGCACCGGCCAACTGCTCCGGTCACGCGCTCTTCGACCTACTGGGGGTAGCGGGCGATGCGCCGGACGTCGCGCAAGCCGCGTCACGACGCGTTGACTGAAGTCAAACGGCAGGCGCGTACGCGCCGGTATGTTCAAGACGATGCATCGACATGCGAGGGAACGCATCGCCCCCATCATCGAAGGAGTCGACCATGTCCGACACCCAACTGCTGACCTATGAACCCGCACCCGCTCGAGCGCCGGCACGCGCGCGCGGGCAAGCTCCGGCTTCAATCGAATTGCCGCTGCCCGACATGGGTTCGGGCGCACCACTGATAAAAGCACTTTCGTTGCGTGCGAGCACGCGCGAGTTCTCCGGGGCCGATCTGCCGCCCGCGACGCTCGGCGCGTTGCTGTGGGCTGCCGGCGGGGTCAATCGTCCCGCGACCGGCGGGCGAACGGCGCCGTCCGCGCATGCCGTCCACGAAGTCGACCTCTACGCGGTGCTGCCCAGCGGCGTCTATCGCTACGATCCCGCGTCGCACCGCCTCGTGCTCAAGCATGCCAGCGACGCGCGCAACCTGACCGGCTATCAGGACTTCGTCGGCGAGGCACCGCTCGACCTCGTGTATGTGGTCAACACGTCGCGACTGCTGCAGATGCCGTTGCAGCAACGCGATATCTTTTCAGCCGCCGCAGCGGGCGCTATGGCGCAAAACGTCGCGCTGTATTGCGCATCCGCGGGGCTCGGCAACGTGGTGCGCGGCTGGATCAATCACCGCCTGCTCGCCGACGCGCTCAGATTGAACGAAGACGAATTGCCGATTCTCGCGCAGACGGTTGGCGCACTCGGCACGAAGCTCAGCTCTCTCGCGGATTGAGGCGTGGGTTCGGGAAACAAGAGGCGCGCCCGTGACGGCGCGCCATACTTCATTGTCCAGACTGGGTTGCTGGCTTCTAGTCGACCGTCAGGCGCTTGTGTTCGCTCGACGTCTTTTTCGGCAGGCTCAACGACAGCACACCGTCCTTGTATTCGGCTTTCGCATTGGCCTCGTCGACCTCGCCGCCGAGTGAGAACGAGCGGCTGAACGTGCCGGAGTAACGCTCGCGACGGATCACGCGCTCGCCTTCCTTTTCCTCCTTGTTGCGCTCGACCTTCGCATTGATCGAAACGACGCGCCCGTCGATCTGAACGTCGATATCCTTCTTGTCCACGCCCGGCAGTTCGGCTTTCACCGAATAGGCTCCGTTGTTTTCCGTCACGTCGATCTTCATCGACGCGAGTTCGGTGTCCTGCGTCGTCAGCGCCGTGCGCATCGGCCGGAAAAATCCCTGGAACAGTTCCGAAACGGGGTCCGCCGAAAACGGATCAAAACGCGTTAGATTGCTCATTGCCCTTCTCCTTCAGATAAGCAGGCCATCAACTGGCCCAATTGACCGACTGCAATCCGGCATGCAGTGTCGCCGGATTGCAAGGCGCGGGGTAATTCAGATGCCGTCGCCGTCTCGCGCATTCACGATGGTCGACACCGTGAAACAGCACCTTCAGCGTAGTCGCGCACGACTTCGCGTCGTTGATCCACGTCAAGCGCGGTCCCGGGCACCGGTTGGCCTTCGATCGCCTTTTGCAGCAGCTCGTGATCCAGCACCTCGCGCTCCAGCAACAGGTGCGCGATGCGTTCGAGCGGCGCGCGCTGTGCCTGAAGCGTTGCGGTGACACGCGTATGGGCATCGTTCAGCACGCCGCGAATTTCCTCGTCGACGAGCCTCGCGGTATCGTCGCTGCAAGGCGCGCCGCGCCAAGGATCGAACCCCGGCGCTCCCATCGGATCGGCCGTCTCGCCGAGCGTCGCGAGACCGATGCGCTCGCTCATGCCGTAGCGCGCCACCATATGGCGCGCCATCGCCGTCGCGCGTTCGAGGTCGTTCTCCGCACCCGTCGAGACGTCACCGAACACGATTTCTTCCGCCACGCGTCCCCCGAGCAGCACGTCGAGCCTGTCGAGCAGTTCGCTTTGCCGCAACAGGTAACGGTCTTCGGTCGGCACCTGTTGTGTGTAGCCGAGCGCCGCCACACCCCGCGGGATGATCGACACTTTCTTCACAGGATCGCTGTGCTTGCGGTTGTATGCGACGAGCGCGTGCCCCGCTTCGTGCCAGGCGATCGTCAGCTTTTCCTGCGCGTTCATCACGCGGCTTTTGCGCTCCATGCCGGCCATTGCGCGGTCGATCGCCTCGTCGAAGTCCGACATGTCGACGGCCTGCTTGTCGGCCTCTGCGGCGTGTAACGCGGCTTCGTTGACGACATTCGCCAGATCGGCTCCGACGAAGCCCGGTGTGCGCGACGCGATCTCGCCCAGATCGACTTGCGGCGCCACTGTCACGTGCCGTGTATGGACCGCGAGGATCTGCCGTCGGCCGTTCAGATCGGGCCGGTCGATCGCAATGTGCCGGTCGAAGCGCCCGGGGCGCAGCAGCGCCGGATCGAGCGTCTCCGGCCGGTTGGTCGCCGCCATGATGATCACGCCCGAGTTGGAGCGGAACCCGTCCATTTCGATCAGCAACTGGTTGAGCGTCTGTTCGCGTTCGTCGTTGCCCGATGTCAGGCCCGCTCCGCGCACTTTGCCGAGAGCATCTAGTTCGTCGATGAACACGATGCACGGCGCCTCGGCCTGCGCCTGTTCGAACAGGTCGCGCACGCGCGCCGCGCCCACGCCGACGAACATTTCGACGAACGCCGCGCCGCTCACTGAATAGAACGGCACGCCCGCTTCCCCGGCGACGGCTTTCGCGAGCAGCGTCTTGCCGGTGCCCGGCGCACCGACGATCAGCACGCCCTTCGGTATCTTGCCGCCCAGCGTGCGATAGCGCTCCGCATCACGCAGGAAGGCGACGATCTGCTTGAGTTCGGCTTTCGCTTCATCGATCCCGGCGATGTCGTCGAAGCTGATGCCGGTGTCCTCCTGCATCAACACATGCGGGTTGCCCCGGCCGATCTTCGTGTATTCCTGAATGCCGCCGACGCGCCGGGACATGAAATGCCAGATCACCAGCAACAGCAACAGCGGAGCACCCCATGACAGAAGCAAAGCCGGCCACGCGCTGTCTTCTCCCCCCGTATAACGGATGCCGGCGGCGGCCAGCGTCGGAGCGAGGCCGTCGTCCGCGACGCGCACGGTGGAGAACTCCCACGGCTCGCCGCTTTCCTTCCTGGTTCCGGCGACGGCGGACGCCGGCAGCCACGCGGCGGCGCCCGGCATCCTCAGCGTACCGGTGATGCGTGTCGGCGTCACGACGAGGTTCTGCACCTGCCTCGCGGCGACAAGCTGAAGGAAGTCGCTATAGGCGATATCGATTGTCGGCACCTGCGACGCCAGCAACCGCAACGCAAAGACGATGCCGACAAACATCATCACCGCGACGCTCGTCACGTCGAGCCATGGCGAAGGCTTGCGGCGCTCACGCGAGGGAAGCGGCATCGGCATCAGCGTTGCTCCGCCGCGGCGACATCTGGTCGGCAGGACAGCCGTTCACCATCTGATGGCTCCACGTTTGAGCGCCGTGCAGCGCGATCCGGTCTCATCGTCCCCTCCCTGTCTGCCAATGTGCGAATGATCCAGCATCGCCGATGGCGCGGCGCACCGATTGACAAGGATCAACCGCTCGCAATCCCGCCTGAACGTCGCGCGGGGTGCGCGCGGATCTGTCGCGCCGCCCCGCTTCATTGATACAGATCAATCCGGTCGCTATACACGATGGCTTAAATAAATAGATCATCCCGGCTCGCGCGCAATGCGGGCGCCAGCCATCCCACCACCCGGAGGTCAACCGTGTCGAATGAGACGCTCGTATTTCACCATGACGCCAGACAATTACTGCTCAACGGCGTCAACGCGCTCGCCGAGGCCGTCAAGGTCACGCTCGGCCCCGGAGGTCGCAACGTCATCGTCGAGCGGCCCTCCAGCGCGCCGCTCGTCGCGAATTCCGGCGTGGTCGTCGCGGGCTCGGTCGACCTCACCGACCCCTACGCGGAGATGGGCGCGCAACTGCTGCGCGAAGTGGCCACACGCACGAGCGAGGTGGCCGGGGACGGCACCACCACCGCGACCACGCTGGCGCAGGCCATCGTCGTCGAAGGGAACAAATGCGTGAGCGCGGGCTACGATCCGATGGCGCTCAAGCGCGCAATCGAAGACGCGGGAAAACGGGTCGTAGAGGAACTGCACCGGCTAGCTCGCCCGTGCGCATCCGCCGACGAAATGCGCCAGATCGCGACCATTTCTGCGAGCGGCGACGCCAGTATCGGAATGCTGGTGGCCCAGGCGGTCGAGCGCGTCGGCAATGAAGGCGCGATCAGCATCGAGGATGGCTCCAAACTCGACGACGAGCTGGAGACAGTCGACGGTTCGCTGCTGGATCGCGGCTTCGTGTCGCCGCTGTTCGTCGACGAGGATCGTCGCGATGTCGTGCTCGACGAGCCGCGCGTCCTGCTGTGCGACGTGAACGTGTCGTCGGTCGCGCAACTGCTGCCGGTGCTCGAAGCGGTGATGGCGACGAGCAAGCCGCTTGTCATCATCGCGAACGAGATAGAAGGCGAGGCGCTCGCCACGCTCGTCGTCAATCATCTACGCGGCACCTTCAGGTCCTGCGCGATCCGCTCACCCGGCTTCGGCGAAAGCCGCTCCGAGCAGCTCGCGGACCTCGCCGCGCTCACGGGAGCCACGGTCATCTCGCCGAAGACCGGCCGCACGCTCGAGAACGCGGCGCTGGACGATCTGGGCGCCGCGCGACGCATCGAGGTATCGCGCGACACGACGACGATCGTTGCCGGACATGGCGATCATGCCCGCATCGCGGAGCGGATCGCCGGCCTGAAAAAGCGCATCGACGCCACGGCCGACCAGCACGAGCGAGACGCACTGAACCGGCGTGTCGCGAAGCTGGCCGGAGGCGTCGCCGTGATTCGCGTCGGCGCGGCGACGGAGACCGCGCTGCGTGAGCGCAAGAACCGTTTCGAGGATGCACTGCATTCGACGCGGGCCGCCGTCGAGGAAGGCTTCGTGCCCGGCGGCGGCGTCGCGCTGTTGCGCGCGCGCCGCGTGCTAGAGCAATGCGGTGAAACCCAAATCCAGAAGATCGGGGCAAGGATCGTGCACGATGCGCTCGCCGCGCCGTTGCGGCAAATCGCACAAAATGCCGGCGCGGACGCGCAGGCCATCGTCCATGCGGTCGCCGCGGCCGACGGCGCGTTCGGCTACGACGCCGCGCACGGCGAATACGGCGACATGATCGGGCGTGGCATCGTCGACCCGGTCAAGGTTGCGCGCACGGCGCTGCAGAACGCGATCTCCGTCGCGTCGCTGCTGCTCACGACCGACTGCATGATCGTGCGCCCGGCGACGGAACGCACCTACGGTGCAGGCCGCGGCGCGTCGCGCCCCGAGTTCGGATGAGCGCCGCGCCGGGCAGGAGTCTGGCATGAGTTCGCCGACGCGCTGGCTCCGTCGAATCAGGCGCTGAGCTTTTCATTCGACGCCGCGGCACCCATCGCGGCTTTCGCGTCTTCGGCGCTCGGGCGTGCGGTGCCTGACCTGATGCAGCCACGCACAGAACCGGGCGCCGCTGCCCCGCTCGTTACGTGCAGAACCTGAAAAAGCCGCTGTGCAGCAGCACGGGTTTCGCACCGACCTCGTTGAGCATCCGCTGGGCGGCCAGTTCGATGTCGAAACGATGCGCAGTGAACGCATGAGCCAGATCTTCTTCGCGCAGCGAGCGTGCGCCGAAATGATCTTCGAGCGCTTCGGCCGTGATGGCGCACTGCACCGGTTGATCGTCGACGAGTGCCGGAAACGCCAGCGCCAGATCGCGGGCGCAATACTCGGGAGGGCTGGGTGGAAAGGAAACATGCATGGTGACGCCCCCTTCTGGCATGAAATGCCGCATTGGCAGATCCTCGATGCATCGGCCGCCGGGCTATTTTCCCAGCTTAGCCATGCGGTTCACGGCGGATTTGATCCACGTCAACGCAGCCGGTGCTGGTGACAACACCGGGAACAACATGACGCTCAGGATTGCGGCACAATGCCGCCCCCGAGCGCTGCGTACAGCGCGACCGTGTCCTGCAGACGCTGCGCAGTCGCCTGCAGCCACGCGATGCGGGCCTGATGATACTGGCCATCCGCGATCAGAATCTCCAGATAACCGGCGGTGCCCGCGAGATAGGACACCTTCAGCAGGCGCAGCGCCTCGGCCGCCGACTGCACCGCGCGACTCTGCGCCTCGACGATCTGCGCGTCATGCTCGAGCGCGCGCAACGTATTGGCGACCTGAGAGAAGGCCGCCAGCACGACTTCGTGATAGGCGGCCTCCGACTCCTGGTACTCGGCGATCGCGGCCTTGCGCTGAAACCACAGCGCGCCGCCATGAAACACCGGCGCAGTCACCCCCGCCGCGAGGCTCCATACCTGCCCGGCCGAGTTGCCGAGCTCGTGAAACACCATGCTGTCCAGCCCGCCCGACGCCGACAATGTGATCTGCGGGAACAACGCCGCCGTCGCCACGCCGATGTTCGCGCTCGCCGCATGCAATACCGCTTCCGCTTGCAGGATGTCGGGCCGGCGTCTGACGAGCGAGGACGGCAGCGTTTGCGGCAACAGTCCGGGCAGCCTGATGTCCTGCAACGACAGCGCCGGCGCACTCCACTGCGCCGGAACCATGGCCGCCAACAACGCAAGCAGATGTTCGCTCTCGGCGCGCTTCTGTTCGAGTCCCGGCACCGAGGCCTCCAGCGTGGTCATCTGGTTCTGCAACGACAACACGGCTGACCATGCGCTCGCGCCGGCAGTGACCTGCGCCTCGGTGATCCCGATCTGCTCCCGCACGAGCCCGATCATCTCCTGCGTCGCCTCGATCTCGTCGCTGTACGCGGCTCGCGCGATCATCGTGTTGACGACGTTGGCAGCAAGCGTCAAGTAAGTCGCGGCGAGCGCGTAGCGCTGAGCATCGGTCTGCGCGGCGAGCGACTCGACTTCCCTACGCTCGCCGCCCCAGATATCCAGGGTATAGCTGATCGTGGCTGACAGCGTGAGCAGATTGAAAACGGTCGGTGGTGCCTCGACGCCATTGCGCAACGGCGAATAGCGCTGGCGCGTCGCATCGGCACCGGCGTCGATCTGCGGATAGAAGATGCCGGCGCCTGCACGCAACAGGTCTTCGCTACGCCGCAAGGCAGCTTCGCCGCCCGCGAGGGTCGCGTTGCCAGTCAGGGTCTGATCGACGGCGGCATCGATCGCTGGGCTGCCAAACGAGGTCCACCAGTCGTCGCGCACGCCAATTGCCGGCGACAGCGTCTGTGTGCCGCCCGGCGCCGCGAAGCTCTGCTGCCCGGTCTTCTCGTACCGGTCGACAGACGGCGCAGGCGGCCGCGAAAAATCCGGGCCGACCACGCACGACGCGACGAGCACGGCGCACGGCGCGAGCGCGGCATAGCGAGGCATGCGCACCCTGCGCATGATGCGCCGCCATGCGCCGCCCAAACGCCGATTATTTCGCAGCGATATACACATCGACGATCTGCCCCGGATAGAGACGCGTGCCCGGCTGCGGCACGACGCGAAACAGCACCGGCAGCACACGGACATCGACACGTTCCGTGCGTTGATCGGTCAACTGGATTTTTGGTGTCACATAAGGCTGCACGCGCATGAATTGCAGCTCGGCCTGCACCGCGGTGCCGCGAATGAACATCGTCGCCTTCGTGCCGCGCAGATCCGGCAAGTGACTGATCAGAATCTCGTCGACGTAGCAGCGCACGGCGAGCTGGTCCGAGGGCGTGCCGAGCACGAGCGGCGGCGCGCTCCCCTGCGCATAGGTGTCGTACACGCCCTGCGGCGACAGATAGGCGCCGAGCGCGGTATTGACCGACAGCACCATGCCGTCTGCGGGCGCGCGCAGCGTGTAGCGGCCGAGTTGCGCGGTCGCCGCCTCGGCGGCCTTGCGCAACGCTTCGACCTGGCGCTCCTGATTGCGCACATCGAACGACCATGCGCCGGCGCGCGTAAGCGTGTACTGCCGCGTAACCACGTCCAGATTCGCGCGCGCGACCGCCACGCCGTTGGCGGCGTTGTCGAGCGTGTCGCGGCTTACGGCCTTCGGGTCGATCTCGTACGCGTGCTTCTGTTTGTCGAACTGATCCTGCGCCATCTTGAGGCTCGCGTTCGCCGCGACCACCTGTGCGCTCGCGACATTGAGCGTCTCGGGCCGAGGTTGGGCGCGCAGCTCGTCGAGCAGCGACTGCGCGGCGTCGGCCTGCGCGACCAGTTGCGCGGCGGTGGCCGCCTGTACGGCGTCGTCGATCGTCAGGAGAGGCTGGCCGCGACTCACCCTGTCGCCGTCATGCACGAAGACTCGCGTGACCGCGCCCGACACGTCGGGATAAACGTTGATATTCGAGCCAGCGGCCTGGTCGCTCTCGACGATACCGGTTGCGTAGACGCCATGCGCATAAGGGTTCGACGCAGGATCGAAAACGGGCGGCTGGGGCGGCTGCTGGATACCGTAGACCCAAGCCGCAGCGATTCCCGCCAGAAAGCCCGCGAACGCGAGCACGAAAAGCAGTTTATGTTTCACTTCCCGCCTCCCGCGTCGATCGTCTTCAGCTTGCCGTCTTCCATGTGCATCACGCGATCCGCATACTCGAAGATGCGGCTGTCGTGCGTCACGATGACGATGCAGCGATGGGGGCTGAGCACCTTGTGCTTGACGAACTCGATCACCGAACGGCCGGTGTCGCCATCAAGCGAGGCGGTCGGCTCATCGAGGATCAGGATGTCGGGCTGGCTGACGATCGCGCGCGCGATCGCCACGCGCTGCTGCTCGCCGCCGGAGAGCTTCACTGGCGGCAACGCAGCCCGGTTCTTCAGACCCACCACGTCGAGCCACGTCAGCGCCTCGGCGATCGATTCGTCCCAGTCGCGGCGCTTGAGGATCAGCGGAATCGCGACGTTTTCCGCGGTGGTCAGACGCGGAAACAGGTGATAGTCCTGGAACACGAAGCCGATGCGCTTGAGTCTGAAATCGGCGATCGCGTCGTCGTGCTGATGCCATAGATCGACGCCGTCGATCGATACCGTTCCCGAGTCGGGCCGCAAGATGCCCGATATAACGCTCAGCAGCGTGGTCTTGCCGCTGCCGGAAGGCCCGACGATCAGCAGCATCTCGCCGAAATAAGCCTGCATCGCGACATTGGAAAGAGCCTGAGTGCGCGCCTCGCCCTCGCCGAACGACTTGCTCAGACCGCTTGCGTCGATCGCGACCGCGTTCATCGCTAGCCCCGGAAAATATCGAACGGCTCGATGCGCAGCACGCGACGCACGCCGAGATAGCTCGAAGAAGCGGCGATCACAACGACCATCGCAAACGCGAGCGCGAGATTGCCCGACGTGATCAGCGCCGCGTAGTCCGGAATGCGCAGCCGTGCGAGAGTGATCGACGCCGCACACAATCCCACGCCGAGCCCATAGCCCGTCAATGCGGTGAAAGTGGCCTGAAACAGGATCATCGCGACGAGTTCGTGGCTTTTCGCGCCGATCGCTTTCAGCGCGCCGAACTTTTCCAGGTTCTCGAGGATGAACGTGTAAAACGTCTGCCCCGAGATCGACAGGCCCACGATAAAGCTGATCACCGTCATCAGCAGGATGTTGGTGCCGAGGCTCGTTTCGTATTTGTAGAAGCGTGAGATGCGCTGCATGAACTCCTTTTTCGTATACGCCACATACCCTAGCGACCCGACGACTTGCTTGATGTGCGCGACGTCCGCATCGGTTTTCGGCTCGACGAGAATGTATGAGGTGGTGTAACGCGTCGTCGGGATATATTCGACCGCCCGCGTGTAGGTGGTGTAGAGCGTCGGCGTTCCGAACAGGCCGCTGCTTGCCACCGTCGCGATCCCTACGACGACGCCGCGGTGATCATTGAGTTCGAAATCGGTGCCGAGCCGCGGATTGTGCAGCTTCACGAACTCTGCGTCGTCGATCGCGATGAAGCCGTTCTCCGCGTAGATGTCTTCGATCCTGCCGGCTTTCATCTTCGGCCAGCCGAACAGGCTCGCGTCGTCGAGGCCGATGACCGTGACCGCCTGATACGTACCGTCGCGCAGGCGCACGAGCGCCGCGCCCGAATAGAGCGGCACCGCGTATTTGACGCCGTCGATGCTGCGCACCGCGTCGAGTACATAGTCCGGCATGCCGATGCTACTTGCGATCGTCTGCACGGCCGGGTCCATCACCCATATCTTTGCGCCCACGTTAATCACCGTCGCCGAGGACTTGTTCAGAATGCCCGCAAACAGGGAGGTCATCTCGATCATCAGAAACACCGCGAACGTTATGCCTACGAGCAGGGCCGTGAACTTCGCGCTGTCGTTAACGAGCAGCTTGAACGCGAGACGCAGGATTCCCTTCATATGCGCCGTTCCTTTCGCTTGTAAACGCCTAAATGTGCCTTCACGAATCGCCGCTCGACTGGCTGTTCAGGAACGCGACGACCGCGGTGATCGATACCATCACGATCACGACGCCACATCGAAACGCGAAAACATCATCGAATATCAGCCCGTCCAACGCCCACGCAAGTGCGCCAAGGGCGGCCAAAACGCCGATGACCGAAAGCACGATCAGATACGTGTCGCGCACCATGATGTTCCCCGCCTGGATTTGCGCATGTGCCTCGCTCCGAGCCTCGCTGCTATCTTCGATCGTTACCCCTTTTGCGGCTTGACCTGAATCAAGCGTCGACGACAACCGCTCACCCTCCGCGGCCACGCGCGAGTCGCGCGAAACATGATGTGTCGGGCCACCACCGGTCAGTGGGTGCGCGCTCGCGCTGCGATCGCTTCGAGTTCTTGTTCCGCGAGATCGAACGCACCACGAATCGCCGCCTCTGCGTTGTCGTCAGCGCAATGAGCGATCGGCTTCAATTCGCGCGTGGGAGTGATCAGATCGAGCCGCACGTCGTAATGCGGACTGGCGCGATCCGGGCGCAACGCCTCGATCGCCAGATGGCAGCTCGACACGAGCGCGCCGAACCGCGCGAGACGCACTAGTTGCGCACCCGCCTCCGCTTCGAGCTCTGCCGCGCCCGGGAAGCCGAGATAGACAATCTGCATGCCGATGCCCATCCTCGTCCCCCGCTCCAAATATTGACCGGACCTGTGCGCACCGTCTGCGCCCGGCGCCGTTCACCACAGGCTTATCGTGTTCCTACGTGAAGCGGGGTCATTGACCTGGGTCAACCGCGACGAAAGCGAGGGATAGTGATCAATTGTCTGCGCGCTTGATCGAGCTGGCATTCGCGTGGTACCTGCGGCCCGTGGTCCTACTGCCTAAAGAACGGGTGGCGGACGCTTTGCCGGATCTCCCCAACAGGAAGTAGAGGCTACTTTGCCACCTGAGATAGAAACAGCAGGAGACGGACGCATTTCGGGAAAGTGACCGAACGGACCAGAAGGCAGGATTGGCGTTGCGCATGACACCAACCACGCGGGCTATGCTTGCCAGCTTCGTCCGGAGAGAGCATGTCCGCGCACCGATTGAACGTGCCCATTCGCGTTCGCCTAAATACGCAATTAGCCTATAAGTAAGTAGCGGGAGCGGGATCCTGCACAAATTCGCCGGTTCCCGTGACTTGCGGCACCACTGCAAATGCGATGAGTGGGCCGTCGGATATGCACGCAGGTGTTCCAATGGTGGGTACAAAAAAGTGGACGACTAGATTGGTGCCATCTTACAAGGCTTGGGTAATCCTGGGCGCGAAGCACCATCTGCCGATGCCGAGCGAGATACCAACGGCGGTGTACCTGGAAAAATCATATGTAGGCATGGCGTGCTCGGTTGTGACGATCCCGATTGGATATACCTCGAACGGGGCTGCCGCCCACGCACGAGCCCAATTCGTCCTGGTCGCGCAAAAGATACGTACCGGCCGAAAATGACCGAAAGAAAGTCAAGGTGATGTCTTGAACGGGGACACTCTGCGACGCTGGTTCGACACTGCCACCGCCCCACGCAACCAGGAGCGTTGCAAGAATCACCGCAATAGGTACGCTTTTCATTTCCAGCACACTTCAGCCCATCCTGCTACTGCGTGCGCAGCCATGCTACAGATGCGCAGATGATTCGATTTGGCGTAAATCAATTTAGCTTGGCCCCAGCGTACCTTTACGCGTCCGTCTCGCAGTTGTCGCTATCTCAGATGACAAAATCGTCTCCACTACTCGTTCGGTGGCGCCTACTGTGACCAGTTTGGCGCCATCGGTCTGGACGGTGCTCGCGCAACGCTTGCCCTTGATACAGGGCAGCAGTTAAAGAAACCGCGCGCTCATCGAGGGCACCTGTTCAACCGGCGGAAACACGCCCCACGAACCATTCCCGTGCCGGAAAAAGACGATCGTCAGGGGCCGCGAAGAAATCGCGCCTTCGAGCCAGACATAACGCGCCCGAGTGATCGCCATGCGGCCGGTGCGCACTACATGCGCGGGTGTCGTGGTGGTCGGCGCAAGCCATTTTTCGACCAGTGCTCGCAGAGGGATGATGGTGTCGTTCATTGCCGTCTCCTCAATTTTGCCGACCTTCGCGCCGTGCATTGCGGCGTGCCGTCAGATCCATTATCGGCAGCAGACTGAGGTATCGAAATCAGCGTCGGCGGAATCGCGGGTAGTCCGCCGACGCTGCTCGTAGGAATCGGCTGGCCCACGTTGAACAATGGGACGACGCTCTTCATACTCCCCGCTCGAATGTTCTATTTGCGGATCGCGAGGTTCCGCTCGTCGCGCGCTGCAGTGCGTGTTTCTCGCGTTGTGGGCGACCTTTTTTCTGCTCGCAGCCGCCGAATGGACCGGTTCGGCGACTGCGGCACTCGGGCGGCTATGGTGGCCTGCTGAATGCACTCTTCGCGTTCTATCTGTCCGCGGCGGAAATCATCAACGAGTCGCTGGGAGGCAGTGTGTGCCCCCCGCAGCAGATCATTTGACCGAGGTCAATAAGGGCCGTTTCGCCCCCCATACACTGATCTTGTTCCTGATTCAGGACGATCTGCCGTGATTGCACGAATTCGAAATTGCCTGCTCGTGTGCGCGGCGTCTGCGCTGACGGCCGGCATCGCGTATGGCGAATCCGAGCCGAGCGCGCTCGTCGATCAGCAGCACTGCATGTTCTGCCATACGCGCGATGCGCCATTTCTCGCGCCGTCGTTCCAGCAGATCGCCGAGCACTATCGCAACGTGCCGGACGCGCAGTCGATGCTCGAGCAAAAGCTGCGGCTCGGCGGCAAGGCGCACTGGGGCGATATGCCGATGCCGCCGGCTGCCGAGCGCAGCGGCCCGCTGTCGACGCAGGACGCGCACACGCTGGTGAAATGGGTGCTTAGCCAATGAGCACCCAATGAGAGCTCATCGGCCGCTGTCGACACGCCATTGCCGCTGCAACCTGGAACAGTCGATTCACGTTTGGAGAACTGACATGCGTTTGACGGTTTATCTCGACACGTTCGCTCTACACGTGGCAATGGTCGCGTGAGGGTCGCTTCGATCTTGAACTGCCCCAATGAGGCGTGCTGCTTAGCGATTGCGAAACCGCGGAAGACGCCTGAACCGTCCGTCACAACCGAGGAGGCTACCGAGATGACTCTTGTTACCAATCTGGATGGCGTGCGAGGCGCGTACGCGCTGTGCTTCGTCCGGACCCCGTGGGCCTATTTCACGCGACTGCCGCTCGATCGGCAATGGGGCGACGGATGGGAACGCGCGCCGTATGAGCGCCACGCCCGTCCGCCCTACGAAGATGCCGCGCACCAGATCCTCACCGTCGCATTCGACGGTCCTCTGCTGACGCCGGATACAGGCGACGACGCACGCGCGCTGAGCGTCAACGAGATCAATCGTGGCGACGCGCCGTGGCTGCGAACGCAGAATGACGTCGGCAATGCGCCGGTGCTAATCGTCGCCGGCGTCTCGCTCGAACGATTCGTCGAGCTGGTCGAACTCTCGGGCGGGAGAGTCTTCGCGCCGCTAGGCTGGGGCGCATTGCGGCTGCAACCGGTAGGCGACGCGCAAATGCCCGGAAAGCTCGAAAGCGGGGCAGCGGGTCAGCACAGCGTGGCGGATGTTGCGCGGTAAACCTATGACGGACGGATCGGCATCATTTCGCCGTGTGGACGATGCCTATCAATTGGGGCGAGGTAACGCCGCCGTGCTCGCTGATGGCAGCGTGACGTAAAGGGTAGTGTCCCGATCAACCGGCTTTTCAACCAGGTCGTCCCGACGACAGCTGAAAAGCGTCGCAGCGCTCGGATTGGCATATACGATCTAATCCTGCCTCCCTATCTCCATTAGCGCGACGGGAACGAGATCAAGCGTTCGACGAGAGCTGGGGCTCGCGCATGCAGATCCGACTCGCGGCCGGGTGTTGGGCGAAGGACGCCACAGGATGCCCCGTACCGCGTCCAACGCCATGCGCGACGCCGTACTCAGGCGCTGAACGAGAGCCGTCATGACACCCGTCGTCCGGCTTTTTCAACTTTGTTGGCCGTGGACATCGCACGCACGCCTCCGCCTCGGTGTGTGAGAACAACCTTACCTGTCTTAGCACCCGCCTCGTTGATCCGCGTCAGTTGTCTCGAGCAGGTGGAACGGCGTGGAGTCGATCGTGCAACACATGTGGCCACTCGGGCCGGGCAATTTCTTACCCCGACTTCGCCCCAGCGCCATGTCCATCATGCTGATTGACATGAATCAATCCGTTTTTTCGGCCCGCTCATATCGTTTAGCCAGGTGATAGTCGCGGTTCGATCGATATAAGGCCTGCCGGGGATCCGCGCTTCCCATCCCTCCGCCAACATCAATATTGGTCTACATCTCGTTGATCGTGCCAGCCTATCATCGGAGGAACCATCGTGGCCTGGAATCGGCGATACAGTCTGAACAGCTATGTCAGGTCGGCGCTGTGGGTCGTGCCTATCCTTGCTCTGCTGGCGGCGCTCGCGTTGAATCGGGCGTCGGAATTCGTTGTCCAATGGGTTGGCGTGCGCGGCGGATATGACCTGCGACATGGCTTCCTCAATGTCAGCATGGAAGAGGCGCACGCCATTCTGGACCGGGTCTTCACCCTCAATCTGTCGTGTCTGGTATTTACCTTCGGCTCATTGCTCGTCGCAATTCAGGTCGCAGGCGGACAGTACACTCCACGCATCATCGCGACCACCCTGCTTCGCGACAACGTGATTCGCTGGATCGTCGGGCTATTCGTCTTTTCATTGCTCTGGACGCATCGAACGATGACCGAGATCGGGCAGACGCACCTCGTGCCGCAATTGCAGGTATTGGTTGCGACGATCGTCGGGCTCGGTTCACTGATCGCCTTCATCGTGCTGATCGACTATTCCGCGCGCTTGCTGCGCCCCGTCGCCCTTGTCGGGCGCATCGCGGAACATGGTTTTGCCGTCATCGACAACATTTACCCGAATCCCGAATTGGATGAGCGAACTCCCAGTCGCTTCGGAAGCGGTCCGAGTCCCTTGCAGATGTCGCAGGCGAGCGTCTCCAGCGGCACTTCCGTCGTTTACTACGATGGAAAGTCAGGTGTCGTGCTGGCGGCCAACCTGAAAGCACTTCTGCGCGAGGCAACGATCACCGGCTGCATCATTGAGTTCGCCGTTCAGATAGGCGACTTCCTCGCCACTGATGAGCCCCTTTTCTACGTTCATGGGGATCGTGAAGCGCTTGACGCCCGGCGACTCCAGAGTTTCATCGCGCTCGGCACCGAGCGAACGATGGAACAGGATCCGATGTTCGCTTTTCGTATCGAGGTCGATATCGCACTGAAGGCGCTTTCTCCGGCCATCAACGATCCGACGACCGCGGTGCTCGCATTGGACCAATTGCACAGACTCCTTCGCTCGGTTGGCAAGCAGTCGCTGGCAAATCGCGAATTGAAGGATATAACGGGCAATACGCGGGTGCTGTTCCGCACCCCCGACTGGGAGGACTACGTGCATATCAGCTTCAGGGAAATACGCCGTTGTGGCGCGGGCAGCCTCCAGATCGAAAGGCGCCTGCGGGCAATGATCGAAAATCTGATCCGGACACTTCCAGCATCTCGCTACGATGCGCTGAAGTGTGAACTCGATTTGCTCGACGCCCAGATAGTCGACAGTCACAACTACGAAAGCGACAGACAACTCGCACGCGTCCCGGACACCCAGGGGCTCGGCGGCACATGGTACAGAAGCGGTACGGCCAGCAACGCGGAACAGTCGACTTCCAACGCAGTGTCCGATACCGGTTAACTGTGCATCCCTCCTCCGCGCCATTCTGTGCGCGACTCGCGCGCCCGCTGCGAGATTCGGCGCACATCCGAACGTGTGGCTCGCCAGTTGTCGGCGCAATGCTTCTGCTGTGCGTGCTGCGAGCGTCGGCCCAGGAGTTGGAGCCGCGCGCCTATTCGCCCGCACCGGTAGGCACGAACTTCATCGGTCTAACGTATTCACGGCTGAGCGGACAGGTTCTCACCGACCCCTCGCTTCCCGTCAGCAACATCCACGCGGATATCAATGCGGTATCGCTGGGATATGTCCGCGTTTTCGATCTCGCTGGATATACGGCACAGCTCGGAGTGCTGGCGCCGTTCGTCAGCGGCAATGTCTCAGGGGACGTGCTGGATTCGCCCACTCAGGTGCATCGCGCCGGACTCGGTGACGTGCGCTTCAGGCTGGCGGTCGATCTTCTGGGCGGCCGGGCGCTGACACCGGAAGAGTTCGCGCGCCGCGTACCAGGGACGATCGTCGGCGTGAGTCTGACGGTCGTGGCACCTACCGGGCAATACGAGCCCGCTCACCTGGTCAACGTCGGGACCAATCGCTGGGCGTTCAAACCCGAGTTCGGCATCTCGCAGCCGCTGGGCAACTGGTTTCTCGAAGCCACCGCCGGCGTATGGCTCTTCACTGACAACGACTCTTTTCTCGGCAACAAACGGCGTAGCCAGGCGCCGCTCGCCACGCTGCAGCTTCATGCGGGATACACGTTCCGTCCGGGTTTGTGGCTAGCCTTCGACGCAGGGTTCTATGCTGGTGGCAAATCCACCGTCAATGGCGTTGGCAACGACGACCGGCAGAACAACAGCCGTTATGGCATCACGCTCGCAATACCCGTCACCCGAGGCTGGTCGGCGAAACTCGCCGTATCGAATGGCCTCCTCGTCAGGGCAGGCGGCAACTACAAGGCGATTTCGCTGGCGCTTCAGTATCGCTGGTTCAACTGAAGCGAGGCGAACAAAGCATCGACGCAGTCACTCCGATGCGCTCAGCGCCCGATCCCACACAGCGCCTCTGCCAGACGGCGAGACATTGATTCAGGTCAATCGGCGGCGCACGGCCTGACATATGCTGAAATCGCGCCGCGATAGCTTACCGGCGTAGCGATTCGAGGAGACCGATGATGAACGCAAAGACTTCAAGGCTCGGGGTTTATTCGGAGGCGGGCAAGCTGCGCAAGGTGATGGTGTGCTCGCCAGGCCTCGCGCATCAGCGTCTGACGCCCAGCAACTGCGACGAACTCCTGTTCGATGACGTCATCTGGCTGAGCCAGGCCAAACGTGACCATTTCGACTTCGTCTCGAAGATGCGCGAGCGCGACGTCGAGGTGCTGGAAATGCACAACCTGCTGACCGAAACGGTACGTGATCCAGAAGCGTTGAAATGGATTCTGGATCGCAAGATCCGTCAGGACACCGTTGGCGTAGGACTCGCCAGCGAAGTTCGGTCCTGGATCGAAGGTCTCGAGCCGCGCCAACAGGCTGAATTTCTGATCGGCGGAGTGGTGGCGGAAGACATTCCCGACACCGAAGAGACACAAACCCTCAAGATGTTCCGCGAGTATCTGGGCCATTCCAGCTTCGTATTGTCGCCGCTGCCCAATACTCTGTTTACCCGTGACACAACCTGCTGGATCTATGGTGGCGTCAGCCTCAATCCGATGTACTGGCCGGCCCGCCGCCAGGAAACCTTGCTGGCAACGGCAATCTACAGGTTCCATCCAGACTTCGAAACGCACGAGTTCGAGGTCTGGTATGGCGATCCTGATCGCGATCATGGCCTCGCCACCCTCGAAGGCGGCGACGTGATGCCGATCGGCAACGGCGTGTTGCTGATCGGCATGGGCGAACGTACTTCGAGACAGGCCATCGGCGAGTTGGCTCAAAGCCTGTTCGCCAAAGGCGCTGTCGAGCGCATCATCGTGGCTGGTATGCCGAAGTCGCGCGCGGCGATGCACCTCGATACGGTCTTTACGTTCTGCGACCGGGACCTCGTCACGGTATTCCCGGAGGTCGTGAAGGAAATCGTCCCATTCTCACTGCGGCCCGACGACTCG
Source organism: Paraburkholderia sp. EG304 (assembly GCF_046543485.1). NCBI lineage: Bacteria > Pseudomonadati > Pseudomonadota > Betaproteobacteria > Burkholderiales > Burkholderiaceae > Paraburkholderia > Paraburkholderia sp. EG304. Next base: position 37,106 of record NZ_JBKGUA010000032.1, on the reverse strand, counting down.
ACGGCGATGAAACTGAACATCCGGCGCGAGGACAAGCCGTTTGTCGAGGTCGTGGGCGAGGCGCTGCGCCTGCCGAAACTGCGCGTCGTGGAAACGGGCGGCAACAGCTTCGCCGCCGAGCGCGAGCAGTGGGACGACGGCAACAACCTCGTCTGCATCGAACCGGGAGTGGTCGTAGGCTATGACCGGAACACCTACACGAACACGCTGCTACGCAAGGCGGGCGTCGAAGTCATCACGATCACCGCGAGCGAACTGGGACGCGGGCGCGGCGGCGGCCATTGCATGACCTGCCCGATCATACGCGATCCCATCGAGTATTGATTTGCAGCCGCGGCCGCCACAGGCGCGCCGTCGTCGAACCGAACGAGACGGAGAACACCATGGCTTTCAATCTGCGCAACCGAAGCCTGCTGAGCCTCATGCATCACACCAATCGTGAGCTTCGTTACCTGCTCGACCTGTCGCGCGATTTGAAGCGCGCGAAGTACACAGGTACTGAACAGCAGCATCTCAAAGGCGTCAACATTGCTCTGATCTTCGAGAAGACGTCCACTCGCACGCGCTGTGCATTCGAAGTCGCGGCATACGATCAGGGCGCCAACGTTACGTATATCGATCCCCATTCCTCGCAGATCGGCCACAAGGAAAGCATGAAAGACACGGCGCGCGTGCTGGGACGCATGTACGACGCGATCGAGTACCGGGGCTTTCATCAGGACATCGTCGAGGAACTGGCGAAATTCGCGGGCGTCCCCGTCTTCAACGGCCTGACCGACGAATACCACCCGACCCAGATGCTCGCCGATGTGTTGACCATGCGCGAGTACAGCGACAAGCCTCTGACCGAGATCCGCTATGCGTATCTCGGCGATGCTCGCAACAACATGGGCAACTCGCTGCTTCTCATCGGCGCAAAGCTCGGCATGGATGTGCGCATCGGCGCGCCGAAGGCGCTGTGGCCGAGCGATGAATACATCGAGAATTGCAAGCGGATTGGCGCCGAAACCGGCGCGCGGATCACGCTGACCGAAGACCCGAAAGCAGCCGTCGACGGCGTCGATTTCGTGCATACGGACGTGTGGGTCTCGATGGGCGAACCGGTGGAAGCCTGGGGCGAGCGCATTGAACAGCTTCTGCCGTACCAGGTCAACAAGGATCTGATGAATGCCACGCACAACAAGAACGCCAAGTTCATGCACTGCCTGCCGGCGTTTCACAACAGCGAAACGGTGGTCGGCAAGCAGATCGCCGAAAAATACCCGGCGCTTGCGAATGGAATCGAAGTGACCGAGGAAGTCTTCGAGTCGCCCTGGTGTATCGCATTCGAGCAGGCGGAAAACCGTATGCACACGATCAAGGCGATCCTCGTCTCGACACTTGCCGACATCTGAAAAGTCAGGCGTGACTGGCCACGGCGCCGCGGCGACCCGGGGCCCCCCCCGGGGTACGACGCCGGCGCCATCTGTCATTTGACGTGCATCGGGAGGTAAGCATCATGCGTATCGTCATTGCGTTGGGCGGTAATGCGCTGCTGCGTCGCGGTCAGCCCATGACCGCCGAATGCCAGCGCGAAAACGTCCGGCTCGCCGTTGGCCAGATCGCGCTGATCGTGCCGGGCAATGAAATTGTGATTGCGCACGGCAATGGTCCGCAGGTCGGGCTGCTGGCGCTTCAGAGCGCGGCCTACAAAGAGGTCGAAGCCTATCCGCTCGATGTGCTCGGTGCGCAGACCGAAGGGATGATCGGCTATCTGATCGAGCAGGAACTCGGCAACCTGTTGCCTTTCGAGGTCCCATTCGCCACGATTCTGACCCAGGTCGAGGTCGATCCCCATGACCCCGCTTTCGCGCGGCCCAGCAAACCGATCGGTCCGGTGTATTCGAAGGAAGAAGCCGAGCGTCTCGCCAAAGAGCGAGGCTGGAGCATCGCGGCCGACGGCGAGCATTTCCGGCGGGTCGTCGCGAGCCCGCGGCCTGGCCGCATCTTTGAAATCCGTCCTATCCGCTGGCTGCTCGAACGTGGCACGATTGTCATCTGCGCGGGTGGCGGCGGCATTCCGACCTGCTACGACGAGAATCGGAAGCTGAGCGGCATCGAAGCGGTCATCGACAAGGATCGGTGCTCGGCTCTGCTTGCGTGGGAACTGGCTGCGGACATGTTGATCGTCGCGACTGATGTCGATGCGGCGTATGTCAACTGGGGGAAGCCGGACCAGAGAGCCATCGCGCAGGCGCACCCGGATGAGTTGGAAAAGCTTGGCTTCGCCAGTGGCTCGATGGGCCCGAAAGTCCAGGCGGCAATCGAATTCGCGCGTAAAACGGGCAAGGATGCCGTCATCGGCTCGCTCGCCGACATCCAGGCCATTGCAGAGCACCGGGGTGGCACCTGCGTGAGCATGTCGGCGCCTGGCATCCGCTACCGCTAGCCGCTAGCCGCTTGCCGGTAACGTCTCGCTGTCTGTGTCTCGCTGCGTGTCTTTCTTCTCTTCTCTTTCTTCGCTCTTCTCTTTCTTCGATCTCGTGACGCACGAGCAGTGCGTTGTCTATATACCGATGCGTGGAAGGAGGGAGCCCATGTGTGCTGTCAGGGCCATTCCCTCCTCCACTTGCCTCGCGTCAATCTGGCAACGCGCTAAGGCGGAAGAAGTTGCGTGTCTCCGCGTCGGGCTCGCCAAACCACTTCGTGTACATGGCGGAGAACTCTGCTGATGAAAAGAGCCGGCTCAACGTTCGATCGGCGAGCAGCCGAATATCGTCGTCTCCGCGCGGGACGCCGATTGCGACGGGCAAATAGGTGAAGCGGCGATCCAGCACCGTCAGCTTGCCCGACGCAGGGCTGCTGCTTGCGACTGCGAGCAGCAGCGAGCGTTCGGCGAACAGAACGTTCGACTGCCGGTCGAGAACCTTGCGCAAGCCTGACTCGACATCGGCGACGGGGACCACGGCAGCCGCGATCTGCAACTGGCCGAGCTTGTCGCCGAGCCAGCGTTGTGCGGGCGAATCCGCGACCACGGAGATGGTTTGCCGCGACAGCAGTTGCGCGGGCGCCGCACGCCAGGTCGGGTGCGATGGGCTTACCCCTGAGAGGACCTCCTTGAGTCCGGCCGGCGCGTCCGAGCGCAGCATCGCGCCAATACCACCGGGATAGACCGGAATCGAGAACGACATGGCCTGCCTGGCCGTGAGCGTTTCGGCGTTGCCGCACAGCAGGTCGATCCGGTGCTCCTGCATCGCGCGCATCCGCTCCTCGAAGGGAATCGCTACCCAGTTGACGCGCAGCGCGGCGAGCCCGAGGTCGGTCTTGATCTCGTCGGCGATCTTCTGGCATAGGGCGATGGTGTAGCCAGTAACCTGGCCATTCGCGTCCTTGTACGAAAACGGCTGCGCGTCGTTGAAGTAGCCCAGATTGATCGCGCCGGACTGCTTGATCCTGGCCAGCGAACCGGTAGGCGTGGGCTCATCCGCGTGGGCGGGCGGCGGCAGCAGACCCGCCAGCACCATCAACGCGAGCGCCAGCACAGCCGCCGCGGTGACTTCCGCCGTGCGCCCGGCGGAAGTCACCGCGGCAAAGCGGAAGGCCATGAAACCGTAGATCACGTAGCCGATTGCCATGACCAGCATGCCGCCGAGTACGGCGTCCTTGCCGGAAGCGTAGATTGCATAAACGGAGTAGACCAGCGCGACGACCGTGACCGCCGCATTGACCCGGTACTTCGCGGTGGGCGTACCGGCGTTGCGCATCATCACGAACAGCGCCGACAGCGAAATGATGTACGGCAGCACATTGGTGACGACCGCGAGGTTGACGAGCCGCGCGAACTGCTCGCTCAGGTTCGGCGAGATCGTGGACAGCGCCATCGCCGACTGGACTATGCCCATGATGACCATGCCCGCGATCGGCGCGCCCATGCGGTTCGCCTTGCCGAAAACGCCCGGGAACATCCTGGTGTCGGCGGCGTCCTTGGCGGTCTGCGCGAGCGTGAACTGCCAGCCCAGCAGCGAGCCCACGCAGGCCAGCGCCGCCAGCGCCATCACGATCGAACCGATCGTCGGGTTGAACATTCGCGCGAAGGCCAGACCAAACGGCCCTGTCGATGCGGCGAGGTCGGCATTCGGCACGATGCCCTGGATCGCGGCGGTGGACAGGATATAGATCACCGCGGCACCCAGCGTGCCGAACATGCAGGCGAGCGGGACGTCGCGCTTCGGATTCTCGACGGCCGACGAGTTCTGGACCGCCGATTCCATCCCGAGAAACGCCCACAGCGTGAGCGAAATGCTCGAGCCCATCCCCTCGGCGAGGCTGACTCCTTTTGGGTTCCAGGCAGCGGCAAAGGTTCCGCCGTGAAACCAGAACCAGCCGGCGATCGAGATGAAGCCGACGGGCAGGATCACACCCCATACGGTGACGCTACCAATGCGCCCGGTCACTTTCGGGCCGCCGAAGTTGGCGACGGTAGTGAGCCACAGCAGCGCTATCACGCCGATACAGGTGGCGACCGGCGATGATGTGAGCACAGGAAAGAACGCCGCGAGATAGCCGAGCGCCGAACTCGCCACCGCCACATTCGCGATCGCAATCGACAGAAAGTAAAGGAAGAACACCTGGAAGTATCCGTCCTTGCCGTAGCCATCTTCGGCATACGCAGCCATGCCGCCTGGGCGCTGATTGAGCAGCCCCGCTTCCGCGAAGCCATAAGCGATCGCCAGCGACCCGACTGCCGTGATCAGCCACGACAGCAGGGAGATCGCCCCCACCTTTGCCATATTGGTCGGTAGCATGATGATGCCCGACCCCATCATGTTGACCGTCACGATGAACGTCAATTGGACGACGTTCATCTTCCTCGGTTGATCCGCCATGATCTCCTCCTCTACGGTGGACCGTTCAAGTCCGCTTACTCGCGGACTACGTACGTGTAAAAGCGAATACGGCCGTTTTCCCGCTCCTGGAAAACGCCCTGCACTTCATAGTTGAATCCGGGGAAGCGATTGAACGATTCCTGGAAAGCCATGAAATAGTCGAGCATCGGTTGCGCGCGTTCATCCCAACGCTCACCAGGCAGCACGACACCGATACCCGGCGGATAGATCAACGCGAGCGTAGCGGAGATGCGACCACGCGCCTGGCCGAGCGGCACATACTCGACGTCGTTCGCGACCAGAGCCTCATAGGCGGCCTCAGGCGGCATCGCCATTTCAGGGAAACTCGACGCGCGAAAGCAGAGCCGCTGCAGTTCCTTCACGTTGGCTTCGCGGTAAAAGCCGTGCATTTCGTTGCACACCTGGCGCAGCGAGTAGTCGGCATAGCGCGCGCCGTGCGCCGCGCACAGGGACGGCAGCACTTCCGCCAGCGGCGCATCGCGGTCCCAAAGATTCTTGAACCTGACGAGCCTCGCGATCAGCGAATTCAGCTTGCTTTCGTCCTCCGCCGGCGTCATCAGGAACAGCACGCTGTTCAGGTCGCACTTCTCCGGAACGATGCCTTCCTCGCGCAGATAGTTCGCAACCACGGTCGCCGGTACGCCGAAGTCGAGATACTCGCCCGTTTTTCGGTCGATGCCCGGCGTGAGCAGAGTGAGCTTATTCGGGTCTACCATCGCATAGCCATCGGCATAACCTGCATAGCCGTGCCAGCGGGCTTCGGGGTTGAACGCCCAGCATTGCTGCTCGCGCTTGATCACGTCGGTCGGCAACGACTCCCATGCAGCGTTCTCGACATCCGTCGTAAAACGCGAATTGCGGGTCGTGACGACATCGGGCACGAAAGGATCGAAGAACCACTGCTCTTCCTTGCTTTTTCCGGTTTCTGCATAGTAGTGAACGAACTCGCGAATCTTCTTGCGAGCTTCGATCCCCAGTGCGATGCAACGGTCCCACAGCATCTCGCCCGCCTTGCCTTCATGAACCTTCGCGTTGACATCGAGGGAGGCAAACAGCGGATAGAACGGAGAAGTACTGGCGTGAATCAGGAACGACTCATTGAACCGCCTGTGCTCGATGAAGCGTTTCTGACCGCGAAGATGTTCGTCGCGCTTGTGAATCTGCGACCCTTGCGAAAAGCCAGCGCCTTGCTTGTGCACGGATTGCGTCGAGAACAATCCCGGCATTTGCGGTGTCAGGTGCTTCATCCGCATCGGACTGTGATCTTCGAACAGCGGGTGAAACGCGTTGTAGCCGATCCACGCTTCGTCCCATAGCACGTAGTCGCACAGGTGGCCGATCTTATCCAGCACCTTTCGTACATTGTAGATCGTGCCGTCATAGGTCGCGAGCTGGATGCAGGCGAGACGGAACGGCCGCTCCGCCCTGCTGCGCTCGAGGTCCTTCACGAGCGGGTTAGAGCGGATCTGTCGGCGCAGCCAGTCTTCGTCCCACGCTTCCCAGTCGACCGCGCCGATCATCCCGAACGGATTGCGGGCGGTCGGCAGAAACACGGGAATGGCCCCCGCCTGCACAAGCGCGCCCTGATGCACCGACTTGTGGTTGTTCCGGTCGAATAGCACGAGATCGCCGCGCCGAAGCACCGCACCTGTGACGATCTTGTTCGACGTGCTGGTGCCATTCAGGACGAAATAGGTCTGGTCCGCGCCGAATACTTCGGCTGCGTGGCGCTCGGCATCGGCGGCCGGGCCTTCGTGAATCAACAGGTCGCCGAGATCGACATCGGCGTTGCACAGGTCGTTGCGGAAAATGCTTTCGCCGAAATACTTGAAGAAAAGCTGTCCCGCGGGCGACTTCCGATAAAACTGGCCGCCCTGGTGTCCCGGGCAGTCGAAGGCGATATTGGCCTCGCCGTCGTAGGCGACGAGCCCGCCGAAGAAGGGCGGCAGAAGGCTCATGCCGTACTTCACGAAGCTCGCCACCACCTGTTTCGCGTAAAAGGCCGGGGTCTGCTGGCCAAGATAAATATAGCCGTCGACTTCACCGAGTCCGCCCGCAACGACAAGGTCGGAGAGGCGATGCGTGTCGGCCAGAGCCCACAGGGGAGTATGAAAGCCTAACGAGCGAACGCCAACCGCGAGATTGCGGGCGCCCTCCATTTGCTTGCCATCAACGCCGACGATATACGCGCCAACGTCAGCATCCTCGTTCAGATCGCGGACCGGATTGCCCGTCACCTCGACATGTATGCCTGCGAGAGCGATGTGATCGAGCAGTTCTTTCGTTGGCTCATTACCCGGATCAACGACCGCGACCACCTTCAGCATCTTATGAAACGGAATCGGTACGGTCGGGGCCTTCACGGAACGCGGGATCATCATCAGTCTCCTCTACGCAGTTTGATTAAAGCATCTGAAGGCAAGCTCTGATTGATGCAGATCAATTGCATTTCCGGACGCTTTAGCGTGCCGTCGGCAGACATCTCGGCAGCATCGTCGTCCGACTTTTCAGGTGGACGCGCCCGCACCGGAGAAACGCCCCAGTGCCGTCCTGCTCGAACTCACGGCGCCCGGTTCGGCTTCATGCACGAACGCCTCGATCACGTCATCGACGCCGACGTGGCGTCCCAATTCGCCGACCTGCTGCTCCAGTCCCTCCGCGCGCAGAATGTCGCGCGCGCTACCGTGGGCGGCGAGAATCCGCAGGCGCATCCCGCGTTTGGCCAGATCGGCGTGCATCGTCGCCAGCATGCGCGCACCGGCGATGTCCACTGCGGGAGAACTCGACAGGTCGCATATCACGAGCCTGATCGGCGCCGTATTCGAGCGGATCCTGTCCCATACCGATGTGCGGACATGTTCGCTGTTGAAGTAAAGCAACGACGCTTCGACACGGAAGATCAGCGCACCGGGCACCGCTTCGTTCTCAGGATGACGCTCGACATCCGAGTACCGGCTCGTACCGGGGATGCGTCCCAGCATGGCCACATGCGGATGCGCGGCGCGTCTGATCAGCAGCAGCATCGATGCGAGCACGGCGAAAATTACCCCCTTGAGGATGCCCAGCATCAACACGGCGGCAAACGCGACCATCGACACCGTGAACTCGTAACGACTCACGCGCCACACGTGCCGCAATTCGCGAATGTCGATAAGGCCCTTGACGGCCACGAGCACGATGGCGGCCAGCACGACGTTGGGCAGGTTGGTGAGCAGGCCAGTCAGGAACATCAGGCACAGTCCGATCGCAATTGATGCGAACACCAGGGCAAGCGGCGATTTCGCGCCGGCCTTGTCGTTCACCGATGACTGCGACAACCCGCCCGCCACCGGATACCCGCGAAACAGGCCTGCGGCGAGGTTGGCCGCGCCGATACCCAACAACTCCTGGCGCGCATCGATTTCATAGCCGTTCTTCTCCGCGATGGCCCGCGCTGCCGACACGCTTTCCACATACGACAGCAGCAAACAGGCGAACGCCAACGGCACGATCCCGTCGACGTCGCGCACCCGCAGCGGAGGAAACTGAAAATTGGGCAATCCACGCGGCAATGCGCCAACGACCTTGAAGCCCATCTGACCGAGAGGGGTCAGCGAAAGCAGGACGATCGACAACACTACGACGAACAGTGCGACCGGTCGACCCGGCAAGAACTTCTCACCCAAGACCAGCAGGGCCAATGCGCCGACGCCAAACACCAGCACGACGAGATGCGTGTCGGGCAGTTGCCCGGCAAGAACCACGATCCGCTCGAAAAACTGCTCGCCGCCTCCCTTGACGCCGAACAGTTTGGGCAGTTGCGTCAGCGCGATGGTAAGCGCGGCGCCGGCCTTGAAACCCAGCAGAATGGTCTCGCTGATGAAGTTGACGAGCGAGCTTAGCCGCAGAAGCCACGCAATCACGCACATCAGCGCGATCAGTATTGCAGTCAACGCCGCGATCGATGCGAATCGAACCGGATCACCACCCGCCATGTCCGCCACCGTCACGCCGACGAGCATGGAAATGGCCGAGGTCGGACCAATAGCCAATTGACGCGACGAACCGAACAGCGCATAGAAGAGCCCGCCCACCAGATAGCAATAGATACCGTACTGCGGTGGCAAGCCGGCCAGCGTCGCATAGGCGAGAGACACCGGGATGCCATATGCCGCCAGCGTCACGCCCGCGACGACGTCCGAAGAAAGCCACTGCAACTGATAGGCGGGCAGCCACTGCGCCGGTGGAAATAGCCCGCGCCAGCCTCGGCTGGACGCGCTGTCGTCGACTTCGACGATGGAAACCTGTTCATCCGCCATCGCCCTCTCCTTGTTCGGCAGTGGTGAAACACATCGGCCCCAGGCGCGCGGCGATCTCACATCGAGCGTATCGAACGCCACCGTGCCTCGGTCTTCAAGGTATCGTCGAGCTTGCTCGTCCGCCCCTCGCGGGAAGCGGCGTCATGGCCGGATTCGTCCCGTCAGGGATCGCGAGTGATGTCGCGTCTATATTCATGATGGCCGGCATCAGAATGAAGTCCCGTTCCGGTTCGGGCATTCTTTCGATCGCGTGCAGCGTCACCCTCGTGGTCCAGCACACGTCGGACGGGGTGGACGACTCTGGGTGCGCCGAATACGACTGGTACCGGTCAAGGTTGACCGGATCGGCATCTAGCTCGATGACGATCTCGCTCGACAGTACGTCGACCGCCGCTGAATATTGTTGCGGGGTTGGCAAGCTCACCGGCACGCCGGACGCACTACTCACCAGAACCTTATAAACAAGCCTCAAATAGAGTTCCGCGTCCGCGTCGGACATCTGAGCAAGTGTGATCCGACTCATCGCGGCATTAATATCGACGAGGCCAAAGCAGTTGACCGGTACGAATTCGTCGAGCAGGTGGGTGAACAATTGCAGGTAGGTCAGCCGGTCTTCGGGTGCCAGACGCGCGAGGCCGCTCGACATCACCGCTTCACGTTTGCCCTCATCGACAAACATCTGTTCGAGCGCATGGACGCCACCGGGGATGCGCCGTTCGATGGCTGGGTCGTTCTCGACGTTCTGCAGCCATGCAGCAACGATGCGCGCTTTCGTCGAGCCACGCGCAATGCCGTATTGGTTCAGCGCGTCGCTCATGTCAGGGCCGCCCAACCGTGATGGAGCGAACATGGTTGGCGCATTGTCCGGCAACGGATTATCAAGATTCTGATGAATGGCCGCGCCCGCGGCCAGCGAGACAATCAGCGTAAGCGATCCTGAGAACCGCAGCGCGTTTCTCTGCGCGGCTCGGAAGTACCTACGGATCAATTCGATTCTCCACGAAAAAGATACGGCGCGTTCAACGAAAAAGCAGAGTCAACGCCGCCACTCGGCGTGACGCGTATAGCGCCAGCGCGCCTATTCGTCGGTCGTCGCCTGTATGCGGCCCTCGCGAATCGCGCGAACGAAATCGCGATAATCCTGCCTGTTCTGCGAGCTGTAATCCGTCGCGAACTCGGTGATTGCATCGTCGAAGGTCTGTCCCGAGCCCATGTAGCCGGCGATCATCGCCGCGTCACCGGAACGCGCGTGCGCGCGCGCCAGCGCGTGTGCGCACATGCGCGCGTACTGCCGGAGCATGCCCGGATCGAGCGCTTCGATCAGCACGGAAATTTTCATGTCGCGAAGCTGACGGACATAAAAATCGCGGCCGTTCTGCCCACGAGTCCAGCCGAGAAACACATCGCTGGCGGACTGCATGATGCGCTGTCCGGCAATCACGCGCTGACCGTGATTAGGGTGCAGGCTCTTGCCAGCATAGGGCTCGAGCACCGACGCTTTGGCTTCCTTCACCTGCAGGAACAACGGATCGTTGTCGCTCGCCATGAACAACCCGACGCCGCACATCGTGCCGACACTGCCGACTCCGACCACCTTGATTGCCATATCGACGAAATGAAACCGCTCGAACACGACGCGCACATGTTCGGCGAGACTCTCGCGGTATGACGCGATCGCTTCCGAATACCCCTTCGCGAGACCGGGAGCCATTTCTTCGGTTGGATGAAAGATCAGCGGCGGCTCATCCTTGATCCGGGGCTGACCGCCCTCCTCCGAGACCAGCTTCGGATACAGATGATCGGGAACGGTCTTGCGTCGCTCCACTTCAATTCTCTGCTCGATCCGCTTGCGCGCGGCTTCGACGACGGCGGGATCGCCCGATCGATCCTGATACTTCTGCAAATCGATTTTGTCGTACCAGACATCGAGAACGCGCATGAACGCGTAGTCATGCATCTGCTCCCGGTATTCGCGCACGAGCTCGACGACGATGCGCGCCGTTTCGCTGTGCGGCAATTCCAGATGCTCCGCCGCAATCACGACGCTTCCCGCGAGCCGTTTCAGATCCCATTCGAACGGGGCCGGCAACGTCTCGTCCAGGTCGTTGATGTCGAAGATGACGTTACGCTCCGGCGTCGCAAAGCCGCCGAAGTTCATCAGGTGTGCGTCGCCACATGCCTGCACGCGTAGACCGCTGGTGGGCGTCGTCGCCAGATCCGCCGCCATCACGGCGGCTGCGCCACGATAGAACGCAAACGGCGATGCCGCCATTCGACCGAAGCGAAGCGGGATCAAGTTCGGCAGGCGGCCCTCATTGGAGATCTCCAGCAGCTCGACTGGATCCCTGCGTTGCTCAGGCGATTTCCAGCCAGCCTGGGACGTTCGGGAAATCGAATCGCGTATCGCCCGGCCTTGCGCGGACCTCTGTTCCGGCGTTAGATACTCGGCCGCCGGTGCGCGTTTTCCGTTTGCTGATTTGCGTGACACGATTTTATCCATGACCTCTCCGGAAAGACTCGATGCGCCCTTATACCGCCGCGACCTCAAGCTCAAGATACGCATATGACCGGTCATCTATTTGATGCAGGTCAACGTTGTGTGGTCACGCGCTTTGCGGACTGATTCGGCGGAGTGATCCCGTGCACTGATACGCATTCGAGCTCGTTGAATTTCGTCATTTCGCTTCGCTCATAAACGCGCGAAACTCGTCCTCGACCGCGACGATCGCATTCGCACAGGTCCAATACATCACGCTCGCGTTACCGTCGGTGCGGTACATGCCGCGGCACATCGCTTTCAGCTGAATTTGCGCGTGATCTTCGTCGAACCGTCCCTTCTGCGCCGCGAGATACACGAAGCCGAACGAATGCGGCAACGCGGTTTCGATCAGCGTATCGTCAGCGCGCACGATGCGGCTCGCCGAATGCGTGGCGACGAACGCGCGCGTGCGTACCCATGCCGACTCGCAATCGACCGTCGGTTCGCAACGCACAGACGCCTGTTGACGCGCCTCGAACAGCGCGACTTCCTCGCGGCGGAAGGCCGCTTCGCGCGCGGTGCTCGCGCATCCGGCAACGAGCACCAGACATAGGATCGACACCCAGATCCGGTACGCGGCGGGCTTCATGACCGCGCCGGTGTCGGTGTGGCCGCCGAACCAATGCATTTATCGATCTCGCTGAGTTTGCTGTTCATCGGGTTTCCAGTCGTTGTCGCGTCTGAACCCGGCCAACCGCAGCTCGTGTGCAGCGAACTCGACATCGACGACCGCGTCGCGTCCCGTGACGATCGCTTCCCGGGTGTTTCCAAACATAGCGGCTCGTCGCGCATGAAGACTGATCCTGATCAAACATCCCATTGGCGGCGATCAGGCGGTGCCACTACCACGCGTCTACGCTTGCCATGAATACCGCCCCGGCCACATCCACACTACCCGGCGAGGACGACCTTGAGGCCCGCCCTGATCGTTTCGTTTCTGTTCGCGCTGCTCTGCATGTCAGGATGCGGGGGCGACATGGTGCCGGCTGCCGATCGCGAAGTCGCTGTGGCCTTTGCCGACGTGCTGGATCTCTACAACGAACGACTCGAACTGACGGAGCAAGCGGTCTTACTCGCGCGCAAGCATCTGTCGCCGGATGCGCCGGCGCTCGCGCAGATGGGTAGGTCGCGCACGGCGGGCGCGGATCTGCATGCGTCGCCAGCCCTGCTCGACTCGCCCGCTTCGTTCGAACGCTTCGATGTCGCGCAACGCGATCTGACCGACGCGATCTCGCAACTGCTGATCGCACGCGAGGGCATCCGCCGTCTGAAAGCGAGCCCGGCGTTCCGCGCGCTGCAGTCGCGGCTCGCCTCGTCCGCGGGGCGGATCGCCTTCGCGCGCGAGCGCTACGATGAAGCGGCCCGGCGCTACAACGCAGCGCGTCACCGTTTTCCGTTCGGCCTCGCGGACATGATTCATCCCACCCAGGATAGGCCCGCTTTCATGGCTCCGGACGGAACGCCTGTGCATCGTCATCCGCGCACCGACTTCGACGCGTTGCGCGGCTCGCTGCGCGTCGAGTCGCAACGTTTTCGACCGCGAGCCTGAACACCCCGCTACACCAGCCACTCCATCTCGCGGCGTGCCGCCATTCTCGACCTGATCTTCTGCGCGAACGTGTCGCGCTTGACGCCGTCTTTGCGTCGATACAGGTCACTGCCGGTAAACACGCAGGTCGCAAGCGGCACCTTGCCCGCCGCCTCAGACATCTGCTTCAGCGCCTCTTTGCCGCCGAACGCGCCCTCGCAGCAAAACAGCGCGAGCCGGCGAACCTGCGGGCCATGCAATTCCAGCCACGCCCGAGCTGGCGCGCATGCGCCGCGTGCCCAGACGGGCGCGCCAACGACGACGAGGTCATACGCTGCGACGTCGCGCAACGCCGGCATGACCTCGGCGTGTCGATGACACAGCGCATCCATCAACGATCTGACGAAACCGCGTGCACCGTTACGCGGCTCGGGACCGCCGGGTTCGCGGATCGGTTCGATGTCGGCGTCCAGCGCGGACGCGAGCAGCTCGGCATCACGCCGCGTTGTGCCGGTTCGCGAGTAATAGACGATGAGAATCCTGCAACGCTCGGACATATGCTTTCTCCGACAGCGGACATTGGGCACCTCATCCGCCAATTGAGCGTCATGCGCTGCTAACGTGCCGGCTCGCGATGCGATGACGCTTCGGTCAAGATTCGACTTGCGGGCGGTGGTGTCAGAGTAATTGAGCTCACCCGGCAGCGATTGACCCACGTCAACTGGCGTGCGGCATCCGCGTGCTTGATCTGCGTCAACAGTCGCGCCGGGCTGGACCATAGACTAAATGTCACCACGGGTTGCGCCCGTTTCCACGCGGTCTGTCAGGGAGCCTTGACGATGAGCTACAAAAGCATTCTCGTTCACCTCGATTCGAGCGTTCGCGCGCATCCGCGTCTCGAGATCGCATTGCAGCTTGCACACCGGTTTCACGCGCGGCTGACCGGTCTGTTTTCGACCTACGTGCCACCGCGCCACGCGTTCTTCGTCATGGCCGGCACTGCCGAGTACTACGCGGAGCACGAGCGCCAGCGCCACGAAAGGGCTGGCTCGCTCGAGCGGCTCTTTCATGCCGAACTCGCGCGTGCAAAGGTCGAAGGTCAGTGGATCACCGCAGACGGCTATGCGAACGACGTTGTGCCGCCGTACGCCCGTCTCGCCGATCTGATCGTGCTCGGACAGACTGATCCGGTCGACCCCGAGGCGTTCGTCGCCGAACAGTTCGTCGAGCACGTCGTGCTGTCGACGGGACGGCCGGTATTGCTGGTGCCGTCGAGCGGGCGCGTCACGCCGCCGGGCCGGCACGTGCTGATCGCGTGGGACGGCAGCCGTGAAGCCACCCGCGCGATCCACGACGCGCTGCCGTTCCTCGCGCATGCCGCGAAGGTGTCGCTGCTGACGGTCCATTCGCCCAGCGATCGACCGCCGCGCGATCGGATTCCCGGCGCGGACATCGCGCTGACCATCGCGCGTCACGGCGTGAAGATCGACGTGCGAGAGCTGACCATCGAAAACGACACGCCGGTCGGCGATGCTTTGCTGTCGCAGGCGTCGGAGCTCGGCTGCGACCTGATCGTGATGGGCGCGTACGCACACTCCCGCCTGCATGAAGTCGTACTGGGAGGCGCAACGCGCACGATGCTCGAGTCGATGACCGTGCCCAGACTTGTCCTGAGAGGTACTTGCAGACTCTTTAGGCGGGAACGCTCCCTCGCCCCGCTCTTAGCGTATGAGACTTCAATATGAATCCGACGGCGACATTCAACATTTCCCCACTAGATCGC
The DNA here is from genome assembly GCF_046543485.1 of Paraburkholderia sp. EG304. Lineage (NCBI taxonomy): Bacteria > Pseudomonadati > Pseudomonadota > Betaproteobacteria > Burkholderiales > Burkholderiaceae > Paraburkholderia > Paraburkholderia sp. EG304. Next base: position 22,072 of record NZ_JBKGUA010000032.1, on the reverse strand, counting down.
GAGCTCACGAACCGCATTGAGGACCGCATGCATGGTGATCCCGTGTTGAGTCAGGAGCCTGTCTGGGTCGATGTGCGCGATGGCCATGCGATCTTGCGAGGTCGCGTTTCTGGCTATGCTGCGAAGGTTGCCGCCTGTGAAGTAGCCCGAGCTGTACCCGGCATCGCTTCGGTCACAGCAGAACTGGCTGTGAAAGTGCCGACGCAATTGCGCCGAACCGATGCAGAGATACGCGACGCCATACTGTCAGCACTCAGATGGCGAGCCTGTTTGCCGCCGGGATCAGTGGATGTCAACGTTCATGACGGCTGCGTCTGGCTCGCCGGTCACGTGGACTGGTCCTACCAGAAGAAGCTCGCTGAGCAGGTTCTGGTACATCTTCCGGGCATTACGTCGATCTGCAACGAGCTGGTTGTGAGCGACCGTCAGATACAGATGGAAGTTCTGACACGAATCCGCGCGGCGCTACGCACAGTTGCGGAGGCGCAGGCCGATAAGATCGAGGTCGTGGCGCGAGACGGCATGGTCACGCTGCGTGGCACGCTGGCGACATCAGCCTGGCGGGATCTCGTTTGCGGCGCGGCACGTGGACACTCGGAAGTGCACTGGGTGTGTGACGAAATGGCGCCGTCACGTTAGCGTAGAACGAAGGAATTCTGTCCCGCTCGCAGCAGGAATACTCTCAACTTTAAGGCGGCGCAGTTCATCGTCCGAAAATCAGGCGATTATTCAGTCACTTACCGCCAAAGGAAATGTGTCATCGCGCTCTTCGTGACAAGGTGCCCCCCCCCCGTGTGGGATCGGCCGCCGGCGCTCACGCACCGCCCCGGAGACGTGAACCGGGCAACGCTTGCAGATTTTGAAGATGACCGCTTCACACGAGGTAGGACGTCAGGTAGCGACGCGTGCACACCGTCCGTTGCTCCGATTTCACAGGCACACCGTGCGACGCGCTGGGTTTCTGAAGCATTTCGCGAACCGGTCTCCTTGTCTTATCGGAATGGAAGCGTGCGGCAGAGCGCATCACTCGGCACGCAAGCTGGTGCGGATGGGGCATCAGGTCAAGCTGAGGCGAGGGCAATTCGTGAAGGCGCTCAATATCCGCAACAACAAGAATCCTTTCGATGGGACTGTTGAAAGCGGCAGCAATGAATGACGTGATACTGTCCGACGCGGTCGGCCGGACCCGACCCGTTTCTGCCGTTCGAGCTGTCAGAGAGGCAACGGCAGGTATCAGAGTCGAACAGTCGCTCAGCAGCGTCACTCGCGGACAGCAAATCGACACGGTCAACGTCGCCACGATATTCTCAACTTGTTTGGCGCGCGTCTCGCATACCGACTGACGCGCCACCCTTTGCCGTCACTCGAGCAACGCGAGGTCGATGTCAGCCGGTCGACGCTGAGCAGCTGAAGAACGGGCAGGCTCAAGAACGGCTGACTCATCGCCATCAATTAGCCGTGGACCTACTTTCGCCTGCTCTGTAAGTTTTGCGAACGACGGCTCTCGGGGAGCAATGAAAACGAGGACAGGTGACGTTCCGAACTACCGTCGGTGGGGGGGGCGAGTGAAGATCCGTCACCATCGCACGCATGGCAGTCTGATCAAAAGAGAAGACGCATTCGTTACCAGGCACCACAGTCAAGTCGTCCGCGTCATCTGGGTTCCGTCGCCGATCGGTATGCAGACGGTCGTGTTGCTGGCATTCGGCGAGGGCCGGATGTTCAGACTCCGTGCGTCGCTGTTCGGCATAGCGGCGCTTGGGCATGGTAGGTGGGCACCGAGACGAAAGGGGTCGCGCTCGAAACACTGGTTTCCCGGGGGTGCACCGGAGGCGATCGGACTTCCCGTGACCATCAACGCCGTCCGCAACATTGAAGCTCACGCTCTCATCACTTGACGAGCGCGGCAACTCGGGTCAATCGTCGGAATGGCCGCCTTCGCGGGGCACCCTCCCTTGCTGTCGCTGCGCGCGCACCACGCGATCACGCGCTGCTTGCGCCGCGATCGTCGCGTCGACGGGGTCATCACGCTGCCGCATCAGCCAGTAGACGATCCCCAGTGCGACCAGCGCGAATGCAAGCGCCGCGATCTGGGCGGGCGCACTGGCCGGATCGAGAATGATGAATTTTCGGGCGATAGCCAGAAGCGCAACCAGAAGCACCGTTTTGACCTGCACGATGTGATCGCGCCGCGCCATCACGCGCGTAATCGAGTGCTTGAATTCCATCGCGATCAGCAGCGTCATGACCATCCCGAAGATGGTCTGGTACACCGTGTGATCCAGCGGGTTCAGCGCATCCGAAACCAGCAACGAAATCACCGCGTGAATCAACTGCCAGAGCGACACGAGGATAATGATAGAGATCATGAAGCTCAGCACATGCGCGACAAGCTGCTCAAATCGTTCATAAAAGGTGAGCATGTCCCACTGCAGACGCAACGCATCGAGATCCTTGCGTAGCCAGCTTTTCTTACTTTCCATGACTTGACTCCCGGAGGGCAGTCGCTGCGCCGCGAGCACACCGCACGTGCATGGATTGCACACGCTCCGTGCACAGTCCATTCGATGGTCGTAACGGACATGCTACGGTCCTTCGCGTTGCGCGGCTTCTTTATGGATAGCTGCCCAAGGCAGAACTGACGTATTCGGTCATTGATAACAGCGGCCGAACTATCTCGTGCTTCTGATACAGGTTCCTATCGAGTAGTCGAAGAGGTACTGAGCCGGAAGCAGCAGGTCCATGCAACTGTACCCCAACGAGCGCGAGATGGAAGACGCCATTCTGGCGGCGCCACAGCGCTTGCTCCTACCCGCGTGACCGAGGATGCGCCGGCCGGCCGCCAACCGTGCATACGATCTATGCAGGTCTCAGGAGGCCTCGCTTGACGCACGGTCAATGCAGCCTCGAACGTTCCACGCGCGGCACGGCCCAGCACGTCTGATACCGCGTATTCTCAGCTCGCAAGCAGCTCATCCGCTGCGGACGCCCGCTTTAGAGAGGAAACGGGCTGGCCCGTGGAGGATCGGGCCCTTGTGGGCCTTTTGTCCATTTTTCCGAAGCGCAGCTTTTCGGCGCGCTTTCCCTTGATGCAGTCCATAACAGCGAGCGCCAATCCGTACGTCCCGGACGGGTTAGCGACTAGAATTAAAGCATCGTCGGTGCATGCTCACGCAGGAGGCACGTATGCGCTATTCAGTCACGATTAGGACGTGCGATCGAGGGAGGCAGACCTATGCCGAAGACCGTTCGAACCGCTGAGCAGATTCGCGACGAACTGCAGAACCGCATGGCGAAAATCGCCGCTGACGTGCCGGGAGCTTTGCGGGTGCGCATACCGCTACCGGAGCGGCACCCGCCCGACGCATCCGGCCGCAACTGGAACATGGTGCCGCTCAATGACCTCGGCGCAGATTGCGCACATCATGTCCAGAAGGTGATCGAAGATATGCGCACCGAGTTCGTGCTTCCAGATTGACGCCTTGATACCAAACCGGAGCCGCTCATGCAAACCCACGTGTTTGAGCATCGAGGCTACGAGATCGCGGTACAGCCGGAGCAGAATGCATACGGCGCGTGGCAGGCGAGGGTGAGTGTGCGCCATGCCGATAGCCCCGTGGCCGAATTCCGTCTGGAGACGATTCAGCCAGAATGGCTGACGCAGGCGGAGGCGGTGCGCGACGGCATCGAATGGGGCACGCGATTTATCGATCACAAGCTGGAAGAGTCGCAAAACCCGATGTGATGGAGCCATCGGCAGAAAGCGAACAAAATCCGGCAGTTTCGCGAAAGACGCCACTTTCCGATGCGCTTATGGTGCACGAACACGGCAAAGCGCCATTTTCCTGGCGCGGCCGCCTGCTCTTGAAGCGCGAGAAAACGAAACAAGGTCGTGACGTCCTCAATGGTGGATAGCATATTCATGGTCAGGATCTATGGACGCATGCGCAGCGCACATGGCTACGCGATACGGGACTTCCTGCATCGCTGCGACATACCGTTCGAATGGATCGAACTGGGCAGCGATAAGGAAGCTGAAGAACTGGCGAATGTGCAGCACGTTTCAGATTCCCGCCTGCCGGTCTGCGTCTTCCACGACGGAACGCGGCTGGAATGTCCGACCATCCGGCAAATCACCGAGAAGCTCGGCTGGTTTGCGAATCCATCCCGTGAGGCCTACGATCTTGCGATTTACGGCGCAGGACCAGCGGGATTGAGCGCCGCCGTGTACGGTGCATCGGAGGGACTGCATACCGTACTGGTGGAGCGCTGGGCACTGGGCGGTCAGGCAGGCAGCAGTTCGAAGATCGAGAACTATCTGGGCTTTCCACAGGGCGTGAGCGGCGCGGAACTCGCTGAACGGGCGCGCGACCAGGCCGTCAAATTCGGCGCCGAAATCCTGCTGGCGCGCGCCGGCGTGCACGCGGAGTTCCCGCCCGGTCAGGGCATCGTGTATCTGGAAGACGGCACGCGTATCACGGCGCGCACGTCTATCTGCGCGACTGGCGTGGCGTATCGCACGCTAGGCCTGGCAGGTGAAGAGCGCTTTCTTGGCGCAGGCCTTTATTACGGCGCTGGCGCCAGTGAGGCCGCGTTGATCCATGGCGAAGACGTATATGTCGTGGGCGGCGGCAATTCGGCGGGACAGGCCGCCATTCACTTTTCGCAGTCGGCCAACCGCGTCTATATGCTCGTGCGTGAGGCATCGCTCAAGAACACATTGTCCCAATACCTGGTGGATCGCATCACATCGGCGTCGAACATTGAAGTGCGCACGTGCACCGAAGTTACCGCGCTCGCTGGCAGTGACGTGTTGCAGGAGATCACGCTGACCGATGTGCGAGCCGCCCGGTCCTACCCTGTAAGAACGAATTGGCTATTCGTCTGCATTGGCGGCGTGCCGCAGACGCAATGGGCGCAGGAGGTCGGCGTCGTTCGCGATGAAGGCGGCTATCTCGTCACCGGTCCCGATCTGCAGGAATATCGGGCAAACCTGAATTGGCCTCTCGAACGCGCGCCGCTGCATCTGGAAACGAGTATGCCCGGCGTCTTCGCAGCGGGCGACGTGCGGCACGCATCGATCAAGCGCGTGGCGTCGGCAGTCGGCGAGGGCGCAATGGCTGTGGCGCTGGTGCATCGCTATCTGAATAGCACTTGAGCACGAGCGCAAGCTTGATCCTCGCAAGTCTGCGCATACCTGTCCAAGGAGACGATCATGTCCTCCCATTGCACGCACCTGGGCGAGGCCCGCATCCTCGACACAACCATCGACTATTGCGAGGAGTGCGTGAAGCTCAACCAGCCATGGGTACATTTGAGGCTCTGTCTTTCTTGCGGACACGTCGGCTGTTGCGATTCGTCGCCCAACCGGCATGCAAGCAGGCATTTTCACGCGACCGGTCATCCGCTGGTGCGTTCAATCGAACCCGGCGAAACCTGGATCTGGTGCTATCGCGACGAGATCGTGGCAGGTGAACTTGAATCGTGAGGGCGACGCCCCCGCACGGCCGGGCGGCGTCGCGTTCTCACTCACGCCAGCATCACGCGTGTGCCGGTGCCTGCTCTGAGGCGTCGCTGCGCGCTTGCGTGGGCGATGCTCCTTTCTGCACACGCACAGAGCGCGTACCTGAATCGTAAGTCATTGTGACCTTGTCACCTTCGCGCACGTCGCCTCGCAACAGCGCATCGGCGAGTTGCGATTCCACCTCAAGGCGGATCTTGCGTTTGAGCATCCGCGCGCCGAATTCGGGGTCATAGCCGATCTGCGCAAGATGATCGCGCAACGCGTCGTCGAACGAGAGATCGATGTTTTGGGCCAACGCGGTACGCCGTACGCGCGCAAGTTGCAGGTCTACGATACTGCGAATCTGCTCCTTGCCGAGCGCATGGAACACGACGACTTCATCGACCCGGTTCAAAAACTCGGGCCTGAAATGATGCCGCAGCATTTCCATTAACCGGTCGCGCAGTTCAGGGTATCCGAGCTGCTTGGAGTCGGCCTTCATGTTCTCCTGGATCAGTTGCGAACCAATATTGCTGGTCGCGATGATGATCGTGTTGGTGAAATCGACCAGACGTCCCTTGCCGTCGGTGAGCCGACCTTCGTCGAACAGTTGCAGCAGCAGGTTGTGCACCTCTGAGTTCGCCTTTTCGATCTCGTCGAGCAACACGACGCAATATGGCCTGCGCCGCACGCGCTCGGTGAGTTGCCCGCCTTCCTCGTAGCCGACATATCCGGGCGGCGCGCCAACCAGCCGCGCCACCGTATGACGCTCGGAATACTCGCTCATGTCGATGCGCACCAGCGCGTTCTCGTCGCCGAACACCGAAGCGGCTAGCGCCTTGGCGAGTTCGGTTTTACCCACACCTGTAGGCCCAAGAAAAAGGAAGCTCGCAGTCGGCTTGCCGGCCTCTGTCAAACCGGCGCGCGAAAGCCGCACTGCTTTGGCGACCGCGGAGACGGCTTCGTCCTGGCCGACTACGCGCTCCTTCAGATGGTCTTCGAGTCGCAACAGCTTTTCACGGTCCTCGGCCGTGAGTTCAGATACCGGTACGCCCGTGAGCGACGAAACGATCTGCGCAATGTCTTCGGCCGTCACTTCCTGCGAACTGGTGCCGCGCTCCTTCTTCCATTTTTCAGTGGCCTCGTGCAGGCGCTTTTGTTCCGCGACGAGCCGTTCTTCCAGTTCCTTAGCCTTATCGAATTGCTTTGCAGCGCTGGCCGCGTCCTGTTCCTGCCTGATGCGGCGGATGCTCGCCTCGACATCGTGCAAGGGCTGCGGACGCGAATTCGACGAAATGCGCACGCGTGCGGCTGCCTGATCGAGCAAATCGATTGCCTTGTCTGGCAAAAAGCGGGCGGCGATGTAGCGGTCCGAAAGCTTTGCCGCTGCAGCGATCGCCTCTTCGGTAATTTTCACCTTGTGATGTGCTTCGAGCCGGTCGCGCAGGCCACGCAGAATCTCGATCGTTTCCTCGACGCTAGGCTCAGGCACCATCACGGGCTGAAAGCGCCGTTCCAATGCCGAGTCCTTTTCAATGTACTTCTGGTATTCGTTCAATGTGGTCGCACCCACGAGGTGCAGCTCACCGCGAGCGAGCGCTGGCTTGAAGACATTGCCGATGTCGAGGCCGCCTTCGCCGCCGCCCTGGCCCGCGCCGACAATCGTATGCAGTTCGTCGATAAATACAACCAGACGATCCTGGTTCTCGATGATCTCATCCAGTACCTGCTTGACGCGCTCCTCGAACTCGCCACGATACTTCGCGCCAGCCACGACGCTATTGATATTCAGTTCGACCACGCGCTTGCCGCGCAGCACTTCCGGCACCTGGTCCTGGGCAATGCGCTGCGCCAGACCTTCGACGATAGCGGTCTTGCCCACACCGGGCTCGCCGATCAGCACCGGATTGTTCTTGCGCCGCCTCGCGAGCACTTCAATCGTGGTTTCGATTTCCTTGTCACGGCCGATCACCGGATCGAGCTTGCCTTGACGCGCAAGCGCGCTGAGATCGCGCGCGTACTTGTCGAGCGTGGGCGTGGTGGAGCGGTTTTCCATCTTGCCGTCTTCGGCACCCTTCCCGACCACCTTGACTGCTTTTTGCCGCATCGATTGTGGCGACAGCCCGAGCTTGCGCAGCAATTCACCTGCAAAGCCGTCTTCTTCCTCGACGAGCCCAATCAGAATGTGTTCTGGTCCGACGTAGCTATGGCCCAGTTCCAGCGACGCCTTCAACGCATTTTCCAGCGCACTCTTCGCGCGCGGCGACACGCCGATCTGCTCGTGGTCGCTCGGCTCCTTGCGAGTACCACGTGGCGCGGTCTGGTCGATGGTCTTCTTGATCTCTTCGGGATCAAGCTTGAATTCGCGCAGGATTTCCTGCACCACATTGTTATCGGCGAGCCCCAGCAACAGGTGTTCCGTATCGACTTCGTTCTTCCCATATTCGACCGCGGCTTGAGCCGCGGCTTGCAGGCGGTCCAGACCGCTCTGGCTCAGATACGTCTGCAGGTCCACCGCTTCACGCGCCCGGCGATGCCGGCGCGTGCGGCCGCCTGGGTGTCCGCCCGCTGAATCGCCCATTTGCCCGCTACCGGCGCCTGTACCCTGATCCGCGCCGCCGGATTGTCCTGGCGAGCGTCCGATGAACCGTCTATCGCGGCCGCTTTCCGTCTCCGGCCACATGTCGTCGAACAGACTGTCGAACAGTCCGCCGTGAAAGAGGGACTCGAGCGGCGACAGGCGGCGCTGATTGCGCGCCATGAATTCCATGTAATGCTCATCGCACAGCATCAGTTGACGGCGTTGGCCGTTTTCGGTGATCGTGATCTGTGAGGTTGCGGGCTTTCCACAAACGCTGCACTCGGCCATGATGATCTCCTTTTCGTCCGAGCGGGCATTGCTTCCCGCGCGGGTATCGGGTGGGTGAAAGATATCTATTCCGCTGCTTATTCCGCTACCTATTTCGCCTTGTTTGCGTGCTGGGCTCGTGCTGCACTCGAAACGATTCAAGCGAATCCCATCGTCCTTCCTCGCGTCGGCCGGCGCGCTGATTCACCGTGCAGTACCAATAGCAGGAGGCAATGCAGCGTGTCCTCTCCAATGGATATGCTGGGATGCTCGTTGGCGCGCTGACATGCGCGCGCCAACCTTTTGTCGATCCCGTCAACGAGCGTCGGGTCGTCATGCAAGGTGTGACGCTCTAGCCAGTTGTCGTTCGGGTTCGTCGAACGCAGTTCCGGGCGCGGCCGTCAGTTGGTCGGCTTCTTCCTCAGCGGCTCACGTGGTAGTCGACCTTACCAACCGCAGCTTGACGCGATAAGCGTCGCCGGTGGGCAGCATGTCGCTCACAACCCGCGCCCCCAAACTGACCACCATGCTGACGGACAGTGTCATTTGATCTCAATGCGCCGCTTCGCTGCCGGTTCTCCGGCCGCTTTGGGGACGCGCAGCGTCAGCACGCCGTTTTCAAATCTGGCCTCTGCCCGATTGAGATCAACGCCCGCGGGCAGCGGGACCGCACGCTGAAAATGTCCGAACGACCGCTCGACCCGATAGCACCCCTGTTCTTCGCTAGACGATTCGAACCGCTTGTCGCCGCTCACGATCAGCATGTCGTCGATCACTTCAAGTTCGACGTCGTCGCGGGTCATGCCTGGCAATTCGGCGACGATACGCAGTGCGTCGCCTTCATCGGTGACGTCGATCCGCGGTTGAAACTCGCTCGCGCTGAAGTCGCCGAACCAGCTAGCGAGCGGTCCACGTCCTCCGAACGGATCGCGGATCAATTCGGCAAACAGATGAATCGGATCAGGCAGCCGCCAGTTGGCAGGCGCAAGTGATACCGGCGCAGCACCGACTTCCATCGGTGCCCCGTTACCGGTTTGCGTGCGAGGCTGTTGCGCGTTTTGCTGGGCGCTTTGCTGACCGGTGGGCGGCGCACCGGCGTGGCCGGATGCGCCTTTTGGCGCGTGCGAGCGTAAAAATCGGAACGGATTCCATTTATCGAGATCCAGAGCCATATGATTCTCCTTACGTGGGGTACGCCAGTGCCAGAGTTGAGACTGGGCCACTGGAGATGACGGGAGGTCCGTTCGGCCTTCTGATGCCAAGGCATGACCGGCGTGGCATCGCCCGCAGGTTTGACCGTGCGACCCACGAGTGCCCGCGAGCGGTGCGTTTACGGATGCAATGGCGCGTGTGGCTCGCCGGTCAGGCCGTCATGATGCCAGGCACGGGCAAGGGTGCCGAGTACAAACAGCAGCGCGCCCGTGAACAACGCATACATGCCGATCAGCCAGACGAGCGCTAGTGCGCCGGCGCCCGGAAAGAGCAGCACAAAGATGCCGAAAAGCACGGACAGCACTCCAGTTAGCACCAGCATCCACGCATTGCGCAGGCGCCGGCGCCGGCGCAGCCGCGTTGCAGCGATCAGATCGAATACGCCAGTGATAGTCGCGTTTGCGCCGATTACGGCGACCAGCACGAAGGTGGTAATGCCCGGCACCAGCGCGGCTATCACACCGGCGCCGATGCTGCAAATGCCGAGCAGCAAGGGCACCCACCAGCCGCCGTGTGTCGCGCGGTAGCGGATAGCCGCGGCAATCGCGACAATGCCGCTGGCGATTGCGTAGGCGCTGAAGAGGGCGATAAGCAGTAGAAGAGTAAGGCCGGGCCAGAATAGCGCCAGAGTGCCGAACAGCAGCGCTACGGTGCCGCGCAGAATGAGCATCCACCAAGCGCGCCCAAGCAGTTCATCCATGTAGGACTCCAACTGTACGTCAGGTGATGAACTTCAGTCTAGGCTCCCTGCATCTGCGATTCTTTCGCGTTTCTGCCATGCGTTTCGCAATTCTGCGTTCATTCGTGAGGCGTTCTGGATGGCGCGCATATCGACGTCCAGGATGCGCCGAAATAACGCGATCCCCCACCGTTTTTTTCATGGCGGCTCACCGTGAGGCCTCCTAACATGAACCTACGCTACTCACGGTCCAGCATGAGCCTGTTCACCGCTGGCTCGGTGTAGCACCGTGAAATCACAAAGGGAATCTCATGAAAAAGAATCTGCTTGTATGGCTGCTCGCGTCGTCGCTCGGAACTCCCTCTAGACGCGCACGCCCAGGTGGCCGGCGCCCAGCCGCTTGGTGTCAGTGTGGAAGAGTCGGCCGCAATCGTGGCAGGCTGGAGCGTGAGAAAGTCGTTCATGGACAAGCCGGTCTTCAACGAGAAGGGTGAGCGTGTCGGTGTTATTCATGACATTATTGTGGCACCGAACCGGTCGGTATCGTTTGCAATTGTCGCGGCAAACCAGTTTCTGGGAGTGTCGCATCACGACGTGACCATTCCGATCGAGCAGCTCGATTTCAACAATGGCAGACTGGTGCTTGCCGGTGCGACGAAAGATGCGATCAAGGCGCTGCCCGAGTTTCAATACGCAAAGGTGCGCGTGACACCCAGGCCGAGGTCCGACTACAGCGGGCATCACTGACCTATGTCTCGCATCGTCGGTGGTCGATGCATTTGACGTGCGGCACATTCGTTCCACGGGCAGTGCGCCGATCAGTGCGCCGCCGCACTATTCGTCGTGCCGCGTGATTGCCGCCTGCTCTTCGGGCGACTTTCTTAGCCAGCGCCGGTGCAACGCACGTTCAATCCTGCCCCCCACCGAGAGCAGCAGCAGGAGCAGGGCGGCGGCAATACCCGCAATCTGCCATGCGCCGATGCCGCACACAATGCCGAGCGCGGCGGTGACCCAGATCGAAGCCGCTGTCGTCAAGCCGCTGATCTTGCCGGTGGCGCGGTTTTGCAGGATCACCCCGGCGCCGAGAAAACCGATGCCCGTAATGACGCCTTGAATCGCACGACCGGCGTCGCTGCCGTTAGTAAAGCCGTGTAGTTCGAAGGACATGCCGGCCATCGTGACAAGACAGGAGCCGAGCGCAACGAGGCCCAGCGTCTTGACGCCGGTCGGCTTGCCATGCAGGTTTCGATCGAGCCCGACGATACAACCCACCAGCACTGCCGCGACCATGCGCAAGATCGACTCAAACAATTGGACGTGCGAAATCATCGGCACCTTGCAAATTTTCCAGGTAACGTCGCGCTCGGCGAGCACTTTGCTGCTCACTACAGTCTAGCGTCGAGGGGAGCCAACTGCACGAGCGTCAAACGCCGTTCGGGAGTCCCTTTTGCCTAAAAGCCGCAGTTATCCTCTTACGATCGCAGCGATTGGGGGCGGCCTAGAAGCGGTGATGCGCGCCCTGATCTGGCGCAGCAATTCGCGCGAGCGGCCGGGCATGGCACGTGCTCTGCAAAGCGTGCGACGTTGAAACCGTGGGGCGCCTTGACAATAAACCGGTATAGCAAAGTATTTAACTGATCGAGTTCCGGCTACTCGAAACGAGGTGGGGTCGCTTCTGCCCATATGAGGAATCCGTATTTAGCAGCCCTGAAGTTGGGCCCAATCTTCCTGTACCGACGACGTGGAAACGAGAGTCCTGCGTATCATGAGTCAGACTACAAGTTCGACCCCGGACCGCGGATTGCGCTGCAAACCGATGAATGTCGCTTTTACCGACCGCGGGTGGACTGTGCCGGGATTTCAGCTGCTTGTACCGACAGGTCCCACTGTTGTGCATGCTGCGGGCTGCGACGACATGGGATTGTGTCACTCCGTTCTGATAGGTGCACCATTTACCGCAGTTATTCCGACGTGGGCGACGTTGCTCACGATTGCTGACAGCGATCCCAGCGGATGGGTTATCGCACTCAAACCAGGCGTACTGGGGCCAGTCTCGCAAGAGGCGTTTTGCGCGGTCCCGAAATGGTCTACGTCTTGGGATCCGTTCCTACGCGAGGCCGTGGATACATTGGGCGCTTTGCATAACGCCGATCTCATCGACGCTGCCTGCGCCGACGCTTTTGCCGATGTCATCTCGGCGCACATCATTCTCCGCTACGGGCACTGTGCTGGTGTGGCCGAGCCGGCCAGGCCACTAACGCGTCAAATGCTGACTCGCATTCGAGTCTTCGTTCATGAGCACATAGCCGAAACCATTTTGGTCGAGCAACTCGCAGTGCTGGTCCACATGAGTGCCTCGAACTTTGCACGCGCTTTCAAAGCAGCGACAGGTAACCCGCCCCATCTGTACGTGACACTCGAACGAGTGAAGTTTGCCAGGACTATGTTGTGCGAGGAGACCATTCCCTTGGTTGAGGTAGCCGCGCGCGCGGGGTTCCAGACTCAGCAGCATTTCACCGACGTGTTTCATCGATATAGCGGTGCGACGCCTCGCGCATTCCGGCTTGCCCACCAAAACGTCGGTAGCTAGTCATTTTTTGGGAAGTTGAGAGCATTACAATGACCGCGGGAATTCCGCGCTCGCCATTGAATCAGAGTCCCGAAATGCCGGGTCGCTTCGGTTTGTGAATCCTGATCGTCGCTCGTCGGATCAAGGGAGCTGCCCGCCTTTGGCGAAGCGAGTGTCATCTCGACCCCTGCGTCCCTAAACACGTCATAAGGCGCGGCAAGCTCGTCGAGCCAGAATCCGGTTTTCCGGCTCGTATCGCCGAGCCGGTCGTGTGAAGCCAGTACCACCAGGATTTCATGACAACCTCGCGAGTCCATTCAATTCACGTTGCAACGAGCCGAAGAGCGGTGTCATCAACCCAAAGTCATTCTGGCAGTAGGCGACTGTCAGGAGCGCTGAGGGTGTTTCCGGTTTTGGTGCTGTGTCCTTTCCCGCCCCTCGGCCATTCGGTACGCAAGCGAGCCGACCTGTCTCCAGTGGCCTGTCAGTAATCGATCGTGATCCGGTTGTCGACCCGCATCACACCAGGGGCAAGCCATGCGATCCGCTCGGCCTCTTCGCGCTCGGCCCACGAGTGGACTGTTCCGCGCAGGACGACCTTATTGCCTTCGGCTTCCACCGTGACGCGCTGTGCGTCGACTTCCGCGTTGCGCTTGAACGCGTCCTCGATCTTGCGCTTGAGGTCCTCGGGCTTGACCTTTGGCTTGATTTCGATCTCGTTCGTCAGGCCGGTCACGCCGCTCACCCTCAGCGCCGTGTCGGCCGCGCGGCGGCGCTGGTAGTCCCATTCGACTTCGCCCTTCAGCGTCACGTGTCCGTCCCTGACGATCGCCTTGATGTCGTCCGCCGCATAAGGCAACTCGGCCTTCAGTTCGGCAATGATCTCGCGCACGATCTCCGGATCGGGCCGCTTGTTAATCAGAGGCAACCGCACCTCGATATCGTTTGCGACCCCCTTCACGCCGCGCACACGCGTCGCGTCCTCCGCGGCCTTTGTCCTTTGCCGGAAGCTGCGTGCGAAACCAGACAATGTGACCGCACCGTCCTTGACCGCAACCCCGATATCTGATGGATCGATGTCCGGATCCCACGTCAGTTCATACTCCACGTCTCGCTTGATGTCTTCGTCGGTTCTCATCGCTGCTCCTCGTCGGCTTGTTGATGGACTAACGCGCGCACGCGGGCCACACCCAGCGCGACACGCATCGCGCCACGGTAGGGCGTGCCGTGCCGATTTTCTTCCCTACGCCTGTGCAGTTTTTGCGCAATCCCGCCGTAGGTTCACATCTGAAGGCCGAGCGGCAGAAGCGCAGAGATCCGACACGTCCTGCAGGAATGAGGAAGAAGTGCAAGCCGCAAGAATCTAATCTTGATGCCATCGTCGCCGCGTCAATGGCTCCGGCCAAAGTTCCAAAGTGCGCGCCGGGCGGCATGTGCAAGGTTGGCTGGCAGCGCAGCTGCTTTGCGATGCGATCGACCGGCTCGCGCGTGGCGCTGAGCATGAATTCGACCATCTTCCCGCGGAAGGGTCTCGGATTATTTCCCAGAGAAAAGGAGAAAATCGATGAGCGATCTAGTCGTTGTAAGCTTCAAAGGCGAAGAGACAGCCGACCAGGTGTTGACCAAACTCCAGCAGATGCAAAAGGAACATCTGATCGACCTTGAGGATGCCTGCATCGTGGTCCGTAGCGCGAAGGGCAAGGTACACCTCAAGCAAGCCGTCGATCTCGTCAAGATCGGCGCTGTCAGTGGTGCGGCTTGGGGTGGTCTATTTGGTGCGCTGGTTGGGCTCATGTTGCTCAATCCCCTCGTCGGGCTGGCAACAGGCATGGCCATTGGTGCTGGCACGGGCGCATTGTCGGGCGCGCTGTCGGACTATGGAATCGATGACGATTTCATGCGTTCGACGGGCCAGAACATTGAGCCGGGTTCGTCGGCGCTCTTCATCCTTGTGCGTCGCGTGAATTTCGACAAGGTCCTGCCAGAGTTAAAGCCTTTCGGCGGAAAGGTATTAAAGACGTCTCTCACGAACGATCAGGAGGAACGCCTGAGGAAGGCGCTAGAGAGCCTGAACAGCAGTGGAACGACAGCATAAGCATCGCTGCCCTGCATCAGGGTTGTGATCTTGAATTCTGCTTTACGCACGCGCCGATCTCTCGCCAACCCGAAGGAAGATCAGTGACGTCGACCCGAATGTCGTCATGCCGCGTTTTTTGATGTGCGGGATGGAGGTGACGATCTCCGTCTCCAACCACCGTGATTGCATGCACGCAACGCCGGTGCGACAGCGAGATTCCGCTGGTTCCCTATGGAGCGTTATATGACAAAGGACAGCCGCGTCGACATCCGGAAGTCGAAAGTCGAGGAGCAGGAAGCGCCGATGACCCTCGACGAACAACTCGACGAGGCGCTCGGAGAGACCTTTCCCGCGAGCGATCCAATCGCCGTTCACCCCGAGCCCGAACAACCCGCGAAGACGCAAACTCACTCGTCGTCGGTACTAACGGGGATCATGTCGATGCGATCTGACACCGACGCATCGACGCATCGACGCATCGACGCGTCTATGGCAGCACTTTTCGGGGCGAATCAAAGACACAAGGAGCGAATATGCCTGAGACGGAAATCGCGCCCAGGGACGCCGGGCAGCACGACGAGCAAGTCTCGCTGCGCAAGCTCTTCCAACCCGTAAAGGTCGGACGCTACCACCTGCGTCATCGTGTCGTGATGGCGCCCCTGACGCGTTCGCGCGCGAGCCGACCAGGCAACATACCGTCGCAGCTCAACGCCTGCTATTACGCGCAGCGCGCAGCGGCCGCGCTCATCATCAGCGAGGCGACGCAGGTGTCGATGCAAGGACAGGGCTATGCATGGACGCCTGGGATCCATAGTCGCGAGCAGGTCGAAGGCTGGCGGCTCGTGGCGGACGCCGTGCACGAGGCGGCCGGGTTGATGTTCATGCAGCTGTGGCACGTCGGACGCATATCGCACCCCTCGTTGCAGCCCGATGAAATGCTGCCCGTTGCGCCCTCTGCTGTTCGGCCGAAAGCGGAGGCGTTCATCGAAAACGAGCGCGGCGAAGGTGTCGTCGCGCCCTGCGTCACGCCTCGCGCGCTGCAGGTCGAAGAGGTGCCGTATCTCGTGCGCCAATACTTCAGGGGTGCGCGCAACGCAAAGGCTGCCGGAGTGGACGGCGTCGAAGTGCACGCAGCGAACGGATATCTGGTCGATCAGTTTCTGTTGTCTGGCACGAACCGTCGCACGGACGAATACGGCGGATCGAGCGAGCGTCGGGCCAAGCTGCTATTCGAGGTGATCGAAACGGTTTGCGAAGTGTGGGGGCCGGAAAAGGTCGGCGTCCGGCTGTCGCCTCTCGGCACCTTCAACGACATGCATGACGACGATCCCGAGACGACCTTTTCTTATGTCATCGAGAAGCTCAATCGATACGGGCTGGCTTATTTGCACATCGTCAATCCCGCGCTCGCGGCGACCGGTGAGGATGTCGCTTTCACGGCGCGCGCGAAACGCATGACCGATTTGATACGCCGCACCTACCGTGGCGTGCTGATGGTCGCGGGCGGGTTCGACGGCGGCAGTGCAGAAAGATGGCTCGAGGACGGCAACGCGGACCTGATCGCGTTCGGACGGATGTTCATCGCCAATCCCGACCTGCCGGAACGCTTGCGGTTGCACGCTCCGCTCAATTCGCCGGATCCGTCCACGTTCTATGGAGGCGGCGAGCGCGGATATACGGATTATCCGTCGCTCGCGCAGGAACGAGGGGAGGCCCCACGGTCCGTCATCGACGGGCGTTGGAGATAGAGTGTCGCTGACCCGCGAGCTCGCTAGCGTGACGCGACGATTGGCGATGCCCGCCGGGCCGGCGACCAATCACACTGAGAGGCGCATCATGGCTGTCACTACCTGGGTCGTCGTTGCCGACGGCAGTCGTGCTCGAATCTTCGAGACACGGGGACTTAAACTGGACTTGCGGGAAATCGAAGACCTCGTCAATGTCGTCCCTGGTGGACGGACGCTGAGCGAGAAGGAACGCGAAAAATTCGCCAGGACCGTCGCCGACTACATCGAACAGGGACGGCTCCATCAGCGGTATCAGCGATTGCGATTTGCCGTAGCGCCGAAGTTTCTCGGGATGCTGCGCGAGCGTGTGAGCGAGGAGACGCGTCACTTGATTTTCGAAGAGATCAACGAGGATCTCTCGGCCCTCGATGCGCGCGAAATTGAGGCGCACCTGCAAAGGCATTAACGGCGACCTGCCCGGTCATAGACCGCATTCAATGCGTCATCCGTGGATGGCTCAAAGTCAAGGGATAGATACTTCTCTCTCAGTCTTTAACCTGGTTGGCTGAGACATTTCAGCCACCCTACGTCGGTGCGCATAAGCATCCGCCCGATTATTCGCTCACCGGGTTGCAAAGCCGGTGAGCGAAGACGAGCACACTTGCTTGTCGTTGCGATGCAGGTGGTTGGAATGTGCCCCTCCCTGCTCGGCCGCACGGGCTCGCTCAGGGCCAGGGGCGACAAAATCTGAGGGCCTTCCAATTCTCTAGATCGAAAAGTATGGCTAGCCCTTCGTTTATAGATGAAAGGGTGAAAATCGGATTCTCGGCGGCTGATTTCAACCCTTGGCGTATTGGAATTCCGGGAGTTTGCTCAGCGCATCCTTGCTCGCGCCATCCAGTATCATTTTCGGTGTGATCTGCTTGAACCGCTGCACCGGAATAGCGACGCGGTGCGCGGCGATGCCGAGAAATCCACCAACATCTATAATGGCCACGGAAAGTGACCCGTCGGGCGCGATAATCATGTCGTCGACCCGTCCTATCTTTTCGTTTTTGTCGTTGTACACGTCGGTGTGGACTAGCTTCGATGCACGCCACCCCTTCGCTACGAGTTCCGTTTGCGTGACGCTCACGCCGAGAGGCACCGCGCCCGCGATCGGGGCCGCGGGCTGCTGCCCCATCGCTGAGCCGGGCGGGAACACGGTCGCCGTCACGGCGAACAAAACTGCGAGGATTCTTGTAGCCTTTTCGATTTTTTCATTCATGATGTACTCCCGATGCGCACTAGTAAATAATGGGGCACCCTGCGCCGCAGCGGCCTCTTATCGGTGCAGCGGCCCGTTCGGCTTGCCGGAGAAGTCGCAACGCTGCCGGCCACGCGCTCTGTTGCGGAGTGCTTCAGTAGCACTGGAGTGATCATGGTCCGCATAGGCCGCGCGGCAATGGAATCCACCGGTCTTTTTGGCTCGAGCGATGGCGGAGCGCTGTGACGACCGCCGCGGCCCATCCTAACAGCGCGTACGCCGCCTACACGGCGATAGACAGAACAGGCGTAATTCCACCGTCGCTGGTGCTCCGATCTCAATCAAAGGTAACTTCATGGGCGTCATGTTTTGCGCCGAGCTGATTGGCCCATGACGTCAAGCCTAAGCTCGCCAAGGCCGTGATTCTTTCTCTTTTCTGCCGAGATGTACCAAAAATCTGCAGTGTGACCCGCGCGGACCGGTCGTGAAACGCTGCCATCGTAGCGTTTGCCGCCCAGATGAATCGGTTATCAAGTTCCATGCCAACATCTCTTAACAAAAGTATCAACGATTTCGCGGCTGCGCCTTTCTGACAACATCCGTCGAACGCTGCCGCGAGCCCATGGATGACGGTCGCTCTGCACGCGCTACCATCCGAACGGAAAATTGATCAGCCGCTTACAGGAGGAACGGTTCGGTGACCGTTTGCAAAGGCAGCGCCGCCATTCGAACGTCAGTGCGCAGTGGTGATGCAATGTCCTCTTTTGGCCGCGTTCGGCCGGACGCGGGCGCAACGCGGCCGCCCCGATCCGGCCACTCGGAGCCGCAGGAGGTTAACGACGGCTTCAAAGGGCAGATAAGCTGAACACTTTCCCAAAAGGAGGCGGGCCTCTCCAGTACCAGCCTCCCGGCTCAGGGAGGCACGCGGGCGAGGCGCGTGTAGCCGTTAGGCGCGGTGTCGGTTTCGGTGCCGATGACGCTACCCGTGGGGTTCACCCAGTAGAATTTGTGGGCGTTGGCGACAGTGTATCGGATCCCGGTCAATGGATCGGCATAGATATCGATGCCGAGCCGAGCGCGGGAGCCCTCCTCCATCACGCGGTCGATGACCGCGCCTCGATTCTCCCAGCCGCGCATGATCGAGTTCGACATCGCCGCGTTCGTCTGCGCTGCGATGCGCGAGACGTCCATGTTAGTCTGGGACTGGCGCGCGACCCAAGCGGGGTTGACCTCGACTGAACGCACCATATGAGCCATCAATCCGGCCGCCATGCCCGCCATTGGCGTTGGCGACAAGAAACCGAGGATCGTGTCGGCATACCAGATGGTGCCAGCCGGGCCGCCGATAGCGATGACGTTCGTAAGGACATAGGACGTCATCGCCAGCCCGCCCTTCGAGCAGGTGAAAGTCGCCTCGCCAACGTCGTGGTGAATGCCGTAGGCCCGCGCATAACCATTGATCTGCTGCGTAAGGTCCAGTCGCGCACGGCCGTCCGCGAGTCTGACTGCACCGCAGGCGGAAGCCAGCTTGCGCTGACCCCATGCGGCGGCGAAATGCGCTCCATCGCGGTAGGGCGCCACAGTGTAGGTCGTGCCGCCACCGCCACCATAGATGCTTCCCTCGCGAAAGCCGGCAGCTGCGAGCATCGGCGTTGGCTCGACGTAACTCCATTCGGTGGGATCGTTGATCGCGAGGATGGTCGCGCCATCAGGTGCCGTGACCGTGACCCAACTGCGATACTGGAGCGCGTTCCGCCGAACTGTCCCGCCCGAGACCTTCCAGCCCTCCGGTACTTCGACTGCGAACGCGCTTTCCTGCGGGTCGGTGAACTTGACCCACTTTTGCACGAGAGGGAGGGAAGGCACCGGCTGGGGGGCCTGCGCTGCGGATATCCCGCTCACAACAGTGACCGCCGCGAAGGCGGCGAGCAGCTTCATCTCCATTCCCCTTCTACACGGCAGAAATTTCGCCGCGCGTTCCGGCCAAACCTGCCGCAGGGAACACTCCGTTTGCCAGTCTACAACGGCACCATGGTGGCGTCTTGCAGCGTCACCGTCGCGATGAACGTCGGCGAATGAGGCAGACCTCTCGTAGAGCGCAACAGGCGCTTGCGACCCACAAGGGGCCTTCAGTTTGCTCAATAACGGCCATTCATTCGGCCTTTGCATCGACGTCAGCGGGACGCCAGGTAACTGAGAATCGCCGCCTGAACTGGGATAAGCAGCTCCTTTTGTTTATAGACGGAAAATCCTCTGTAGCTGGTTGGATCAAACGCGAGTTCGCGTCCGATGGCAAACGGCGGTGTGGGCAGCATTTTCGGCTTTCCATGCGATCAAGATGATTGGAGGTCAAGGTCCAATCTGGAGCTTCTACGCCTGTCGGCCATGCGCCGCTATCGAAGTCGGCAGGCGCGGGAGCGCGTCCGTGACTCGGCCTACTCCGGTCAGACGATGTTTTCCGAAGCGTCGAGCGGCGCCGCATCGGACTTGCAGGAGTCCTCGCGCATCAGCCTCGACATGGTGTCGAAGTTCAGCTTCAACAGCGACGGCGACCTGTTCAGTCTCGCGGCGCCGCCGTCGCAGTACGCCGGCCTGCAAATGAAGAGCGAGATCGAGCATGCGAGCGTGCTGCTCAAGGGACTCAACGAACCGTGTTATGGGCTGCTGCACGCATACCAGCCGGTGCGGCACGACATTTCAAACCAGTTGCCCGAACAAGAGACCGTGCCAGGCGAGACGGTTTATCGTCTCATCGCCGAGCACAAGAGCGCGATGATGATCGTGCCTGAACCCGAGGCGGCTTGACGGAGGTTTTCAATGACGAGTCGCCGCGCGCCTTCACTTGCAAAATCGGTGCCTCGATTAACCGCCACGACAGCACTGCAATGCCAAGCGAAATCGCAAACGACGCGACGATACCCAGCGCATGTGCCCACGCCGGCACGGCGCCCCCAAACAATGCTTCGGCACGACGGCTACGCGTCAGGTCGGGGATCAGGTTGTGATACAGATAAAAGCCGTAACTGATACGCCCGAGAGCGGCGAGCCAACGCGTCTGTAACAGACCCATCACGGTGGCATTGCGGCAACACGCGATCGAAGTCACCAGCGCCGCAATGCCAACCCCATACGTCGCGCTGATCGCGGTATACAGCCACGGATCATCGAGCAGGTTCCACCTCGGCTCCGTCGCGCATAAACCGATCACGACGAGGCTCAGCATGAACAGCGTCAGGCCATGACCGAGCCAGGCGCGCACGCGGCCCCCATCGTTTGCGATGATCCCGCCACCAATACCGCCTAACGCGAGCAGCCAGACATTGCTCAACGGGTGCGTGTAGATGGTGATCTCCTCCCAATGCGCAGCGCGCATCGCAAACAATGCAGCGAGGCCGACCGCCACCATCGCGCAACATGCCGCTCGATGTCGCCGCGTCGCGAGCAGCAGCAACAGCGGCGCCACCACGAGATAGAACTGCTCCTCGATCGCGAGGCTCCACAAGTGCGAATAGCGGCCCGGCCAGTAGCGCAGCACCGAGCCGATCCAGAAGTTCGAAAGATACGCGAAGTGAAACGGCATGCCGCTCGCGAGTTCCCGATTCGTGAGACCGAATGCCATCATCCCGCACGTCACGACCAGCATCAGGTAATAGATCGGAAAGATGCGCAGCGTGCGGCGAAACAGAAAGCGTCCGAGTTCGGCGCCGAAGCGGCTGTCGCCGGATTCGATGTGCGCGCGCTGCGACGACAGGATGCCGATGATCAGAAAGCCGCTCAGCGCAAAGAAGATCCATACGCCGAGATGCCCGATCTCGCCTATGCCGTCGAACAGCCGATGGTGGAGAAACACCATGAGCACGGCGATCGCGCGCAATCCATCGAATCCGGCAATTCTGGTTTTCATCAATCTCTATTCGCAAAGCGGCGGAAATGCAAGAAAACATCGTACCGGGACCATCGTTGAAGGGACGTGGCCAGACGCACACCGCAAAGGCGCTTGCGAGGTTTCACTTCGCTCGATGTCTCAGATTGGTAGATGAAGCTGGAGGCTATTCCCTTGCTGGCGAATGTCCATAGGGTAAGCTTAGGCAGTATGACTTTCCGTGATGTGGTGGCTGGCCCGCCGTGAGAAACCAGACGCGGGTTAGCATTGCTGCCAGAGCCGCATGGTGTGCACGAGGGCGACACCCGGCGATTTCCAGCACGGAGGC